>CAJBOM010000065.1 GCA_903956835.1 uncultured Verrucomicrobiota bacterium
CCCGAAAACACCGCATAGTTGGTGGTGGTGGGAGCGCCTGCAGGAGACCAATTAGCGGCGCTGTTAAAATCCGTTGTGATGGGGGTCCAGGTAGTAAGAACAATCGCCGCCACTGCTGGAGAAGATATCGATCCAAGACAAAAAAGGATGCTTACACGCAGAAAGCAGGAATTGATCTTTTTGCTCATACTACTTTGACCCCATCAAGGGATAAACGTTCAGGCCAATAGATACCACTTGTACTGAAAAATAGCTCAACCCTTTTCTTGGTAAATGCCAATTGCCGATTAAAATATGTAGGAATAATTGACATAGGTGGTTACTAGTGGTACAAAATCCTCTAACGCAATGATATCTATTTACACTATCTTGTTAAACAAGCAAATTAAACTTACTGTATTCTTATTCAGGATAGTTTTTGGAAGTTTGAAGTTTTATAGAAATGTAGGATCGTATCTACATAATTTGGAATCATAATTCTTTTTTTAAATTAGTCCAACCCGATGGCATCTAAATCAGCCATAACCCAAGCGCAACTAGCCAAGGCGACTGGGGTCTCGCAAGCGACGATCTCCCGTTGCCTGCGTGGTGACCCTGCTCAAAGTGCCACGAGTTGTGCTCGGATCAGAAAAATTGCCCAAGAGCTTGGTTATGTTCCTAACCCCTTCGCCTCAGGCATGGCCCGTGAGCGTCGCGAAAAAAATCCAACCCCATCCTCTAGTCTTGCCATAATCGCAGGGAATCCCCACTACGATCCCCTGAAAATGGAGCCAGAGATTCAGCAGCTCGTTTCGGCCGCACGTGACCAAGCCAATGCACTCGGCTACTCCATCGAATATTTCTGGCGCTACAACCCAGAATTAGCTGGTCCACGTCTGGCGGAGGTCATTAAGACGCGCAACATCCTAGGTCTTTTTCTTTTCCATCTTTCTCACGAGGAACTCAACGTTCCCTGGGGTCAGTTCTCGATTGTCCTTCAAAATCCAACACATCACTCCCCTTTGTTCCACCACCTGACTTCCAACCGATTCCAGAACACTCAAATTGCCTTAGAAGAGTGCCAACGATTGGGCTACCGACGCCCCGCCTTGCTCATCAATCTCGCAGACGATCTCAACCGCAAGGGGGAAATCATGAATCTAGGAGCTTATATGGCCTATTCTCACCTTCTGGGGGATGCTAAGCGCATTCCTCCATTCGATCGGAATCAATCCGCGAAGGAGTTCGGCCTCTGGTTCAAAAAATACCAGCCCGATGTGCTCCTTGGCTCAGGTCCTGCTGCGCTTCCCGCACCCTGCGGATTTAAGATTCCCCAACAGGTTGGCTACGTGAGCTTGAGCGGTGGAAAATCTCCCGTGCGGACAGGGGCTACCTATGTCGGAGATCGGATGGATGTGATGGGCAGTACAGCCATCGATCTGCTCACGACCCAAATCCATCGACACGAAAGAGGCTTCCCCACCCATCCTCGCTGTGTCGTCATCGCTGGGCAGTGGCATGAGGGTTCCACCACCCTCCGTCAAAGATCAACCTCTCCTATCCAGAGAAGTTAGCCACCCCCACCCATTCCTGCGTGAAATTAGAGCCCCAACTCTTGCCAATTTTTTTTCGCCCCACCATCAGTCGAATCGTCCTCGGGTTTGTCCTCTTAGTTTTTTTACTGGATCTGAGCGTAGCGTGGCCAGCCGATCCCGCCCCCATGGGGTTATCCCAAAACCTTGGAGGGCGGACGCTTTACGTGAGCCCAACTGGTGCAGATGACCGAAGTGGACTCACCCTCAACCAGGCCTTCGGCACACTGCAACATGCCGCCGACGTAACGCGACCGGGCGATACGGTGTTGATTATGGAAGGCACGTATTCCAACGTCCGATCAGACTACACCGCACTGTTACGGATCACCCGTTCGGGTACGGAGCAGGCACCGATCCGATACTGCGCCTATCCCGGACAAAAACCACGCCTCCTCTTTGATTGCTATCAAGGGATCCGCATCGCTGGCGCATCCTACATCGAGATCCAAGGACTGGAAATGGATGGGGGCAAGGCAGGCATCACCTTGGAACTAGCGCGACAGTACGAAAAAGAAAACCGCGCCGATTGTGACAATGACGGCATCGTGATTGGTCCAATGGGGGATTTCTCCAAACCCACAATCCCCTTCCCCCATCATGTCCGAGTGGTAGGAAACACCGTGCACCACTGTGCTGGAGCGGGCATCAGCGCTTACCTCTCCGACCATGTCATCGTCGAAAGCAACGTAGTCCACTCCTGTGCTTGGTACAGTCCGTGGGCCAAGAGCGGGATCAATCTCGGATGGGGCTACAACTCCGACGAGAACACCCAGAGCTACAAGAATATCATTCGCGGAAATCTCACCCACGATAACGCAAATTATATTCCTTGGCGCACAAAGCGAAAGATCACCGACGGCAACGGAATCATCGTGGACTCCATGCGGAATCAGGATCGGAACAAAAAGAAATTCGAGCCCTACCGAGGCCTAACCCTCGTCCAAAGTAATGTGAGTGTTCATAATGGTGGCTCAGGCATGCATGCCTTTCTTAGTGACCACGTCCATTTCGATGGAAATATCTCCTACCAGAACGCTCAGGTTGTCAAGGATGGGTGCGAGATGTTCGGCATGGACTGCACCGATGTGCTCATCCTACACAATATTATTGCTCCACGCCCAGGGGGCAGGGCCAACGACAACCGATCTTGGCACGGGCCCAACCAGGATCTGTTTTACGACTACAACACCTATCTCGACCCCAGGAAGCTCGCAGTACGTGGAATTCACGACCAGATTGCCGACCCCCTTTTCATTCGTCCTACCACGAATGTGGAGAGTGCAGATTTCCGATTGCAGGCGGGAAGTCCTCATCTGCAGAATGGATATCTTGGTCTGGAGGAGTGGAAACGAGTCGAGTGGCCTCGCCTCCGAGAAATCCAATCGAAACAAAATAAAGATTCTAACTTTTCGCCCAAATGATCAGTGCAACATCTTCATCCGCTCCACTGGAATGCTATCTTCTTCTAGGACAGTCCAACATGGCGGGGCGGGGGCTTGTCCAAGAGGAGGACAAAAAGCCAGTCCGTAATATTCTCGTTTTCGATTCCCAAGACAAGTGGGTCAATCAAGGTGAGCCGATTCATTACGACCACCCGAGGGCTGGGGTAGGGTTGGGGATGGCACTGGCTAAACAAAGGGTAAAACGAAATCCCCAGACTAGAGTTGGCTTAATCCCGTGTGCGGTCGGGGGGACTCCCCTCGCCCTGTGGCAACCTGGAGCCGACCTCTACTTAAAATCGATTCGCCGGGCGAAGCTGGCTCTCAGCGGGGGCATACTTCACGGATTCCTCTGGCATCAAGGGGAGAATGATTCTTTGGAGTCACCGACGGCGCACTCTTATGCCGAAAGGCTCGCAGGGGTCGTTGCGGCCTACCGCGAAAATCTGGCTGCACCCGAAGTCCCCTTCCTAGCTGGAGAACTTGGCCGATTCCTTGAGCAGAACCCCAAAACTCCTTTCGCCACTCTGGTCAATCAACAGATTCATTCCCTCGTTCCTTCGATCCACCGTTTCGCCGTTATTTCCTCAGAAGGGCTCAGCCACGGCCATGAGGATCCCTTACATTTCGACGCGAACTCCCTTCAAGAGTTGGGTCGAAGATACGAGAAGGAACTTCAATCCATCTCCCTTAGTTCGAGTGGGCCCAAAAATCGGTAAAACTAAGCGGGTGGAGCCGAAAGGGTGGAGCCGACACGCGAGACAGCAGAGAAGATTTCCCGAACCTGCGCACCGTTTCCGCGAATGATTTCACATAAATGTCTCAACCCTTGCGTGGTGATGGCCTGCGTTGGGTCAACATAGGCCGACCAGTTCACCTTCGCCCGGCTCAGAGCCACCTCTTCCGTCACCATCATGACGGAGAGCGCACGCGGCACATCGATTCTCAGCTGCTCAATGCACTTCTCAAAAGCAAGCGTCAAGGAGCTTCCGTCAACCAGAACGGCGGTGGCATCCATCTTTTTCACGAACTCTGCCAGCTCTTTTTCGACGGGTTCTTTCCTCTCTTTTTCTTTAAGAAAAAGAACTCGTCCAGTTTCGTAGGAGATTCCTGCCCCCGCCAACGCATTTTGATAACCCTCCAGCGCGTTTTGAATGTAGGAATTGACGGGATCTCCTGCGATCAAGGCCACCCGACGATGCCCAGCCGCAAGCAGATCCCCTGTGGCGGTCTGAGCAATCTGGAAATGTTGGGCGGAAGTAAAGTGGATTTTTGGATTTACGAAAAGACGGTTGACCACCAAAAAGGGTAAAGTGGCTTTGGCGCTCGGCGGAATGGCTTCCAGATAATCAACCCAAGCTTGGGGAGGACGAAAGATGAGCACTCCATCTCCATCGGAGGTGGAAGCTTGCAGAAGCTGCTGCAACTTTTCCAGAGTGGGAGTATAAACGTAATGGACTTCGCAATTCACTTCCTCTTCACCACGGTGAATCCAATCGTAATGAAAAGGCCTACTCTGCCAGTGATCCGATTGAAATCTCTCGGGAATCAATATCCGTAATAACTTTTTGGTCGGGGGGAGGAGAACAAAATTTCCTCGACCCTGTTTGGAGACCAAAAGTTTTCTTTCAATTAAATGGCCGAGAGCCGCTCTCACCGTACGTCGGCAGATCGAGAGATTATCCACGATCTTCCTTTCGGAAAGAAGTCGATAACCAGGAGGAAGTTTCCCAAGTTCAATCAGCTTGGCAAATCCATTGGCCAACTGAAGATAAAGAGGCGTGGGTTCATTTTCTTGGAGTTGTCCCGAAAGGTACTTAAAAACCTGCTCGGTTGTGGGGTTCTGGGGAACCAATGTATGCAACATTTCAACTGGTACCATAGGCAGAATATTCGTTATTTAAATTGATGTTACAAACCATTACTTCGCTTATTGACTCAATTGCGAACCAGTGTATACCAGTTGTCAGTGCATCCTTCCCCTACCGGGATTCCCACCACGTCCTCTAAGCCAGCTATTCTTGGTGGAGATCCCCTATGCCAAGCCAGCGAATTTCAAAGGGACCTTATCGGTGACCAAGAGGAGAAAGCCGCCTTAGATGCCATTCGTTGGGCAAGAACCCACCACAAGGCCTTCGACCGATACGGAGGGATCGAGGTAGATGCCTACGAGAAAGATTTCGCCAGTTATGTCGGCCTCTCCGTCGCTACCGCCACCAGCTCGGGCACCGCTTCGATTCACGCGATTCTTGCCGCTCTCGATTTAGAACCAGGATGCGAGGTCATCTGCCCCCCCATCACCGATCCAGGAGGAATATCCCCCGTTCTTTTCTCCCTTGCCATCCCAGTCTTCGCCGATACCCGATCCGATAGTTTTAATATGTCGCCCACAGCCATCCTTCAGGCCATCACGCCGCGGACCCGAGCGATTCTCGTTACCCATATCGCTGGCGAGCCCTGCGAAATGGAGGAAATCATGGAGATTGCCAAAACCCACAACCTACCGGTGATCGAGGATGTCGCCCAAGCGCACGGGGCCCTCTACCACGGAAAAATGTGCGGAAGTTTCGGGCACGCCTCAGCCTTCAGCATGATGGGAGGCAAACACCATACTTCCGGTGGACAGGGAGGCATGGTGGTGACAGACAACCCCGCCCTCCTCGAGAAAATTAAGGCTTTTGCCGATCGCGGAAAGTTCTGGACCTCTCGCGGTGTGAGAAACCAAACGGCTGGACTGAATTATCGGATGACAGAACTGGAAGCCGCCATAGGGCGGGTGCAATTACGCCGCCTGCCAGATATCCTAAAACGGCGTCGCGATGGGGCGCTCCATTTTCAAAAAATGATTCAAGGGAGCCAACTCTTTTCTCTCGGTTGGATACCCGAGGGTGCCATCTCATCCTACTGGTTCCTCCGGATCAAAGTGCACACCCAGTTCTCTTCTCGAAGTAAGGAGGAGATCGTCAAGGCGATGGCAGCCGAAAATATCCCCTCCGCGCCTACCTACACCTCCATCATCTACAATCAACCCTGGATTCAAGATCGAGCCATCTTTGCCAAATCCGGAATCCCATGGTCCTTGGCTCCACAAGGAATCGAATACGACTATACCCACGCCTGCCCCAACGCAGAACAAGCTCTCGCCGATCATATCCTAATTTCCCTCAACGAGTCTGTTTCAAAGGAAACCCTTTCTCGTGTGGCACTCGCCATGCAACGGATCGAGTCCGCCTACCGCTAATTCAATGTCCCGATCCCTTATCGACTCCGAGCGTAACAAAAAAGCCAAAAAAGTCCTCTCGTACAAAAGTCGGCGTCCGCAACGAAAACCCCAGCCGACCCTTCTTTCACAATCCAAGCACCCCCCTCACCTGCGAGAGGAAATTCTCCGTCGTGCAATCTCACTCGCCTCTCAACAAGTTCTCCAGGTGGATTACTATCGGATTCAAAGAAAGTATGCTTGGAAACTTCCTCTCACCTCACTCAGCGAACTTCCAAACGATCCCGTCCCAGGTTTACCCAACTATCCTTGGGCCACCTGGCTGACTTGGACTCTGGAGGAGAGAATCTTCACTTTGGGTTGGGCGGCACAATGGACGGGCGAAAAGAACTGGATTCTACTGGCCCAACGGGATCTACAAGCGCTCGCCTCATTTCCGAGATACTTCTCCGACCCTCACCACTGCACCCTGGACGCGTCATGGTGTGGCAGAATTCTCGCCACCGCCCTTCTCGATTGGACTTGGCTTAGCCCAGCTTTAACCCAAGCGATCCGCGTGGCCCTCAACCGCTTTCTTCAGGAAGCCAACACCTACCTAACCTCGATCCTTGGCCAACTTTCTGACCCAGTCACACGCCCTGCTCAAACAGCCAAACTTATGTCCAATATTCCGCTGATCGGATTTCTCACCTGCGCTCTCGTCGCCACCATGGTGGATCACCCGAAGAAAGATGAGCTCAACAACCGCACCCAGGAACTGCTCACCGAACTCGCACGCCAATATGCGAACGGATTATCCGAAGGCGTTTGTTATGACGGCTTCATTCTCGATATTGTCTCCACTTGGATCCGCGCCCTCCCAGGTCGCGATGGCGCGAACCTAATCCCTCCTCTGCGACTCAACGATCTTTTCACCCGCACCCTCGCTTTCGGATTGCCGGCCGATCCGAGCAACCTCGCCCCCATCGGCGATGTGGAACCGCAAATGACTTTCCATATCTCCGCTCAAGCCAAGTTAGAATCCCTCCTGCCCTGCCCATCGCGCCGTGTCTGGCTCCAAGCGATTCCACTTTCCAAAATGCGCACCGAAGCTCTGGCCTTTCTTCCTCATGCGTCCGATGCTTCTGACCAATCCTTCTCCACCCAAGGAATTTATGATGGTGGCTATGGAATCTCATTACGTAATTCTCCCAAGAAACTGGGCCTCACCCCCGTCCTCAGCGTGCACAACTCTGCCTCGGGACATCTTCACAAAGATGCTGGCCACCTCTGCCTCGGGAGCCAACACGAGTGGTTAATCACCGATCCAGGATACCAGCAGTATCAGCCCGGTGCTGAAAGGGAGTTCACCCTTGGTCCCACCGCACACAACGCTCCTGTCATCGATGGCCAAGGACAGTCACGCGTTCTCGCTAACCGTTGTTTTCAGACCATCACAGAAATTCATTTTCAAGGGATTGGGATCGATCTGACCTCGGCCTATGCTGACCTCCCATCCCTTTCATCAGTTCACCGATATGTTTGGCTGACCTCGGATGGTATGGTTGTAGCCGCCGATAAATTTACCGCCACGGCGGAAATTGGGGTGGAGTACTTCTGGCACGGAGCCCCCGATGCTTTCTGGGAAAAAAGCCAAAACTGCTTCTCCATCCACGGACTCCGATCTTCGCTCACCCTACAAGCGGCGGGAATTTCCCTGAATAAGGCAACCGTGACCAAGCTGAATGGCTCCCTTGGTCATCTCACCCTCCAGGTGCGCACTCCGATCCTTTCTGATCTTGTCTGGTGGATTTTTAGTCATGATCCCGATGCTGTTCCCACCTTTCGGCAGGCCTCCCCCACCTCCCTGATCCTCAACGAAAAGGTTCTCCTCACTCCCGAGGCCTTTGATCTTTCCAAGATCAATGCCTCTCAACACTCCACCCAGAATCTCCACACCACTAGTGTAACCTCCCCTCCTCTAGCCCGAGGAAGACCATTTGCAAAAGAATCGGAAGGGTAGCAATCTAGATTGAGTTTCTTCTTATGAAAAAAAATCCCGTTCAACCCGCGCGCCAAGAAGTTTCTCCAAGCAAAACCACCGCCAACCAGAAATCTTCCTCCGGAAAACCACGAATTATCGACAGCCACCAACATGTTTTCTGGCATGGCCGCAATGATCGGGAGTTGATCGCAGACATCGATGCTGCAGGGATCGACTTGAGCTGGCTTCTGACGTGGGACATTGCCCCTTGGGAATATGTCCCTGGACATAACGAGTGGCTCAGCCCACTCAATCGCCGAGCGGACGGGACGGTAGCTGGCGTTACCCTAGCCGATGTCCTGCTGGCCCGTGACCGGTATCCGCAACGGTTCATTGCAGGCTACTGCCCTCATCCCATGAGCTATGAACCCTGCGCCGCACTCCGCACGGCGGTGAAGATGTACCAAGTGAAAGTATGCGGAGAATGGAAATACCGCATGCCCTTCGATGATCCCCGCTGCATCGAATTATTTCGGACTGCGGGGGAACTAGGCCTCCCCATCGTTTTGCATCTCGATTATGCTTGGCTCCCAGAGTCCAAAGGACGCCCAGCATATCGGCCCTACTGGTACGGCGGTAATCATGACAACCTAGAGCGGGCCCTCCAAGCGTGTCCTCAGACTCGGTTTATCGGCCATGCCGCAGGATTCTGGCGTGGAATTTCAGCCGATTTCGATACGAATCCTGAGATGTATCCAAAGTCGCCCGTCACGGGTCCAGGTGTCATCCAACGGTTATTCGATCGGTACGAAAACCTCTCGGCTGATCTTTCGGCAGGATCTGGACTAGGCGCACTCCAGAGGAGTCCGGAATTCTCTCGGAAGTTTCTCTGCGACTATTCGGAACGCCTTCTGTTTGGAAGAGATTGCTATGGCACGGAGCTCCTCGATGCCTTGACGGCTATGGATCTTCCGCCTGCCGTCTCTGCGGCCATCTTAGGCGGCAACGCCCAAAGACTAATTCCTTCTTAACTCCGATTTTGCGTACTCTCCGCAGTTCAATAAGCTAGCTCGGGTCCAGTGCCCTTCCAAAATCGGTTGGTCACACTGGCTCTACAACTATCGAATACGGTCATGGGCACACGTCCAACATGCCCATCGCAGTAACCCACATTCACAAACTCTTTGTGCCTCTTTTTTAGAGCTGTAATCCGTGATGCTTTGCTACCTGTTACGGTGTTCTCTACAATCGTCCAGTGCTCCTCAAAATCCATCGTTAGTGCTGTTGCACTTGGATACATGATACGAGCCATTTTCACACCACTCATATACCCATTCTGGCCGTAACTAACGCCCATGTAGGGTCCATAGACCCCATTGCTGACCGTCCCGTATTTGTCCGCAGGACAGACCAGAATTTTCGTGCCTTTATTTGTTCCGCCAAGGTACGGGATAATCGACATAACATACGAGGTACCCCAATTCGCATCATTTTGAGGAAATTCCCCGTCATTATCCGCTGCGCAGCTAAGTGAAGCAGCCCCGATCTGTTGCAGATGTCCCACGCACGCCCCTTGGTCCGCCGAGGCGCGAACTCGCGCCAGGGCCCCCAAAGACAAGCCAGCGAGCAGACCAATGATCGTGATCACGACCAGCAATTCCACCAAGGTAAACCCAGACCGAGCCAACCCAGTCCACACGGAATCCACGCGACTGGAACGATCTCCATCCTCATCGCAGATTTTCACGGTTTTTTCTTTTTAGCTGGAGGGGTGTACTGCAATACGGCTGATTCTTGAGGTGATTTACCCAAGAAATCACCAATGGTGGCGTGCCACTGCCTCATCCCATACTCAATGGTGATGGCCAGTAATCCCTCATCCAAAGCAAAGGTGCTCTTCTGGGTATTGAGCATTTCAATCCGCTTTTGGCCTAAATCCCATGCACGGAGAAGCCACTCGTCTTTTTCCGCCAAGGTATAAGGGAAGGTCTGCTGTTGAAGTTTTTCAAAAAAATCTCGTGAGACATCGAAATCGGGTACCGCCGTAACCTTCCTCGGTGCACGAGCCGTTGCCTCCCACTCAAACGCTTCCATGGGAAAGCCTGTTCTCCCCAATTTAGCATAGAGCCCCAGGAGCTCCGACATAAGGGAGGTGTACTCGCAACCCACCCGCAGAAAGGAGATTCTTTTTTGCAGTTCAAGATCAGTGCCCGCTGCCTTTTGCGCTTCGTCAAGGCAGAGTCCAGCCCGTGTCAGCTGTTCCGGGGAAAACATTTTAGGGATCGCGTTAAGGATAACGACGTAGCGGCCATCGATATCCAGCTTGCGCCAACTTTCGCGGGTAGCCTGGAGAAACACCTCGTGATACCGACGCACGGGATCAGCCGCCACCCCAAAGGCACTGTAAAACTCCTTCTCTAAATCACCGACTTTCCGATCCGGATCCCAAAGAAGATGGGTCACGACATAGTAGTTGAGCGCCATGTTCGAAAAGTTTTTTCCCGTTTCCCCATAAGCCCCGATCATTCCAGCCTTTCTTGCTTCGGTAATCGTCGTGGCGATTTCTTCAGGATAGAGAAATGGAAGATCCATCCAGTAATGGGTGCCCCAATATTCGCGCATGATAATTTTCACTCCCTTGGTTTTCCAAGAGCGAACGAAATCTCGGTATTCCTGAGCTCCCTTTTCCGAAAGGAGCATGGTCGCATAGGTTGTCATCGAGAGGTACACGTTGTCGGGCAGGGTCGGAATTTTGCTCGGAGGTTGCCGACCCACGGTGTAGGCAAACGTGCCGATCCCCTTTTTCGGTCTCTCCTTTTTCATCCGCAGTGCCATATCATTGACAAAGTCCCAATAGGCGTCGCCCGTAGTGCCCTTGGCCTGACAAAGAGGGCATTCGCAGAATCCGTATCCATCGTTGGCTGAAACTGAGACAATATCCAAGCCTGATGTGTCCGCCGCTTCTAGAAGATTTTTAAAGAATTCGTCCCGGAGTTCAGGTTTCGATTCACAGAGTTGGGCAGGATTTCTTTTTCCACCGACCAAAGCGAACCAGTCGGGGTGAGCCGAAAAGTAAGTCTCCTTTGGAATCATATGGGACCAAGCGTGACCAAAGTTGGCCTTCAACTGATCCCCTTGGCGAGTTCGCCGCACCCAACGGGCCAGTTCTGGTTTCAGCTCAGCCCAGAAGCGGGCGTAGCCGAATTTTAATAACCGCCGTTTGAATTCAGGAGTCCCGCCCTCCTTGATGGGGGGGAGCACAAGTTGCGGGCAGACGGGTATGACCTCGCCACTGGCTCCTGGCCACAACCAGCGAACCCCGCAATATTTCTCCAGGAAAACCGAAACGGCGTGACCCACCCCTTGGGCATCGCCCCTTAGGCAAACCCCTTGGTCATTAGATTGTAGAGCCCATGTTTCCTTAGGCACTTCTCCCTCCAGTTGAAAAAGAAAAGCTAACCCCGCCCCAGTATCTTCGGCGACGATGGGCAGGGATCGTCCGGTTGCTTTTTGTAGATGGTACTGCAGGTCTTCTGCAGATTGTTGGAGCGTACCACTAGCTCCCTTGGCCATCACAATTTGATCGAAGTCAGCCAGATTCTGGGAAGCGGCACCTGCCTGGGAAACCCCCAGTAAAGCAGTGGCTTGGATAAGGCGAAAGAGCGTTACTTTACAAACGGTGGATGTTTTTAAAAACAAGCTAAGAACCTCTTTCTGTTCTGTGTCCCAGCGTTAGCCATCCTTGGCCGTCGCTGCCTGGATGATGATATTGCCGAATTTAACAAAAGGTGTTTTCACTCCATCGCTACTTCCTTCCGCATAGATCCCGACGGCCGTCACTCCCGACAGCTTGGGTTTAAGTTCGGCGGAACCGATTTTGTCCAAACTGCTGGCAGGATCGTATGGATACCATTGAAGGGAAGACGGGTCGGAAATGGCCACAGGGAAACGTCGGGTGCCAGAGGAAATACCCAGCTCGGAGGAGATAAGATATTGCGAACCCAACTGGACCACCAGACGCGTAGAAACCACGATGCCGCTTCCTCCCCAAAAGTTAAAAGAAATCGGAGTCTTGGCATTCAGGGTCACTTCCCCTGTCTTCAAGGCAAGAAAATCCTCTTGTTTCCATAAAACAAGTAGACGGACCTTGCCAGTAGGGTCGTGCGCAGACGCAGAGAAATAATCCGGTTCAGAAGACTTACCACCATCAGCGATTTTGCAGGGACCCAGCCCACCAGTCCCCGTGGCACTCGCTCCCCCGTAGAATTTTGAACTCGGCAGAGCCGTGTTGTAATGGGCCGTGGGAGAGAGAAAGTTTTGATCAGAAAAAGTCATCGTGGGGGCGCCATCGACCCAACCCGTAAAACATTGCCAGTTGCTGGCCGTATAAATGGGAGAATTAAAATTAACGATCACGGGACCCGCCGTACCTAGAGATGGCAGTGAACCTAGGAGCCCGGTGAGAAAAACCCGTCTCCATAAGCAGAGGTTAGGCTTCACTTGGGTCCACCTTCGCTCAGCAGGCGGAGAAGCTCTCTCTTGGCCTCGTCAAGTTGATGGGTCGTGGCCGTCAACACTGTTTTGGGATAAGGCATATTTCCGACCATCTCCTCCTTCATTTTTAACCCATAGGGCGATTTTTCCCCAACTACACTTCCCAAGAAAGCATCGGCCTTGCTCAGCCACTCTTTCTTGGAAGGATCGCTTTTAGCCACATCCACAGCCGACTGGAGCATACGGAGATAGACCGCATCGGCATATCCGGCTTGGATCCCCATCCCAGAAGCGCAGTTGATTGCCTTGTCCCCATCAAAAAGGACCAAGCGGGCGTAGGTGTAAAAATCCACCCCATCCAGTCCTTTAGTCCAAACCTCCCAAAAAACTTTCCGAGTATAAAAAGAAGGAGACTTATAATAACCCCAACTGCCGTAAGTTCCGATCAGGGTCCCCTTTTCTAGGGTGACTTCCCTTGCCTGTTTCCATTTCTGAAACTGATCGATAAAATGCACATTCAAAATAAAGGACCGGCAAAGAGGGGCTATTTCATTCATCATAGCAGCCGAGGCGGCTTTACCTGTTGGATTGGTTTCAGGCATCCAGCCCGCTGCGGACGTGAGCTTGGCCATCGGCAACCAAATAGAATGCATTTCCTCCACACCAAGTTCGTCTCCAAATTTAAAGGTAAACTGACGAAATCCCTTTTTCTCCAAATAGCTTTTGAATTGAGTCCATATATCCACAAAAGATTTTCCCCAAGATTCGGAAAGGTTGGTACTTCCCGTAAGTTCAGTGATGTAGTTCCCACCTTTTATCACCATGGCTCCAGCTCCATGGCGAATGTTAACCCGTGAAAAACCCAGGTCTCGAGCAACTTGGATCTGTTCGTCGTACCCCGAAAAATCCAGCTCGGGGAGGGTACCGTCAGGCTGGGCAAAAGCCTCTGTTTTACCAGCTTGGCGATTTGCGATGATTGTCTTGAGGGGGACCCCGGTTGATTTTACGCGAATATTTTGCAGCGTGATCGCGCCATCCACCACCCCATCCCCGCCCAGCTCTCCCATGTTCCGGAGTAAAGGAGTTGCTCCTGATACTGAAAATTTGATGTCTTTCGCCTTGCCCACCGCCACGGGAAATGCGCGGGGAAAGGGTCCAAGCCAATTGAATCCGTAAAAACCAAGATTCAGCCCCAAGGAACGGTTGAAAGGTACCGGCCATATCTTAAGAGTTACAGGAAGGACTCGCGAAGTTTCTCCTGATTCCATTACAAGCTGGTACTGATATTCTCCTGGCGCCATCGATGCGGTCTGCGCTCGGATCCAAAGGATAGCCGTCTTGCCCGCAGCCAAGCCCCCTCCTGTGTTTGGCAGAAGCCAGAACTCCTCTGCCGCTGGATCTGGTTCTCTGGGTGAAACCGCCGAAATTAATTTCTGGACGATGGATTTGTCTGCAGGTTCCGTGGGTGCTGCTTTCGATACTTCCGCACCCATCGCGGTGACCGCAACTTGGCGGAAAAAGGTAAGCGCTTTTTCTGGCGCCCCCTTCTGCGGTTCCAAGCGAAGGCGAAGCGAGGGGAGTTCCTCCGTGGCTGTTAGATTGACAAAAGTACTGGCAATTTCCCCCTGTCCCGTGTCGATCCGCAGTTCACGAACAACCTCACTCGCTTCGGGTTGTGTCGGGCTAAAACGTGGACGCCCCGCCGTCATATGGTAACCGTAAATCGATTCATCCGCCACCGCATCCCTTTGCCAAACCACCCAACGATCTCCCGCGGGCAAACCTAAATGCGCTGGAGTTGCCACGGGGGTGGATGGGGAAAGCGTACGCATCATCCCTTGGATTCCTTCAAGAAAGATAGAGCCCCGAGTGATACCAGACTGGGTGGCATTCGCTCTCGCTTCCGTAATTTTTTGGATCTTTTTTTCCAGTGCATCCTTCGCGGCAGGTTCGGTGGTGCGGGCCAGAGAATTTTGCAGTTGTTTGAGCCGCGGTTCACTCGCATGAACCGCATCGACATGCATCACCCGAAAAAGCATGGTTCCGATGAAGATCACGCGACCCATTCCAACTCGTTGTACCGCAATAATTGCACTCGTCCCATCTGTCACAATGGGCTCTGCCGTGGTCAACCCCTGAAATACTATAAAATCCTTACCCCACCCAGAATCTGGTTCGGCACTTTTCGGCCAGAGGTCTTGCTTATCGGATAGGTGATAATTCGCCAGACCTTTAGCACTCACCACTCGGGCGGTTCCCAGCCAGTCTGCCCAAGGAGGGACTTTGCCTCCCACCATTGGGACTAGGCTGGAGAGGACCGAATCGACGAGAATAAGATTACCCCCCCCAGAAAGAAATGCCTTCACCGCTTCGGCATCCTCCGGCTGTAACTGCCCAGGAGATTTTGGAGCAATCAGCACACTTTGGTAGGCAGACCAATCCTTTGGAGGTACCCAAGTGGCGGAGTATTGAAAGCCGATCTGCCCAGGATTAAGGACAGACAGAACCCATTTGTCACACTCATACTTTCCATACTCCACCCCCATCAAAAGCACCGGTTTCTCGCCCAGGACCAAACTTGGTCCTAAAAACAAAACAACCATCAACGAAATACAAGCAGTTCGGAACCTTATCCTTGACATAGATACCAGTTGGAGCCAGTTGGTAATATATGTCAACCCAAACTTTCACACACCCAATCCCATGAACGTTTTCCGAATCGGTATGGTTGGGTTGGATACCTCCCATGTGCCCGCTTTCGCAAATCTCCTGCACGACACATCTCATGAACACCATGTGCCAGGGGCGCGCATCGTGGCCGCTTTTCCAGGGGGATCTCCGGATTTCGAAATGAGCATCAACCGCGTGCCGAAATACACCGAGGAGATGAGAGATAAACACCAGGTCGAAATCGTTAATTCACTTTCCGCTCTTCGAGGAAAATGCGATGCCCTAATGCTGGAAAGCATCGACGGACGGGTCCATCTTGCACAATTCCGCGAAGTGGCCGATTGGGGAGTACCCGTCTTCATTGACAAGCCGTTGACCGTGTCGACCTCCGAAGCGAGGGAGCTGGTGAGGATTGCCAAAGAAAAGAAAGTACGAATGACCAGCGCCTCCGCCATGCGCTTCGCGGCAAGTTTCCAACAGGCGTTGCATGCGGACACAGCAGAACCGGTGATCGGCGGGGATTTTTATGGCCCCATGCAATGGCAGGAGAAGTGCCCTGGATATTTTTGGTATGGAATTCACACGGTTGAAATGCTCTTTGCAGCAATGGGAACCGGCTGCTGTGAAGTGCACTCTTTTCGAGAAGAGTTGCACGATGTCGTAGTCGGTCGATGGACGGATGGACGATTGGGTATGGTCCGTGGCAATCGCGCGGGAAATCCTGGTTTCGGCGGGGTGATCCATAGGAAGAACAAAAGTTTCGCCTTCGACGTTTCCACGGGCACGAAGCCGTTTTACGCAAGCCTGCTCGAGAAGATTATTCCTTTTTTCAAAGGACAAGCAGAGGTCGTCCCACCGGCAGAAATGATCGAAGTGATCGCCTTTCTTGAAGCCGCCAACCATAGTGCAACCTCCAAACAAAGGGTGATCCTATGAATTTCAAACAAGTCCGATGGATCGCAAGGTTATCTCTTCTTAAAGTGGAGCGACTTTTGTGATGAAAAGCCTTTCCCCCTTGTCCACCCCTGTCCGTGTCGGAATCCTTGGCTTGGGTCGTGCGGGTTGGAACCTGCACTTCGAACCCATGCGCAAGCTAGCCGGTTACCAGATCGTCGCCGTGGCTGATCCCCTACCCGAACGCGCTCAAGAAGCCGCCAGTTTGACCGCTTGCCAAACCTTCTCTTCCTTGGACGAACTGCTCGCCAAATCCAATGCCCAGCTCGTGGTGGTCGCAACCCCTACGGCAACCCACTATCAGGATTGCCTCAGAGTCCTACGTGCCAAACGCCACTGCATCGTTGAAAAGCCGATGGCCCTCACCACCGAAGAGGCAGCCGAACTGGTGTCCCTCGCCCGTAGCCATGGACTCGGACTTTTCGTGCACCACAACCATCTCCACCTGCCCACCTATCATCATCTCAAAAGCATCATCGATCAAGGGATGCTGGGCACCCTGTTTTCCATTCGGGTCTTCTGGGGAAACTACGCCCGAAGATGGGACTGGCAGACCCTCCGAAAAAATGGAGGTGGCCAGTTGAACAATACCTGTCCCCACGTTCTCTCGGTGGTCCTGCCGCTCCTCGGTTCTCCTGTTCGTCGGGTCTTCGCCGATCTGCGAAACATCAAGGACGCGGGTGACGCGGAAGATCATGTCCACATGGTGCTTCAAACGGAATCTGGAGTGACCGCCGACATCGTCGTTTCCTCCGCCATCGCTTTGTCAGGACCAAAGTGGATGCTCTGCGGTAGTCGCGGCACCCTGATTTCAGACGGAGAGAAAAGCAAACTACGCTTCTATGATGGGACAAAAGTGGAGCCCCTCAACGTCATCGATGCAGCCGCCCCTGGACGGAAATATTTGAGTGAAACTCTGCCGTGGGAGGAAAAAGAACTTCTGGCCTCACCTGCACCCGTGAAACCCTTTCACGAGAATGTCCTCGATGTCCTTACCACCCGGGTCCAACCCATCGTCACACCGGAAAGTGCCGCTGAGGTCGTCCGGGTTATGCAGGAGGTACGGCGGGCGGCGCTGTCCAAGACTCAGAAATGAAAAAAATTGCTCTCCTTGGATATCGCCATATTCACATTGCGGATCTTAAAAAGCGTGCCGAAAACCACCCACGGGTCTCCTTCGTCGCGCTCTGTGAAGAAAACCCCGCCACGTCCCTTCTCTCCAGCGACAAAGCGACGGCCACCCATCAGAATTTCGAATCTCTCCTGCGTGAGGTTGATTTTGAAATCCTCGGTTTAGGGGATTGCTACGGGAAACGTGGCCACCAAGCCATTCGGGCGTTGGAGGCCGGCAAACACATCTTGGCCGACAAACCCCTCTGTACCAACTTGGCCGAGCTAAAGAAGATCGAACAGCTGGCCACGAGCCGATCCCTTTCCGTTGGATTGATGCTCGATCAGCGGGACCACGGGAACATGATCCGCCTACGCGAAATAGTCCGCTCGGGACAAATCGGCGAGATTCAAACCGTGAATGTCACCGGTCAGCACCCTCTGCTCCAAGGGAAACGCCCAGACTGGTATTTCGAACCTGGCCTGCACGGTGGAACTCTCAACGACATCGCCATCCACGCCCTCGACCTTATCCCTTGGATCACGGGGCTGGAATTCTGCGGAGTGGATGCCGCGAGAACTTGGAACGCCAAAGCAAAGTTTGCACCGCATTTTCAAGATTGTGGGCAGTTTATGCTCCGCCTTTCCAACGGCGGGGGGGTGATCGGCGATGTCTCTTACCTTGCGCCAGACACTTGTGGCTACGAACTCCCCCAATACTGGCGCTACACTCTCCATGGCACCCGTGGCATGGCAGAGACTTCATGGAAAACAGACGGGGTAACCGTAGTGAATGACTCCGACTGGAAGCCCCAACTTTTTCCTCCCTCGCCCACTCGTTCGGGAGGATATCTCGAGGATTTTCTGGACGAGATTGAAGGCCGACCCCGTCTGGATGGGTTGACCACCGCCAAGGTCTTGGCGGCGACCCGGCTGGCCTTGGAACTCGAGGCCAAAGCCCAACTCCAGTGAAGGCATCCCCCATCCGTTTTGCCATTATCGGGTCCGGAAATATTGCCGAGAAACACGCCCAGGCCATTGCTGCCGTTCCCGGCGCTAAACTCATCGCCGTTTGGGGCCGAGACCCAAACCGCGGTCGCTCGTTCGCCAAAACCTTAGGGGTAGATTTCGTGACCGACCTAGCATCCTTAGCTGCGCGAGACGACTTGGACGCGGCAACCATCGCCACCCCCAGCGGTGTTCATGCCGAAAGCTCCCTCCCCTTTCTCCGTCAAGGCAAGGCCGTCCTTTGCGAAAAACCTCTCGAGATCACCATGGAAAAAGCCGATCTGATGATCGACACTGCACGGGAGCATGGGGCCATCCTTGCGGGAGTTTTCCAACAGCGCCTAGGAGTTGGCGCTCAAGCGATGAAGAAAGCGGTCTGCGATGGACGTTTCGGAACAATCACCCTCGCGAGTGCGCAGCTCAAGTGGTGGCGTGAACAGGCGTATTACGACTCCGTTTCCTGGCGAGGGACCCTCTTGCTCGATGGGGGCGGGGCTCTCATGAATCAGGGAATCCACGTCGTCGATCTACTTCAGTGGTTGGTGGGAATGCCAAGTGAGGTCTTTTCCTACTCCGCTTGTTTGGCTCACAAACGGATCGAAGTAGAGGACACTGCGATCATCGCCCTCCGCTATCCCAGTGGCGCCCTTGGCACAATTGAAGCCTCGACCGCCTGCAAGCCCGGTTTCGCAATGCGCATTGAGTTGTGTGGAGACAAAGGCTCCGCCGTACTCGAAGACGATCGGATCGCCCGCTGGCAGTTCGACGATGAACGACCTGAGGACAAATCGGTCCGCACCATGGGAAGTGGTGCGATCGTTGGCGGCTCGGGCGACCCTCGCGCTATCGGTTTCGAAGGCCACCGGATTCTCATTGAAGACCTTGTCGGGGCGATCCATGAAAAACGCTCGCCCATGATTCCAGGAAGCGAAGCGCGTAATGCCGTCCAACTAATCCTTGCCGCATACGAATCCGTCCGGTCCGGAAAACCCATCCGATTGCCTCAACTCAAGAAGCACGCCCATACCAACTCTATGGGTGGCACGAAAAAGTGAGTCCTGTCGGTTTAGTCATGCACAATTCATGTTTTTTAAAGAAAGGTTAAAGTTATGTCGAAAATAAAAAATAGCCTGTTTTTATGCCTATCTGTCGTAATAGCAGGAGATATTTCTGCGCATGCCGCTTCTGGGTTGATCATAAAACAGGGGCAAGCTTTCAAGATTGTTTACCCTGAGAAAGCCCTGCTTGTGGAAAAAACTTCTGCTGAAGAACTTTCTCAATATATTCGGCAGTCCACCGGGGCACGGACAGAAGTACTCTCAGAAAATAACCTAGAAACAAAGGATGCTGCCGACGCCTATATCGGGCAGTGCAGTTTCACGAAAGAACAAGGTTCTTATGTAAAGAGCTTCAAACAGGAAGAGTTCATGATTACGGCAAGTGAAGGCAAGCTCTTCATCTACGGAGATGACGGAACAGGGAGTCCCTTTGCCCAGAATACAAGAACTGGAACGCTTTTCGGAGTGTATGATTTTCTAGAAAAAGAGGTTGGGGTGGCCTGGATCTGGCCAGGTAAGAGCGGTGAAGATGTGCCGAATCGAAAAACATTTCAGGTTGCTTCGTTTTCCAGGAGGGACAGTCCACGCCTCTGCTACCGCGGATTTAAGTTCTCCGCTGCATATAAGGAATCAAAAGAGTTTAAAACTGATCTTAGTTATTGGTTTAAGCGGATGAAACTGAGTTGGATACCTCAGGCCTGGTTTGGTCACAGTTGGGGAAACTATATGGTGAAAACAGGAATGGATAAAAAACATCCTGAATGGCTGGCATTATGGGGAGGAACAAGGAGGAAACCGCAGTACTGCACATCCAACAAGGACTTTCGGGATTATATTGTGGACCAATGTCTGCACAATCCAATCAACAAGGACAAATGGATTGTTTCGGTATCACCGAACGATGGCTATGGCTTCTGTGAGTGCGACAAATGCCGAGCCCTTGACCCCGCTAACACTGATTATACATCAGATATCCCGAATTTATCCAACCGCCATTGGGATTACGCTAATTATGTGGCCCAAGAGGTAAAGAAACAAAGGCCTGGCCTGAATGTCGGGATGTTGTCCTACACCGCCTATAGTAGTCCTCCTACGAATATCGCAACGATGGAAGATAATCTTTTTGTCTCCCTGTGCTTCTCCGCGTCCTATTGCGTTCTTCCGGAAAAGAAAAAGCGTTTTTATGAGGACATTCTCTTATGGAAATCAAAAGGTGCAAAGTTCGTTATAAATGAATATTGGGGGATGCATTACTGGTTAGATTTGCCCTACATATTCACCAAACAAATATCCGAGTTCATGCCACTTATCTATAAGAATGGCCTGATTGGAATGGGCGGGGAAGCGCAGAAGAATTTCTCTACCCAAGGACCCAACTACTATCTCGTCTGCCATTTAATGTGGAACCCGGAAGACAATTCCGAACAGATCCTCCATCGTTACTACGAGGCTTTCGGTCCTGCGGCGAAGTATATCAGGAGTTATTACGACACCTTTGAGACCTCCATTCTGGAAAACCAGAAATGCGATTTCGCGTACCTACATTTAATCAATTCATGGCCTGAAATATTTCCGCCAGCGACAATCACCAAGGCCGAGGAATGTCTCAAGAAGGCTCAAGATGCCGTGCAAGCCAGCCCGATTCATGCCGAGCGCGTGAAACTAGTTGCCATCGGCTTTGAATACACCAAAGACATGGTTGAACTACTTCGCATCTACAGAACCCTGGGAAGAGCTGGGGTTCCCCTTTGGTTCTTCGGTTATCAAGGGGCCTTAGCAGAGATGAGTTACTGGAAGCATTTACCAGAAATGCCTGCTTCCTGGACCCAGTTCTGGAAACAGCATCCCGACGAACCGATCTCCCAGGTAGAGAAGTTGAAGTTACTGAGGCGCGCCTATGACCTCGGAAATGAACGAGAAAGAATAGTAAATGAATATGCGGATCGGCCCATCGTATCACTGGGAATGTTTAACCACTTCAAAACAAATGGACTCTCCCCATGGCAACAGACCATAAAACAGGAGCTTGAAAAAGAAGGCATTACTGTTGGGGCAGATCCGAAGCAGAAATAATGCATAGAACAACTTTCAGCATGGTTCCCACTGGGCTTGAACAGAGGAGCGGATCGTGGCACTCAATGGAGAGGGTCCACTCCCACGCTCACCCCGACGACTACCGGATTCAGCCAAGGGAAGAGTAGGCAGATTGAAACCCTTCGATTTGGAACGATTGAGAGGAAAAGCAAGGCAGGTATGAGCTTAAGGTTTATCAACGGTCGTGAATCAATACGGGACCCGATTCAACCTGATACTTTTAGCGTGATTATTGCCGGGGATTGTTGTCCGTGGGAGAACTCCATTGAAACAATCCGCGATGGCAAGGCAGCGCAGATTATTTCCAGTGTAAAACCATTCATTGACTCCGCCGACCTGAAAATAATCCAATTTGAGTCCCCGCTGACGAACAACGACACCCCCATCGATAAAAGCGGGCCTAATTTGAAATGTCCGCCGGAATGTATTGATTTGGTGCGGGCTGGCGGTTTCGACGTGGCCTTGCTCAGTAATAATCATATCGGCGACCATGGCTCGGCCGTGGTCATGGAAACGATTGAGCATTTTAAGGCCGCTGGCATAAAAACCGTGGGAGCAGGGAAAGACCTCGCCACGGCACGCATTCCATTAAAGGTTGAATGCAAAACCATTCAGATTTCGATTCTTAATTTTGCCGAAAACGAGTTTGGGATAGCTGGAAAGGATAGCGCGGGATGTGCCCCGCTTAATCCGATTGAGAACATACAAGCCATCAAGAGGGCCGCGCAATCTGCCGACCTGGTATTTGTGGTTGTCCATGGCGGCCACGAACGTAATCCCCTGCCTTCCCCACGCATGGTCAGTGCTTATCGCGCGTTTGCCGACGCTGGTGCATCCATCGTAATGAACATTCACCCCCATTGCCCTGAAGGAATTGAATTATGGAATGGCGTTCCTATCGTTTATTCGCCTGGGAACCTCTTCTTCCCATGGTCCGATTTATCTTCCGACCATTTAAATGCGATGTGGTGGATTGGCTATTTACCCAAGTTTACCTGTGACCGTAAGGGTGTCTATGCCATCGAGTTAATGCCCTATCGGTTCGACAATGAACGCATGCATTCATTGCCTCCTGATGATACAGAGAAGTTTTTTAACTATATGTCAGCTCTGTGCAATCTCATTAGTGATCCAGAAACAATTCAGAGCTACTTCGACGCATGGTGTGCTCATGAAGGTTCTAAATATCTATCTTGGATTCGTGACCGACTTGCAAAATGGCCGATAGAACTCAATTCTCGTGAGGCCGTGCGGGAATTATTGCCAGTTCGCAATATGTTCACTTGTGAAGCACACAATAATATGATCACCACCTATTTGCGGCTGGTCGAGGAAGGGCGAGTGCCTCAAGCATTAGAAGGTTGGCCAAAAATAGAAATACTTCAAAGTCCTGCCTGGGCTCAGAAGTATTGGGAAAAGCTTCAAATTCATTAATTTGTTTTAATCTACATTGGAGATAGATAAATGATTATTTATAATCTGAGGCAGACTTATCGCCATCTCGCAAAGTGTGCCATCCGATAAGGCGTTATTGAGCTTTTCTCTTAGACTCAGACTATCTTTCCGATCGCTCGACAGGGCTACTCCATTCACCATCAAGTTCACAAACAATGAGAAAACAAGGAAACTCACGATATCAACCGCTCTTATCTTCGATTACTGGAGCGATCGGTCAGACACCTTTACTGGAACTCCAGCGGTTGACGAAAACGTGCGAAGGAAGAATTCTCGCCAAGCTGGAGTACCTCAATCCTGGTTTTTCTAAGAAAGACCGCATTGCCCTCCAGATAATGGACGATGCCGAAAAGGCAGGTGAACTTTCTCCCGGGCAGACCGTCGTAGAACTGACCAGCGGCAACACTGGAACCGGTTTGGCCATCGTCTGCACTACCCGCGGTTATCCTTTCGTGGCTGTCATGTCGAAGGGAAACTCCATGGAGCGAGCCCAGATGATGACTGCACTCGGGGCGGAGGTGATTTTGGTGGATCAGGATCCTTCTTCCATCCCGGGCGAAGTCTCCGGCTCTGACCTTGAACTGGTCGAGATAAAAACGGCAGAAATCACCCATAAGCGGAAGGCGTTTCGGGCGAATCAATTTACCAATCGTAGTGCCTTCATGGCCCACTACCAGCAGACCGGTCCAGAGATTCTCGAGCAGTCCCATGGAAAAATCACAGCTTTTTGCGATTTCGTTGGAACTGGAGGAACCTTTGCGGGATGCCTAAAGGCATTCAAGGAGTTCAATCCTCAGATCCTAGGTTTTT
This sequence comes from uncultured Verrucomicrobiota bacterium, assembly GCA_903956835.1. Taxonomy (GTDB): domain Bacteria; phylum Verrucomicrobiota; class Verrucomicrobiia; order Methylacidiphilales; family Verrucolacustridaceae; genus Verrucolacustris. Next base: position 23,850 of record CAJBOM010000065.1, read on the forward strand.
TGGTTGAACCCGAGGGAGCGTCCATTTTGCACGGGGACTCAGTAACCAAGGCGAACCACCGGATTCAAGGAGGCGGATATATCCGGCCTAATCTTCCTCTGCTCGAGGGCTGCTTAGCGGATGGATATATTCAAGTGAGCGATAATGAAGCAATTCAGGCGGCACGACGTCTCGCTCTTGAGGAGGGAGTCTTTGGAGGGTTTTCTTCTGGGGCGAACGTGGCGGCAGCTCTCCAGTTATTACGGGGTCCTTGCCGAGGAGGCACCGTGGCAATCTGTATCTGTGATTCAGGATTGAAGTATTTATCCACCGATCTCTGGCCGAAAAGATAACTCTGCTTCCCGTTTGCTTAAAGGCGATCGAAGTTTGTTCCCTGTCCATTCTCTCCCGTGCGAGAGAGTGGCCTCCTGAACATTTCTGTCGAAGTTATTTCTCCGAGGACTTGCTCTTCTGGGAGAGTCCGGCCGCATATCGGGTCATGTCCCCCAAGAGAGCCTGCACATCTTCTTTTTGGGTTTGCCAAGAGCACATGAACCGTGCCCCGCCCCCGATGAAGTGATAGTATTTCCAACCCTGTTGTTGGAGGAATAAATCCATCGAGTCTGGCAGATAAAGGAAAACGGCGTTTGATTCAACGGGGTGCAGCAACCGGACTCCAGGGATTTTCACTGCCCGCTCTGCGAAAAAGCTGGCGAGCCCGAGTGCCGACCGTAGATACTTTTCGTAGGCGGAGTTCTCTAACATGGAAATCCAAGGTGCCGTCAGATAGCGCATTTTGGAGGCAAGCTGACCCGCTTGTTTGCATCGATAGTCAAATTCCTTTGCCAGTTCGGGATCAAAGAATACCACCGCCTCGGATAAGCCAATCCCGGCTTTTGTCCCGCCCAAGCAGAGCACATCAACCCCTGCTTTCCAGCTGAGTTCCTTGGGGCTCAGCCCAGAAGAAACCACCGCAAGGAGAAACCTCGCCCCATCCATATGGACACGCATGCCGTGTTTTTTAGCGACGGTGCAAAGTTGCTTGAGCTCCTCGGGTTGGTAGCGGGTTCCCAGCTCTGTCGGTTGCGACAAGGAAAGAACCCGGGGTCGGGGATAATGGATATCCTGTCGTTTTGTGATAAGTGCCTCCACCGCCGCCGGGGCAAGCTTTCCTCCAGCACCCGTTCCGAGAAGGAGTTTCGTCCCGTTGCTAAAGAATTCTGGCGCCCCGCATTCATCCGTCTCAACATGGGAGGTGTCGTGGGCAATGACGCTGTGGTACGATTGACAGAGAGAAGCCAGCGAAAGTGAGTTGGCTGCCGTTCCGTTGAAAACGAAAAACACTTCGCAATTGGTTTCGAAGTAGGTCCGGAAAAGATCACTAGCTTTTTCTGTGTGGCGATCCATGCCGTAGGATGCCTCAAATCCTTCATTAGCTTTCCCCATGGCCGTCCAAGCTTCCGGACAAATTCCGGCAGTGTTGTCGCTCGCAAACTGGTACTTCGCTTGCACCTCCCCTAAAGAGATGGAGGCAGAATGGGCGGGACGGCGGGATGCGTGCTTCATACTTTCAAGGAATACGCCTGAGTTTTTTCTAAAGTGCCGGACGATAGCATTCACCCAACAGATCTCGGATCTGGTAAGATCGCCCATCCTGAGCCGATCGCCAGATCGCTTCCCCCGTGGCAATGGCCAAAGCTCCCGCATAACTGTCGGAGGAGAGCTTCAGTCGGAGACTTTTATCGTTCGGGCCGAGAAATAGGTCCCTGCGAATCACTGGATCCGCACCACCATGCCCCCCCGGGGCCACCGGCACGTCGTACTCTTCGCGACCACCAAACAACGGCCAAACGACGATCTGATCCTTGCTGGGTTCCCCCGAGCCGGCTCCCGTAGGATCGGTATAGTAACGATGACTGACCTCAAGGCGTCCGCGAGTTCCATTGATGGCCAAGGTGTACCCTTCCCAGGGTGCGGAGAAGTTGATTGAATAAGCCAGCGAGGCACCGTTCCGATACCGTATGACGGAAGAATACGTGTCCTCAATATCGATGGCTTCGTCGTAGATATAATTATCCAGCGGATACTGTTCGGCATACGGTAACTCGAGTTTATCCCAACCGGGTCGAACGCGCTCCGAGGGTTTATCCCCTCGCGGAGCATAGTGGGTTTGAAAATAGGGGCACGCTTGCCGAACTTCCGTAAGAGTAAGCTTACGACCGTCTGGAGATTTGGGGCGGTGTGCTCCGTGGGGCCCGTAATAATTTCGCGCACCAAAGGCGAAGACCGTTTCTGGAGGAGAATCGATCAGCCAACTGATTAAATCAAGGTGGTGAACGGATTTGTGGATGCTCAACCCGCCTGATTTCGACCGCTCACGATTCCATCGATAAAAGTAACTTGCCCCATGAAAAGTATCGAGGTTGTAAGCATATTCTATGTTGGTGGGCCGCCCTATCTTGTTTTCCAGCAGAAGCTCTTTGATGCGACAATTAATGTCGGTGTAGCGACAATTGTGGGCAACCACCAGAGAGCCTCGGCTTTTCTTTTCCGCAGCGAGCACTTGACGGATTTGCTCAGAGTTAATCACAGCGGGCTTTTCTGCGATTACCCGCAAATCATTTCGCAAACCGGCTAAAATATATTCGGCGTGAGTAAAGTCGGGTCCAGCAACCAACAGAACATCGGGATGAGTCTCGCGAATCATGGCCTCGACCCCTTGGGTCGGCGTGAAACTTGGAATCGAGAGCCCCAGTTTCTTCTGAAATTGCTTAATCCGCTCCAGATCTAGATCGAGAATACCCACCACTTCGGCTTGATCCCGGAAATCGCCCGCATCCTGCGTATCGGCTCTGCCCAGAAGGGGAAGCAAAAAATGATAAATACCCCGCACACTCAAACCGCAAATTGCATAGCGAGTTTTCCTACTAGGAGTCATTTCCGGCGAGTGCTGGGCAGTGGGGTGAACAAGACTCATGTTAGAAGGATCTCACTTGGGTGAAGGCATGACCAGTTTTTATGTGTTAGATGACACACTGCCCATAAGCCAAGGTCAGACTGGAATCGGTTTCTTTTCATCGGGATGACACTTGCTGGGCTTCCACATAGTCCCCAGGCACCTTTTTAGGCACATCCATATCCCTCTCCACGGAAACTAGGTTGCGTAGGTAGATTTCCGGACGTGCTACCGCGGCATACCGATTGAGGTGCAGCGTTTTTTCAGGGATTTCAACGATCAGTTTTTCGAGCAGAAGGGGATAGTGAACGATCCCATCTCCATCTGAAAACCATTGGCTATTGGCCGGCCAGTGATACCCCTCCCCTGGGTATTGCCCCGGTAGCGGAAAGCCGAGATAACGCCACCCATCGAAATTGATCCGGCTCAACCCAAAAGGATCATCCGTATTGAAATCGGCTATCTTTCCTGGTTTGTAGTTTTTCAGGAGATCCGGGGTCAGCCAATCTCCCATCCATTCCGAGGCCCCCTTGGCTGCCGCTCCAATTGAGACCCACCGCTGCCCTGAAGCATCCCGCAGTGAAAAGATCACCCTAGACCAGCTGGAATTGCCATTCACCCACAACCCTATTTCGGCAGGCTTCCCAGGTAATTCCATTCTCTTTTGAAATGCGAGCTCCGCATACATCGGCATGACGCTTTTTCCTTCTTTGACCGGTTTGGGCGAGATGCGCAGAGCTGGCCCTTCCCCGTCGATTTTTGAAACAATGGAAAATTCAAAGTTACCTTTCCGCCTAGGCGTCAACGGATTGTACATTTCCAGCTCCGGACTGCGTTCGGGGACGACTTTCCATTTTTCAAGGGAAACAAGTGAATCAATTTTGCTGATTCGCCCTACTGGCTGATCCTCATACTTCGAGAGCCCCAGGACCACCGAGGCGACACGACCTCCCTTTGGTAAAATTAAGTAGGCTGGTTCGGGTGAGGCATCCAGACGGATCGTCCCCTGCAAAACCGGGACCTCTTTCTCAAGACCATTCGCCTCCACGATCCGCGCTTTGCTTGCCCCATCAAGAAGCAGAGTAAAATCCCGCGTTCCACGTACGACCCAAAAGGGGAAAACGGTAGTGCCGTCCTTTTTGGAAAACGACATGAGGTAGGCACTGTCGCTACCCGTATCCAAAAAGTCCTCGTAATGGGCGCCGTCCAGCACCCTCGTTAAGGTGGCTAAACTGATCGCCACAGGCTTGGGTGCTTTTTCCGGGGCACGTTCGAAGAGACCGATCCCACCCCAGTTGCTGTGGTAGTAACTGTCCCCCGCGTCGAGGAGAGTCCCAGCTCGAATCTGGGGAATTCGCCAGGCCATCGAGTGGAGAATGTGCCGAATGAGATACTTGGCCTGAGTCTCCAAACTGAGGTTGCCAGGATTCGTCGATGGATAAATGGTCTCGTGACACTGGGTGACACTTTTTTCACGGTATCCGTAGGCATCTAACAGCTGGCGGTCCATCCAAAGACTGGAGTTGTTTCCGATCGGATCGGGAGGTTGGGTCTCGGGAAGGCGACTAAAGGCAGGATTCTCGTTCCCTCCCGAATCAAAAAGATCGGCCGGAAATCCATGCCGATATAATTCTTCCCGCACCACCATTGGACCATTCCCCAGACTGATTCTCATTTCCGGATGTTTTTCCCGGAATCTTTTCGCAGTGCTCAAAGCAACTTCCTGCAACAAGGTGAACCGTTTTTGCTCTTCTGGGTTCAGGACGTACGGCGGACGATCGTGGAAAAAATCCGGAGTCCGGGTTGCGTGCTGGGCACTGATAGCATCCTCATGAAAAATCATAAGGTGAGGAAGTAGATCCGGGGATTCCTCCAGCCGCTGCGCATAAGCAGCCAGAGAGTTGGTCCATCGTTTTGTGGTGACGGAAAATTCCCGCCCGATCCGAACACCAGCCCGTTTCCGGATTTCCGCCGAGGCAAAATCCATCCCATAGGTCAGCCCCAGTTTCCGGTAGAGATCCCCGATGACCTCAGGATCGCACGGGGTAAAGTGGCCCGAGTTCATATCTCCGGTTCCCACCGAACCTTCGGATACAAAATGTCTTTGATTTGGGGGCAGAACTCCAAAGGAAGTGCGCCGGGTCAGTAGGTGATCCCCCTTCCCGCCCGACAGGATAGCCGAGAGCTTAACATACCCGAGCGGAACCCCGCTTAGCCTGATCGATTCTCGAACGCTTTGTCCAGGCCCGATCTCCCCTCGGAGCGAAGCCTCTGGCGAAACTCCGGTTTTCAAAGTCAGGGAATACTTCTGAGGTTCACGGGTGATGTTTTTCAAAATGACCCTGAATTCAGGTTCAGCAGGTTGTTCAAATAAGTTCCCACCCGCAGAAGAACGAAGCTCCATCTGGATCGGGCTTCGTTCCAAGGTAAGACCGGCAATATGGACACTGCTGGTTCGTCCCAAGGGCACCCACTGGAATCGGTTTGGATCGGGACTCCGCCTCGCCAGACGAATCTCTTTTGTCATTTCAATGTCGAGAATTCCATCAACGATGTCCTGAGCCAATGCTTCAGTGAACGGAATGCGAATGACGCAGAGCCGCTTGTCGGGCTCGATCGTTTTTTTTGTTCTCGGGATCGTTGCAGAGAAGTCCTTTCGAAAGACTTGGCTTTTACTCGACGCCCCCTTCATCCGACGACCCACCCGGAGAGTCAGTTCGTTTGTCGTGGAGTCATCCTCGTCGGCCTCAGCCAACACATAGGCGGCGCAATAGTCCGCACGTGGAACTTGCACAATTGGCGTATACGGATCGCCGATGTAGTAAGCCCCAGCATCATAGGCCTGCCCGTAACTACTGGGATCCCGCCTCCAGTCTAGCCAATGTGCCTTGGCTAGAGAAACCTGACTGTGACCACGATCCCACAATTCGAACGGGACCCCCCCGACCATCACTTTTTCCGAGACAGACTTCGTATCTTGGGTTCCTTGGATCAGGTGAATAAGCTCCACTGGCAAAAAGTTCTCCCCCTCGGCGAACGGGGCCTGCACTTCCAGAAAGCTTTTCATGTCCGCCCCCGGATGCAGGAAAAACCGGATGGGGCCGGGCTTTTCCCAGGCCCGCGTGTGGATTAATTGTCCTTCCAGCCAGACGGCGAGATGGCCCGGTTCGCGGCGAACCCTGCCGTGGAGTACTTTTCCCCGCCAGGTTTGCACAGGGATTTTGTTTTCCTCCAGAGTGGCGAGGGTTTTGAGATCTTTGGGGGCGGGCCAAAAGGCGAGCTCAGTCTGGCCTGCCGGCTCCCATTTTTGATTCTCTAGGGACCGGAACTCGGATCTCACCACCAACGTCGTTCCCTCCTTGTCCGGAACGATTTTAATTCGGAACGCCGGCACTCCAAGATCAGCCGCCTGAAATTCCAGCCGGACGGGCCCGGCTTGGACTCCCATTTTCAATGTAAAGCGCGCGGTGGTCGTGACCTCATCCCCAAGCTCGACCTCGCTGGAAACCGGCGAGGTCTCAGCCCAGACTTGGGCGAAAGACAAAAAAACAAACGCCGGCAAAACACTGACCAATTTTCTAGCTTGGCCTAAGCTCTGCGAGAACAAAAAAGGAGGAAGAGTCCTCATGGCGCAGACAACTTTCCAGCTTTCATCAGCCCAAATTGAGCCGCGTCATAAAAGTAGCCGTCGTTCTTGCCGTCCCCATAAACTGGAGAAGGTTTTTTCCAATCGTTTCCTACCGAAGGTACCAACTGGGCATGGCCATCGAGGAAAAACATATTTAAACCCCGTGCCTCCTTCGATCCATGGTATTGGGGAGGACGTGTCACTCCCTCATTCCCAACTTCCCCCGAACTGTTTCCCCAAATAGTTTGATTTAGGTTTTTTCCGCTATCGAAACTCTCCCAATACCACATCTCTGAAACTAGAACTATCCTAGATGAAGGAACTGGGATGCTCAGTGCCTTGGGATAATTTTTCGCCAAACCCGCATTGATTCCATAGCAGAATCGACCAGCCGTTGTGAATTTAGCCGGCTTTGTAGGACAATAAAGGGGGCCAGGAATGTACTCTGGGATCAACCACTGTTGGGTCAATATATCTCCGGGCGGGAACCCTTGATTTTCAGCGATACATGACAATGTGGCCAGCCCGTAGGTTCTCACGTTCCCGAGACAAGTCGCCGATTTGCCCTTATCCATCATCTGTTTGACCCCTGGAGCCACTAAGCCAACCAAAATTCCAATGATGACGATGGTCACCAAAATCTCCACCAAGGTAAAGGCCGTCGCTGACCTTTTCGGAAGGAAGACTTTTATTTTGCTTTGGCGAAAGAAATTCATCGGGCAGGGCTTTCGGAAGTTTTTGCCACCTCAGAAGGAATCAGCAGTTCTTGAGGAGTTCTGGAGAGGAACGGGGGCACAGTCATAAAAAGTTTTTTCCCGGACGCGTTCTCCAATCGAAACACCCGCACCCGTGGGGACGGACGGATAGGAATGTCAAAAAATTCCGGAGCCGCGAGTTTTTTGAATTCATAAATGATCTGGTCGGTCTCGTTCCGAATGACACCCGCGGCGGTTTCGGAATAACCGGATACCCGGTCGCTTCCCGCAGGCACCACAAAACAGCCGGAATAGCGGCCGCGCAGGTTCGCGGCATCCTCCACCCCCGAAGGCACGGCGATCCGCTCACCCTCAGGCCAGCCGATCTCAGTCTCATTGAATCCGTCGTCCACCATCAATCGATAAAGTCCATCCTCCTTGGCCGTGAGGAAGATTTCATGCCAGTTCTGGTCGGCAGGAGCCTCCGCTTGGGCAAGGATCGCCTCGGGGTTGCCCTCCCCCTCGGCCACAGGATCCCGCGCGGGCCTCAAGGTCACCTGAATGGCCCGTTTTTCCCCGTGTCCCCTCCATCCACCGGAAACTTTGAGGTTTAATTTCGCGCCCGGATTTTTCGCCCACCACCAAAGAGTCTGGGACTTGGAAAAACGGAAGTTGGCGCCCCCCGTGCCTGGTGCATCAGGGAAAGCCAAAGGGACAAGGTTTTCGGAAAACCGAGACGGCAGGAACGGCAGAAGCTTATTGGCTTGGACTCCAACCCTAACCAAAGCCTCCAACTCTTCCGTGGTAGGAACCGGCGTCAATTTCATATCGACGGGGATGACCCCATTCCAGAGTGCTCGTTGCTCCTTCTTGTATCGGTCAGCCAATTCGGGGCGGCGGGTCACCACATGATAGTCAAACATGGGCATCTCCCGGCAGGCAAAGGTGTGCCTCTCCAACTCCTGAAAAGCCAGGGCCCGAACTTTTCCCTCGGTGGACTGGTACTGGTGCATCAACTCGACGAATCGCGTGTAAGCAGCCAATTGCAAAATCCTCTCTCGAATCACCGTCCGGGATTCAGCCGCCAGAGCCTGCTCCAAACAACGGTACATTCTCGCCACAAGATCCTCCGACAAGAGGGGTTTGCTGGATCCATCCAGCAGATTGTAGAACCGGCGCATCGGGTCTTGGGCAGATCCGAAGCAGTTGATCGTGAATTCATTCAGTAAAGCTGAGGCAGTCGGCGCTAACGCAGGATTCCAGAGGGATCTGGCAGCCAAGTAATAACCCAATCCGTTGGGAGCCCAACCGGATCCGGCTTCACCGACCCAGTAACGTGCACCCGCCTCGTGATATTTCAAGATCGAGTCACGCACAGTGGAGAGATTCGAGGCGGGGGACCGCCCAGGCAGGTTGAGCTCTATCTTGGAGTTATCGAGGTATTCATAGATCCCCACGTCGGCTCCTTTTTCTTTCCACGCCCTAACCAATTCAAGAGGGGTATGTCCTCCCCTGATAAAAGTGGTGGCGACTAGAACAATGGCTCCAGGTTGGAGCTGCAACGACGGAGCCTGTGACTGCATATGGTAGGCCAAAAAAGCAAGTTTTGTGGGAAGCTTTCTTCGATTGAATTCCGCCAATATATAATTGGCAAGATAGACCAGTTGATCCGACGGGGTTCCTATGGCAGACGTCGTTGGCCAACCTCCTCCATCGGTGGGGCTAAGCCCCAACGTATCCGGTGGTGGATCTTTGTGGACCTGTTCAAGCGCGCTCCTTCGCACCGACTCACACAGTTCGGCTTTGTCCACTATCGGCTTAAGACCGCTTCCCTTCGGATTCTCAGGAGTGAACCATTCGGGATGGTTTTTCAACGCTTCCCCACTGGGTCGCAGGAGTCCGACGGTTTCAAGGACGAAGCCACCTGGAACACGGTTTTTTTTCTCCCAATCTGAAAAGGCTTTCCGAGCCACCTTGCGGTTGGTTTGAAAAAAAGACCGGGTGAGGAAAGCTGGCGTTTCCCAGCGATCCACATCAACGACAAGTTGAGGAGTTTCCGGAATGAATTCCCAAACAGGTGTTGGAAAATACTGACGATAGCCCAAGGAATGGAGCAGGTCGAAAACTCCATCCCGCACCGCTACAGGGGTCTCTCCAACAATCCAAAGGGAGCCACGCTCACTGAGCAATCGATATCCTTCCCTCCCTTCCGGCCCCAAGGGGCTTGGCCGGCTGTTGAGGATCTCAGGAAAATCGGCGCGCGTGCCGAGGAAGATTGCAGGCCCAGGAGACGAGCCTGAGACCACCTCAAACGAGGAGGCGCATATTTTCCCAAGAATCAAAGCAAGATATTGACCCGCCTCAGTTAGGATAGGGTCTGAATCCTTCGGAAGGGAGATGGCGAGAAATGTTTTGCCATCTGCAGCCAACCGCACCGGCGCAGCTTCACTTGGCCGCAAAGTCCAGCCAAAACAAAGAACACTTACCGCGATACAACGCGCCAGAAATCCAAGCGAAAGATCAAAGATGCGAGAGAATTTATGGCGGAGACTTGGCATCCCTCTTTCCCTTGCTTACAAATTCCTTCAATCCTTTTTGATAAAGTTCGCGCATCTCCGCATCCGTCAGGACCGAGCCCCCGAAAAACCCCAGATCATCCACATGGGTCTTGGTCGGCAAGTTGCCCATAGCCTTCAGGCTGGGCTTGGTCACCGGATCTTCCTCCATAGACCCAATCTTGGTGGCGGGTGTTGATTTGGTTCCTTCCAGAACCCCATTTTTGTAAAACGTCACGACCCCGCGGTCAAAAGACATTCCGAGATGGATCCATTCGCCGTTTTCAATTGCAACAGCCTGACTCACCGCCGATCCGTCCTTGGTGGCGAAGCGCAACCCCAAACGCGGATGACGGACAAAAGTAAACAAGCCGGAATCTCCCCCGCTCTTCACCGAATCACGACGAAATAGAGTCGCCGATTCCCCTCCGCCTTCAGGGGGCAAAAGGATCCAGCAGACGATGCTGAACCGCTCCAAAGATCCTCGCAATGAGGCATACGGCTTGGCCAAGAGAGATTGATGGATAGATCCAGCCGTATCCCCCTCAGTGGGCACGAGGATTTCCAAACTCCCATTGCCGAATTTTTTAACGTCCGCGTCGATCCTCACATCCTGGGGAACCCGATATAGAAGATCATACCCATGCCCGCTCGAGTCCTTAGCCCAACCCGAAGCTTCCGTCTCATCAAAATAAAGGAAGATATCCATGGCAGATTGCTGCCACGCCTGCGCGGAGTCTAGGCAACCCCAAAGACCAAAAAGGATCGCCAGTCCAAGTCTTAGCCGAAATTGTTTTTTCTGCATGGTGACTTTCCCGTCTGCTAAAAAGGAATCACGTCCTGCCCACAGGCACGAGTTTCTGCAGCCACCTCTTCCCCGCCCATCGGGTTGGAACGGCCACAAGAGGTGCGTAAAACCAGCTCCGATTGAAAAATTTTCGAAGCCCGAAAGGACGTTTTCTTCTGAATTCGGTCTTTCAAGAGCTTCACGCCCGCAGCGCATGACTGGGCCACATCACTCCGGATGGTCGTAAGTCCAAACATCGGATATTTTCCAAACTCGTCGTCGTCCGCGCCAGTCACCGCCAGATCCCTGGGAATGCTCAATCCTCGTTCGGTCGCCGCATTAAAGACCCCGAAAGCTCCCTGATCATTCGAGCACATAATCGCATCGGGCAAAATGTCCGTGCTAAAAAGCCGCTGACTAAACGCATAATTGGCAGCGGCAAAATCATAGCTAAAACTCTTTGTCTTCAACTGAACCACGATGCCCACCGTGGATCCATGCGTTTGCTGTCGAAAATCAGCCCATCCCTGAAAAAATTCATCCTCCTTGAGTTGGGGACAGGGTTCACCCAAGGCCTTCTCAAGGCCATCGATTCGTTCCTTGACGGGTCTTGCTTGCGATTCCCCAATCGTCAATAAAAGACATTGATGGCCAACCTTTTGAAGATGTAGTCCCATTTCACAAAAGGCAGAGCGCATGTCATTGGAAACCGCGACAATGTTCAGCCGATCATCTCCGTAGACTGTAACCACAGGAATGCCGGCGCGATTTAGAATTTCAATATATTCGGACCCAAAAGCCTCCATCATGTTGGAGATAATAACTCCTTCGACACGGGCTTGGATCATTTCATTGAGGACACGCTCAATACTTCCACCGTGCCACTGAATATCGACCACCATGTAATCGTAACCTGCCGCATTGATGGCTTGCGGGAGCTCAAACGCCACTTTTCGCGCGATTTCCAGAGCCAATCCAAAATGAATAATTCCCAGTAGATTACTTCGCCCTCTTTGGACTGCCCGAGATGCGCGATTCGGTTGATAGCCGCATTTCTTGGCCGTCTGTACAACTAACTCTCTTGTCTTCTTGCTATAACGAAGACTCGCAGAACCCCCTAAAATGCTTGCCACTGTGGATGGTGAAAGCCCTAGTTTTTCACCGATTTCTTTCTGAGTAATCATTTGTGCAATCCTTATCTATGTAGAGACGATACTACGAAATAACAATTTTTTGTCAATCGCACCTATTGTATGATTCTTCATTTAAGCTTTTGGCGGAATAAATTATATTCGTAACCTCTTGAAAGGAATCACTTTTCCGACCCACCGGATGAGCTAACCTGAGTTCTAATCATTGGACCCAGGGCATGAAAAGAGACGATCGAGAAGATACGCGCCATGAAGTGCTGCCATCTTTACTCTTGAGACGAGTCCTTAACCCGTCTACTTAAGAATTAGTGGACGATCGTATTCTGCCTAGCATCAGCAAGTAGCTCGCCGACTCTATCCTGACAAAGTTTCCCGCAATGATATCTCTTTCTCAGCACAGTCCATCCGCTCAACACCCTTGAAACCGCAACGTCTTCTGCCAGATCTTTTCCTTTTTAAAGATCTCTGCAATGTCTTTGTCATTCGCGATGGCTCCGAGGCGATCGCCATCGATTTTGGATCCGGGCGATGGAGAAAATATCTTCCTCAACTAGGCATCAAGAACCTCCGACACGTCTTTTTGACCCACCACCACGCCGATCAATTGATCGGCCTGTCCGGCCGTCGTTGGCCTTTCGCTATCCATGCCTCCGCTGGCGAAAGGACATTTCTCGACCCTGCCATGCTCCGCACAATCCTCTCGAAACCATCCGGAGCGGTCTGCCCGCCTAGTTATGCTCCCCCAGCGAAAGGAATTCCAAGAATCTTATTTGATATGGCTCCTTTCGGAGACTTTTTTTGGAACCGCCATCGCTTCCGCTTTGTCTCTACGCCAGGTCACAGCCGATCCGCTCTGACAATCCTCGCCAACCTCGGCGACCAGCAAGTTGCCTTTTGTGGAGACGCCGTTTTCGGAAATGGAAAAATCTGGGAACCCCATCACTTGGAATGGCACCATCTTTATCCAGATGGAGTCGAAGCCGCCCGAAACGGCATTCTTCGACTGGCCGATTTAGGCAACGACCTGCTTTGCCCGTCCCATGGCCCAATCTTACGGACCCGGCCGGAAAAGATTCTCCGCCGCCTCGCAAAAAACCTAGCCGCCCTGATTCGTGCCCGTGGCAGTGTTTGCCCAGGTGAACCCGACCGTCTCGTACCTGAAACAGCCGCTGGCGAGGGCGCTCGACAGCTCCTTCCCCACCTCTACCGCTTTGGCGTCAATGGGTACCTTCTGCTTTCCAAGAGTGGCGAGGCCCTCGCCGTGGACACGCAAGAAAAGGAAATGCCCGTACTTCGCTCCCTGCTGGCTCGATTGCATATTCCAAAGGTGAGTTGTGCCGTGTCCACGCATCACCATCTGGATCACGCCGATGGCCTACCCGCCCTACGTAAGCAGGGCGCCCGGATCGTTCTACACCCTTGGGTGGCCCAATGGCTCCGCCAAACCGGTACAAGTCGGCACCCATGGTTTGAAGTTTTGATCCCACGCCGACCGATCCTGGCCGATCAACTTTGGCCCACTCAAGGAACTTGGCGTTGGAACGAATACCAGTTCCAGATCGCTCCGTTTCCCGGTCAGACTTGGTGGCACTGTGCTTTTCAAACAGTAGTCGATGGGCGAAAGGTACTGTTCTCCGGAGATAATTTCCAACCCCCATCGCGTTGGTCCGGCCAAGGAGGTTTCTGCGCTTGGAACAGTAGCCGCCTCGTCACGGGCTATGGAAGGAGCGCCGCCCTTGTCCTGCGGTGGCGTCCAGAAATTCTGGCTTGTGGACACGGCACCAGTTTTTATTTTTCAAATAGACATTTCAGGAAAGTCGTGGCCTGGGCCAAGAAAGCGGAACGAGCCCTCCTGAATCTCAGCCCCCATGGTAATTTAGAGCAGGACTATTTTCTGCCCGCCAAACGTGCTTGGAAATCAATTCTACATTCCCCTCATCTAAAATAAGCTCTACCCACCTCCCCCCACCTCGTTTTCTTACGCGCTCAAGCCGGGCACCCTCTTTTCAAGTGGATGAGCTTCTTTCCATCCAATCGCCGACAATGAATTTTCTTCTGGCTGATTTTAGTTCATAAAACATCCATGGTTAGATCAATAGCAGGTTCACACTGGTGCCGACATGCCGACTCTTGATAAACCTCTTACCGAACTCAGGCAATACCAAGGGATCAATCCCAAACCGGCTGATTTTGATACCTATTGGGATCGCGCCCTCCAAGAACTCAACTCCACTCCTCCCCAGCCTAAACTCCAACCCAACCCCACGATCCAAAGTCACCACTTTGATTGCTTCGATCTGACTTTCAACGGTGTCGGAGGTAGCCGCATTTACGCCAAGTACATGCGGCCCCGATCCAAAGGCCAGCATGCGGCGGTTCTTAATTTCCATGGTTACGCTGGAAACAGCGGAGATTGGGTTTCCAATACCCCTTTTCTCGCCAAGGATGTCTGCGTTGCATCGATGGAGTGTCGCGGCCAAGGAGGGCTGAGCGAAGATCTCCTCTCCGTTAAGGGCAATACTCACACCGGTCACATCATCCGTGGCCTCCATGACCATCCCGATAAACTCCTTTTCCGCCAAATCTTTCTTGATACCGCTCAGTTGGCACGTGTCGTTGCTTCCTTTCCCGAAGTCGATCCCGATCGTCTTGGTGCCCAGGGCTGTTCCCAAGGCGGTGGTCTCACCCTCGCCTGTGCAGCTCTAGAACCCAGGATCAAGCGGATTGCACCTCTTTATCCCTTTCTTTCCGACTATCAACGCGTCTGGGACATGGATCTGGCAAAGGGTGCCTATCAGGAATTAAAGACTTACTTCCGCCTTTACGATCCCCGTCATCAACGAGAAAAAGAGATCTTCACCACTCTCGGCTACATCGATGTCCATCATTTGGCCCCACGCATCAAGGCAGAAACTCTCATGGGCATAGGATTGCAAGATTCAACGACCCCACCCTCCACCGTCTTCGCCGCTTACAATCATCTGCCGGGAAAGAAAGAAATGCTAATTTACCCCGATTACGGACACGAGGTTCTGCCTGGGTTCGCCGATCAGGCGTTTGAATTTCTCGGAAAACTTTAACAAACCATTTATCGTTTCAGTCCTAAGCTGAGGTACTCCTGTTCAGGCTGGGCACTCCTCAATCTATCCTCTGCTGGCTACGCTTTATGCTGGCTCAAGAATACGCTGATCCGCCAAGTCTTTCCCCCCTCGCGAGACGACCCAAGTTGCACTACGCAACTTACCCAATGGCAGATCCGCCAATGCGTTAACAACGTGAAACAGCGTGGGCAGTTGTTCCCAAGTGGAACGATGAAAATGCACTTTTCCTAATCCGACGAGACGCTCCGTTACTATCAAGGTAGGGTTCTCCGCCGGAGTGATCGTCGCGTAGTTTGCGTCCGCTTCGCCCGGGCAACCAGTCTTGGGGATATATTTGTAGTGCAATAAAGGGCGCCGCGCGGGGGCAGGCTCGGTTGCTGGATGAAGTTCGTTGAGCTCCATATCGAGGAAGAGGTGCCCTAACCAGCTTGCACTAAAAAAGCGTGAATCCGCTGGACGGACAGCTTCTTCAATCTCACACCATAGTTTCGCGTAACCCAGCTCTTCCCTTCCGCTGAGGATGGGATCCGCAAGATTTTCCCAAAGCACGGCAAGAAAATCCCCTTCGACGGGACCCCCGCGAGCATGAAAGATGGCCGGAAATTTGATTGCTAATGTGGAGTACCCACGTCCGGCCAGCCAATCAACCTTACGGAGGTGCTGAGCCTCGAAAATAATCCGGGTATCGTCCGCTGGAAAGAACCCTGGCGGCAGAATTCTGGCAATGGCATCTTTTTCAGTCTCAAAAACCACAGAAGCAACCGCCCGTTCTGGAGAAGAATGAGGATCACGCTGGCCTGGAACTGGGATTTGGCGCGGTCCTGGAAAAGGTCCAAAACCTATAGGCATGCGGAAGTAGGGCTTCATCATAAATCGGCAGAAGAACCTACCCCCCAACCCAACTCGGATATTCCCGAAGAAGCGTCCTCAAAGTAAAGAGGCGGAGTTTTTATCCAGAAAACACCAAGCCGCTTTATGCCGCTGAAGAATCGAGGAAGGATGCATTGGGGTAATTCCTCCACGCAGACAGTTCGACACAGCCTGAGCCTTACGCCTGTCCGGTACGCTACAGAGGATGGCTTTGGACTTCATGATTTGAGTAATGGACATGGAAATCGCCCGGTCAGGAACCTGTCGGAGCGTCTTGAACCAGCCCTCCCCCATCTGCTGCCGCCTGCAGGCATGATCAAGCTTCACCACAATATAAGGAGCCTTTGTTTTAAAATCAGCTGGTGGGTCGTTAAAGGCCAGATGCCCATTCTCCCCAATGCCGGCAAAACAAACATCAATCGGATGTCGCGCAAGAATTGCGCCCACCCGACGACATTCCGCCAAAAGATTGCCCTCGCCGTTAATATAGTGAAACGCCGCCAAGGGCAGTGGCAGTTTTGAGACAAATCTTTCCCATAGATATTTTCGAAAGGAAGAAGGATGCGTGATCGGGGTGCCAAAATATTCATCAAGATGGAACGCGGTGACCCTTGTCCAATCGATCCCAGGCTCTTGAACTAACTGCCCCAGCATTTCGAATTGGGAGGCGCCTGTGCCCACAATGATGTTTGCTCTCCCATTCTTCCGGATCGCCGCACGGATCAGTTGCGCGCCAAGTCCAGCCGCCGCGGCACCTAGCTCCACTTTTGTTTTTTTAATTATGATTCGTACTTTTGATTTCATTGGGCTTCGTCTTTCTTTTGTTTGGTTTTATTTTTTCTCAGCGTCTGCCGAAGAATAGAAAGGATCTCGAGAAAGGAAAGGTTACTATGGTAGAGAGGGTCACCTTCCGGAATCGCGGGCACCGAATTCAACACCTTACCCGTCCGTCCACATCGGGTTTGGTATGGAAAATACATCATATCCGGATTCAGGTAGTGCCGAAAGTACGCGTTGTGACACTTCGCATAGATGGCCAGACACTCCTCTCGCACCCCAGTCTCTGTCGTAGCGAGGGCCGCTAAGAGTGCGGCCCGCATGGTTTCAGGAAGGTTCCACCAAGGCATATCGAAATCCATGACCTCCCCAGTGCGGTTGTTGACCGCTTTAAAGATTCCCTCCCAGCGCGTAAATTCGGTGCGGCATCATGTTTGCGCCTCTCTTGTTGCAGGGTTCGCCAGCGCCGGGCACGACTGGTCCGACGCCGCCCCGGCGACCGTGGCCTCAGTGAAG
>CAJBOM010000066.1 GCA_903956835.1 uncultured Verrucomicrobiota bacterium
ACCAGGGTCAACCTGTGCACAGCTTTCCACAATATTATGATGCTCAAGGATGCTTCCCGTGTTGATCATCGCCCCTGCCCTAATTTCCGCTTTATACCCAATCACCACGTTTGCGTTGATCCATACTCCTGGCTCAATTACACACTGATCCAAAAGTGTCGCGGTGGGATGAATCGCGGATACCAGTTCGAAGCCTCCAGCACGGGCTTTTTGCAAGGTAATCCAGCGATCCTGATTACACGAATCCATCGGCAGAATATGACGAACCCCTCTAGATCTGACGATTTCCTCCCATTTTGAACTCCAGATTAATGGCTTGCCCTTAAAAGATTCCAACCCCGGATACTCCATTCTTTGCGATACTCGTTTTAAGTTTTCTAATGCGGGATCGATTTTGAGTGGACTGTCTTGATTGACTACAAAGCAGTCAATCACATACCCCGTCACACGTTCTAACCATTCTGCGACTTGACCTGCATTACCGTCATGAAATCCGCTGATGGCTACCTTTGTTCCCTTTTTCATGCTGTATCTCAGGATTGAATCGCAACCTTAGGTGATCTCAATGTTTATGCCTTGTGATAAATAGTACGTGGACGGGTGGATGTGTTTAGCGCTGAGAAGTTCAGGAGGGAGTGTCTGGGTAAAATCAAGCTTAACCAGTGAATCCTCTGATTTCATAAACAGCGTGTTCTCTGATTGATGGCAGATTCTTCCGTTTTCCATTCGCTGAACCTCATCACGCGTATAATTAAGAGAATCCACCTTGGCTTGTTTCACCCTTAGTACTGAGTCTTTCCAGAGAAGAATAGCCCCAGGATATGGAGGAGCATAAGAACGTACCGTTCGTACGATCATCTGACCACTCATTCGTGGATCCAGAATCACATCATGAGGAGTTCGTTTCCGCCAGTAGTTGGCTTTGGCCGAATCCTGTGATCTCGGCCGAAAGGCGGGATCACGGAGCTTCAGGATCACTTCACTCATACCTAGACATGCTGCACGACCCATATTTTCAAATGCTCTAGAAATATCTGCGTCTTGAGGGATGATGAACGGGATTTGGGATAAAATCGCCCCATTGTCGACTTTTTCATCCACTATAAAGAAGCTGATCTTTGTTTCGTGAAACCCAAGACAAAACAACCAATAGAGCGGGTGCCGCCCGCGATTGTAGGGCAACGCCCCAGGATGACTTCCAATGACAAAATGCTTTGGTATCCCAATTGTGTCTGCCTTCAGCAAGTGGGGCCAACTGGAAAAGATATAGTCGGGCTTGAACCCACTCATCGTCTTGTTTGCTTCGAGGCTGGAGAGATCACTGAACTCGCAATAAGAAATTCGATGCTTTTCGGCGAATGTCTTGAGGTCAATCGAGTCTAGTTGTCTCTCCTTTTGAGGAAGGCTGATGAGGGCGACCACTTCTACCCCCGCATCCAAAAGAACTTGGGTGCATTTTTGGGTAAATTCAGATGTACCTAAGACAATGAATCTCATTCGTTGTGGCAACTTCTTTCAATTCCATTTCATCTGCTGGATCACTTGAATCACACGCTCCACGTTCGCTAAGGGCTGGCTCGGGCCACAAGGCAGGAATGCCCCACACTTCCCGTATTTTGAGGAGTGGGGAAATTCTGAGGAATCGGCCAAGTGGGGGGCAAGGTTTAGGCTGGGGTAGTATGGACGAATCTGAATTCCGTTTGAAGAAAGGTGCTTTTCAAAGCTCGGTCTGTCTTCGACCAAGATTTCTGCATACAGAGGAATCTCCCCTCCGGCTAGGTTCACGGGAACAAATTGCAAGCCCCTCACATCGGATAGACCCTTTTGGTAGGTGTGATAAATATTTTTCACATGTTCAATTCTCCTGGCGATTCCCTCAAGTTGAACTATCCCCATGGATGCGAGAACATCGTTAAAACGAAAATTAAAACCCATTCGGCTATATTGAACCTGCACTGGATCCTGCACTCCATGATTTCTCATACACATAAGTTTTTCATAAGTTTCAGCATGATTTGTGACCACAAAACCCCCTTGCCCGGTGGAAATGAGTTTTGCGAGCGACAGGGAAAAACATCCAACCAGTGACTGTGTCCCCAGAAGTCCCATCTGATTCCGAGAAGCGAAACCTTGGGCCGAATCTTCAATGATGAGAAGCCTATGGCTTTGGGCTATTTGAGTGAGGGTCTCCATGTCGGCCGATCGTCCTCCCAGATGGACGGGCAATAAAGCCTTTGTCCGTTTATTGATTTTCTTTCGAACCTCTTCTACAAAGACTGTTTTGTCGATGGGGTCATCATCAGCCAGCACAACCTTTGCTCCAGTCAAAACAACCGCATGTGCGGTCGCAATCCAGGTTCGATTCGGCACAATCACTTCATCTCCTGGTCCTATCCCGGCAGCCATCAAAGCCATCAAAAGGGCCGTACTGCCACTCGTACAAGCTGCGACATGCTTGACCCCCAGAAATTCGGCAAGACGCGCTTCAAACTCGAGGGTGACAGCTCCTTGGGAAATCTTTTCTTCCCGAATGGATCGCGTCACCCGGTCTATTTCAGCGTCCCCTATTTCCGTGCGCCACCAGGAAATGCGGTTCTGAGATGCCATCATCACTCTTCGACTACGAAACTGATATATTGTTGCCCCCGCCCCCAAAGCTTTTGAAAGTGTCGAAAGGGGGACGGTTTAGTCACCTGCAAATTTTTAACATGTGCGGCATATTCCCTAAGGGCTTGGGCTGCTTCAGGAATATCCGCCTCAACCATTCTGGCAACCTTTTGGACATCCTGCGAAATTTTTGTTCTCGGATACGGCTTTCCTTTGCGTTCGACAGTGTAAACCCGATCATAGATATCACCCGCCAGCCTAATCAGGGGAAGGTTTGATGATGGTTTTTTGGATCTCGCTTCTGATCTGAAATCCAAAAAATTATGCACATGAGAGTGGTAGTCATCCAGCGGTTGCTTGAGGTCGTACGTCGAGACTCCATGGATATCCTTGTACCAACGCCAGTCGGTTAGGAACTTTGGAGAGGATCCCAAAGGAACGGCCCGTCCCTGCAGGGCCTTCATTGCCGTTGCCATAGAAAAGAGTCGGCCAGACCAAGGGTGAATGGCAACATCGATCACCCAATCTTCCGGCTTTCGGGACATGTTTTTGAGCGTTCGCATGTGGGGAAGAAAATACCGTGTGAGAATCTTTACCCTTTCGGCAAAGGGTAGTTCTGCGGGCGCAATTTGCTGAGCAAGATAGCGACGGAGAATTTCAGGGAGAACCGAAACAGGATCCATACAGGTGATCACCACCACACCCCCCGGTTTAGCCATGTGGGCCACCTTGCGGGTAAACTGAGCAGGGTTGATCTGAGTGGGAACCACCCCTTCGCAAAGAACCAGGTCAAATCTTTCTCGGGTGGTGAAAGATTCAATTTCGCAATCGACGACTTGGCAATCAGTTTTTCTTCTGTGCTGAGCCACGAGTTGCCGACTGCTTTTCAGGCTAGCCTGATTTGCATCAACCAGCACATAGCGTTTGGGGTCGAGGCTAAGGGTATGAACTGCGTTGTGCCCACTTCCTGGCCCAAACTCTAAAATCGAACATCCACGCAGATAAGAGGGGATAATTCCCAAGCTACGGTACAGAGCGGAGCGGCGATCTAGATGCCTAGGCAGGTTGGAAATATCCTGTCGAGTTGGAATCACCCCGTGTTTCATATAAAAATCCACAAAAGGCCGCGGGCGGGGGGGTGCACATTTCAACGACCTTAACCTTCTTGCCATTAGCATCTTGCCAATTTAGCCGAAAAAGTGCTGATTGTAAACCCGTACTCTTATAGATAAGCATGCAGCATTCGCTGGATCACATCCTTCATTATTTACACTCGGCACATGAATCCCATCTTCTTCATAACAAGCTTCCAAGGAAAGCATCCCCATGGCTTGATCTAGCCTCACTCACGCAATTCGATGCGATTGTACTTTCGGATGCAGGCATTTTTCCTGAAAGATATTTTTCCACGCTTTCCCAGATATTAGGACAACAACTGAAATTTTTTTTATATAGCTTTTCTTTCTTGATGTTTACACCTTGATTATTATTGCGCTATTGGCTGCGGGAACATAAACCAAATCGTTAAAGCACAAATAACCACTGTGATTATTATTTGTAATGGCAATGACATGCCATGCATACTTTGGTTTTGTTGAGTTTGATTGAAATCCGAATTCTTTATTCGCCCGTACAGATTTATAGTCATGTTACAGGCAACACATAAGAACAGATATGCAATCATTCTTATCAAGACGGATGCACCTCCCATAGTTAATATTCCGCTATAAAAAGCAATAGATGGAATTAGACTAAATATGAATCCGCCAACTAAATAGGCACCTACGATTAAAAGTTTCTTATTGTAATTACTCAGGATTATCAAAGGAAATAGCAGGACCAGGACCCATTCCGCAGCCACTGGGTTCGGCCAGAATGTATCAGTTTTAATTTTTTTGTCACTTTCAGAACTTAGGATCTTAAGGCTCATGCTTTTTCTTGCAAGAATTGGCGCTTGCAACATCTTGCATGAATAGTTTTCGAGCATTTCCAATGGGTGTTTTTGCCAAAGTTGAATGTAGAAGTTCCTCGACGCTTGCTCATAACCTCGCCAGTCTGCGGAACAGTGCCCCCCCAATGCATTGAGTAAGGTCTGCCGATTAAAGGTGGCATGATTTCCCCTTTTTAAGTTTTCGTTAACACAATCTATAACACAAGCATCGTCAGGTCCTGTTAGGTTGTATTTTGATGAAAATAGTGGATGAAATGTTACGCCCATAAGTGCATTGTGATAAAATGTACGCCCACCCCCTTTTGCAAGATAGATAGGATTTTCCATTAACCGATGCCATCCTTTAAAGAATTGAACTCCAATCGTAAGGCATATCACCGCACAACAAATCCACATGCCTTTGCGCACTACATTATAATTTATGGGTTTTTTAGAAAATATTGTTTTTATTACAAGATACGTCAGTAAAAGCACGCTTATAGTGTTGATGCATAGGACCAACCATCCGATGCTCGATCGACATGAATACAGAAATCCGAAAATCATCCCCTGAACCAGAAGGGAAGCAATTTCTGGCAATCGCAGCCTAAGATTTAAAGCAATCCCCATTATGAACTGTATAAAAAAGATAAGCCCCATTATTTCAAAGAGCCGTGTTTCACTAAGGTGCACGCGGTAACCAGAAACATTAAAAGTCGGTCCTACTGCCGAGTTAATATTGGGCAAAAAAGAACCATATGCGATGACAATCATGTTGAGCAAGGCCAACGCTCCTGCGGACATCCTCAAGCCTAAACCGGCTACCAAGATTGAAATCCCAAATAAACAGAAGTATCCGTTATATAGTCCTCTTGTCGTTTCACCAAAGACACGAAAGGACAAGTTTACGAGATCTGAAGATCCTCGATCATCGGCCAACCAATAATATGGCTCGCTGTTATTAGTGGTCTTTTTTTCATTAGTTCTTTTAATTACTTCCTGAATCGCTTCTCCGCCCTGAAAAGGAATCGCAATAACTTTCCAGCCTGTGTAATCATGTGACCGTTGGTGATGAATCTGTGATAAAGCCACGGGAATTGCATGATATCGCGTCCGTTCTGTTACATTTCGATCTAGTTCACTTCGCAATCCTACGAAGTAAAATATCCCTAAAGCTAAAATAAGATTACACCAAAGAAACTTACGTATTTTCGAGGCCTCTTGAAAGCGCTGATTTTTTCTGATGAGGAGTATTAATGAGCGCTTAGGACTGATGAGCACTAGCGAGAGTTCGTGGACGATATGCATAAGCAAGTTTGCGAGGGGTCTGAATACATACGCCTTAGTTGAGTTTTCTTGAATGAGCCCAATATTCCTATATTTACTTAAACGTTCTCTCGTTAATCTATTAATGTCTTCACCGCTTGTTAGCTTTTTTCTATTTTGGGCACCCTGCATCAATCGGCCATATATCAAACGCCTTAACGGCAACATTTGTTGATGTAGATAAAACAAATAACCAATTGTTAAACCCCCGGCAGAAATAAGAACCATGATCCATAATGAAACTTGGCTATCTCCCGGTAGCCAGATCATATTCGAAGTTCCTTTAGCGGCGCACCACAAGGATACTACTTCTGCCCCAAAGAAACATATTACAAGTCTTTGAAGAGGATACTTTGGGCGCATAATCTTTGAGGTTATGAAAAGAGAAATCGTAAATGCCCCCAACCCCAAGAGTGGTGCAATCGCAACTGCAGGATGTACGGATGGACTCATAAAACTTTTGGCTCCCCATTACCTAGCCAACGAAAATATTTGTCTATAAATGTTCCAAACACTTTCCCTTGTTTGGTCAGCGTCATTACCTGTCCCTCTGTGCGAACCCGTTTTTTGTCTTCCAAGAGCCCGAGTTCAAACTCAACGTCACGTTGTGTTTTGCTCTTTATTGCCTCAAAAAGCTCTTCCTGACTTAGTCCTTTTGTCCCAGCCTGCAAAAGCTTTTTGAATAGGGGGTATGTTGAGCCTTTATGATTTATCCAATCGTAAAATGATATGTATAGGAGCGCGATGGGCCCATAGAAACTCAGGAAAAGCAAGTATTCCCACTCGTCCTTTATAGGACTTACTTTGTTCGGCAATATGATCACAAGAACTGTTCCGATAAGAAATAGAGAACCGAAAATTAGGATCAATATCCTTATTGGAAATAGGGGTATTTTTCGATTCCAGACGCCCAGGTGAATCAGCAAACTAATAACCAGCAAAAGCCCGCCAAACACAGGAATCCGTAAATAACCCCATGATTTAGGGTAGATAGACTCGGGCAGTTCAGGGCTTAAATCCTTGGCATTTTGCGTGACCTGGATTGCAAAGGGTTTATCGCTGAAGATGATCCTTACGTTTTTCAGCCTGTCTTCGACCCCATCGGAACGATTCCAAACTCGAACCTCTTGAATTGCGCAGACTTCACCCAAATCCACTTCCCACCATGGATTTTGTTCCCAATTTGTATGGCTGATTGAATGTTCCGCGAAGATCCCACTAGTATTTCCATCAACTGCAAGAGTTGCCACGGCTTGGTCGTTATCGGCAGTGCTGGATTGAGTGGCTGGTTTTCCTAGGGCGAGGTTCTCAGAAGCTACGGATGAATCACGCGATCCCCAAACCTCTACCTCTGCCAAATTGAGCCAACCCTCGCCAACTAATTCCAATCGAACAAACTTTGCCGACCCTGATGTCAAAATAATTGCAGGCCTCCCAACTACTCCATCATACGTCCACGCTTTTTCCGCGTTTGCAACCGATCTGTTCGATATTCCCAATACAAAGGCACAGACAATGAGCGGCACCAATAACTTAATTTGTTTTTCCTTTTGGCATTTCTTTATCATAGTTTTTCTTTATTTTTGTTTAAGAATTTCGGAAGGACTAATTCTGATTTGAGCTCCACCAGGTTTTTTATACTCAGCCTGTTGAACTGTTAGAACAAGCTCCCCCAGTTTAATCGGCCCACATGAGATGTCGTAGGATAGTCTTTCCTGATCTAACCAAGGTAGCGTCGTTGGAGCAGCAGCTGCAAAAGCTATGCCTAGACATATCCAGGTCATACTTTGCCAAAGAATCATGCTTTTTATCACAACTTTATTTCTCTGACTGCAGACCCCTATTTTCGTCATGCCGATCAAGATATATACTTCTAGCGCTGAAAGACATCTCGTCGGACCCTTCGGACAACCATTTCCAGAAGGGTGTGACCGACAGACAGAAAGTTTCCAAAGTTGAGCGCCGATTGGTGAGGTGGTTTTACGTGGTGTTGTGCTTCTAGAGCAATTTCATAATAGCTTGCGCCTTCATCCAAAAGACGGGTGATTAGTTCTGCCTGAAAACCAAACCCAAAGGAGTAGGGGCCCCATCTCATCACATTATACCGAAGATGAATTCCGCATCCGTTGTAATACTTTATTTTGTATCCGCTGATAAAGTTTATGATTTTTGTATAGAAACTTGAGATCTGACTTCTTACGACACCCTTACCAGGCAAATAGTCATAGTAGGGCAAGATCATATCTGCTTTTCCGATCTGTTCGAACATCTTGACCAAGGTCGGTACGGGCTCAGGATCATCACCGCAAAGGAGTCGGTAGTACCGCCCCCTCCCTCGGAAAGCTGTGTCGACAAAAGAGCGCGCCAATCCTCGATTTTTTGTATTGTTTACCAGTTCTAATCTTATGCCAGGATGACCCCTTTGCCATTCCCTCACTTTTTCCGATGTATTGTCATGGCTGCAATCATCAACAACAATAATCTCATATGTGAGCTTTGTTGTTTCAATAGCTTCTCGTAAATGATTTAGCGTCGACTGAATAAGTCTTTCTTCATTAAAACATGGAACAAAGAATGTTATGTCCAGCGGACTGTTCAAATCTTGTGTTAAATTCATTTGATTACAAATAACGATCCGACTCGACCCATCTCTTCTGTGGCTTCCAAACCCATTGAAAATGGCTAGCCATTGTCACAAGAGTCGTCACTGCGGTTGCTAGAATTGTGGCTTGAAGATAATGAATACCGACTATTACGAAAAGATTAATCAATCCCCAGCCAACCGCATAAGAAGCCGCATGGCTTACCTGGTACTTAATAAACCTGAGTGTAGTGCCATCTGAATTTTTTTGGAAGACCCATCTGTCGAGAGCAAAGAATCTGAAGATAGCTCCAAGCAGAAGACTAAACAGCGTTCCCCAGATCACGGGAAGGCCCAAGACATCCACAAATAAATAAGTGGCTCCCAGACCCATGCCAAGAAAAGCCACCCCGATTAACCACCAGCGAAAGTCTTGCCGCCTCAATACTTTCAAAAGGTCGTACTTTTTCATCCTAATTCAAGAGCCCAATAGGTAGGCCCATCATTTTTTTTAACCCACGGAGCATTAACGCCAGCAGATAAAAGCCCCCATGCACAGGATATAGCCTATCACCATGCCGCTTGATCTGGCCCCAACTTTCTAAACGAAAGATTCTTATCGATGTCACATCTTTCTCATCATAGATTTTACTCAATTCGGATTCAGTCATACCCGTTTTTCGAATCGCCTCCAATTCATCTAGAACTCTGATACGAAGTGACGTTTTTAATAGATTTACAAGAGTAAAATAACAGTACCCGAAACCCAGAGTTGTCATCGAGTTTAGAGCAAGAGCTCCAACCCAATCTTGGCTCGAGGCGCTACACCGATAAACCGTGATGCATGTCAAGAAAACCTGAACGACCCAACCAAGCAGGAAACTCCAAACAATCGAACTTAAGTGGCTTTTGCCCTTTGTGACCTGATTCCATGTAATATGAATAATGGTATTGATGAACTGCCCTATCACAGGGGCTATTAATACGTATACCATGCATTGTTGCGCCCCCATGTTATCCGCCCTTTCGGATTCCCAATGCACGCCGACCGAAGCCAAAGAGCCTAGCTAGCAGCATGCCTTTGCGTGTCAGTTGATACGTGTTGTTTTTTGCAAAGATCAAGTTGTCGCGCTCCAACTCCCGAATCCGAACTCCTACGACATCTTCCGCCGAAATTAGTTCATCGGCCTGGACTAGTGAAAGCCCATCCGCTCCTTTCCGGTGCACGGCCATGACAATACACAGTGATGGGCTTTGTCCCTCGATCAATGAATAAAAGGAGATATAACTCAGAGCGAGCAATCCGTAGCATTGGGCGAACATTAGTGAATATGTCCAGTCTGCCACCAAACCCAGACCAAGGATGCCGAGGATCAGAAACAGCCCAAAGATAATAAGAAGCATCTTAAAATGATTTCTTGGCAACCGAACACGCCACATAATTATCTGGGTCATCAATGCGGCCAAGCAGGCAATTGAGACAAAGACAACAGTCAGGAGCATGTAATTAGATCTACTTCTTTTCTGGCTAAAAGCACGATGCAATTTACATGGCAAGAAGTAGCCATGATGTTCTTAATTCAATATGCACTGCCGTGGCTTTGCCGGACTCGAGAATATTGTTTGTGTGGTAACAATCGCCGTACTCTTGCCACATCATGCTCAAAGAGTTTTCTTAATGCGCTAGGGCTTGAGAAGAAATATTCTGTAGGGCGGTTCCTCTATGATCAAAGGAAAGGCATCGCTCCTATCCGTTGTGCTTTTTCCGCTTAGGCGCTCAACGATTTGATGCATCTGAGCTGGGCTAGGCAATTCATTTTCAAACTGCTCTTCGATATCTGCTGGCTTCATGCGTGCGAGCTTAGATTCTAAAACCAGCAAAAGATCGGGCTTAGCTAGTTTTTGATTTTGAGTCTGCAAGCTCAGTTCTAGAAGATATCTGGCGTAGTACTCATGGCCAAAATTTCTCCATGCAAACTCGTATTGCCCCGAGCCCGACGATTCTATGGGCTGAAGGATTCCGACGAAGATCCCCTTGGGATGCCTTAAAAGTGACTGGCTTATGCCTCGCACGACTTCGGCTTCGTGGGCCAGTGGCCTGTACCACTCTCTTTGCATCCATGTGTACCGAGCTGATGCTATCCCCACTAACATTCCTCCAGCAACGAGCATGGCTAAGACTTCTTTGACTTGGGATATTATTGAGTCGGTAAAACGAAGCAGGATGCTAGCAAAAGCAATGACCGTCGGAATGGTCAGCATAACATTTTCACGGTTAGGCAAGGACTGACTTGCAGACTGGTAAGATACATCTGTAAGAAGCCAGCAGATCAATAGCCCTCCTCCATAAACCAATTTTTGGTTTCTATCGCGGGATTGGAAGGCCGTTCTTAACCCGATCCAAGCCATAAGCAAAAATATGCCCCAGCCAAGCCAGGCCGGCATTTCAAGAGGCCACGCTACTTCCCGAACAATTCGCAGTGGCCGGTTCAGGATTGCGGATTGGGCTATGGCTTGAGGCAAAAAATCAAAATGCCCATATGTAGGGGAGATGGGGGCACGCACAGCAAGGGGGAGGAATATTTTCCACCACGCCAGATAAGGCAGTAGGGCGCAGGCCATGGAGGCGCCTATTTTTAGGATGATCTTAAGGCGTATGGTTTGGTTTCTAAAATCGCTCCCCGACCACAGAAGCAACCAGAAAGCCAGTGCCGGCATAACCCAAAAGAAGAGTTGATATGTTCCCAAACCAGTCAAGAGAAGCAAAGTAGCCAATCCCCATTGAACTCTAGTCGACCCCCATGGGATGAAACTCTGGCCAAAAATGAGTAACGCCGCCGCCATCAAGGTGGAAACCAACCCCAAAATCACCCACGAGCCAGGGCCAACGAGGATCACCATTCCTCCCGTAGACATCACTACTGCTGAGACCAGCAGGCTGGCCAACGAACGAGCCCCTAAAGCTTTGCCAAATTGGTATAAAAAGATTCCTGAAAAAAGAACCCCGAGATAACCGAGAAAACGTATCCATGGCAGGGCGAGCCAACCGAGATGCAGGCTCTTGATAGTCGCCGCACAAAGGGCAAAAAGAGGCCTCCCTTGTGTGTAGGAGGTCATCTCGAATGGCATGTTTTGAGGCCAATTCCGAACCAGAAGCCAATTGTCATCTAAAATCGGGACTGCCAAGAAAATCAGAGGCCAAGTTACCGCAAGAAGGACAGCGGAAAGAATCAAGGGGGGGGTAATGGAAAGTAATGGGAGAGTAAGACAGTTTTTTTCATCCAAGACCGAGACCGCCATCGCTCGCCCTCTATGAATCGTCGCTTGGATTGCTACCCCTACCCAGTCACGTAGTTCCGTGCAGTCCCGCCTATAAGCTTGGGCTGCATGAACTGGGGCATAGTACTTAATAAACTTCCTGGCGAAGGGAAGATCCTCGAATCGAGACAAGGCAGCTGACACCCATGAAATCGAAAAAACGGATACTATTATAGTAATTCCAAATACCAGCATCAGATCGATTAGCCCATTCGAAGGCCCAGGTTGCCAATGAACCCACACCGAACCTAGTGCCACCGTTACTCCAACGCCGAGTGCCCTCCAAGCTGTACGGCTACATCCCCCCCTACCTGCCTCTCCCAACCAAGCGACTACCCACCAAGTAACGACAGACAGAAAAGAACCGAAAATCATTTTTTCCTGTCTTTCCTAAATATTGGGAGACGCTTGGCAGAATTCCGTGCACCAGATGTCAGCCAGTTTAAAATGCAGATCCAAAAAGCAAGAAAGATCCCGATTTGCAGCGTCTCATAGATTGAGAGAGAGAGCTCTATGAATCTCGTCCTTACACATACGACTATTCCAGCAAAGAATAAGGTTCCGAAAGAAAAAATTAGTCGGTTTGACATGTTCTTCATAAACACAAACCTCACGGCCGTGACTGGAAGGCAAAGCCAAAAAATGGCCCAAGCGATAAACGACAACCTGTCTGATTCATTATTCTGAGTGCTTAATGGCAAAAGGACTATCCCCAGCGGGCCAAGTATCCT
Organism: uncultured Verrucomicrobiota bacterium; assembly: GCA_903956835.1. Lineage (GTDB taxonomy): Bacteria > Verrucomicrobiota > Verrucomicrobiia > Methylacidiphilales > Verrucolacustridaceae > Verrucolacustris. The sequence goes on from CAJBOM010000066.1 coordinate 12,494, forward strand.
TATTTTAGCTACAAGCAGAGTCTCTCCATCCTTGGGGAACTTAAGAAGTATCGTCGGCTTCAAAACAGAGCCAGTGGGAAGGTTGATTTCCCTAATCCAGTACTCGCGATATTTGCTGTTGGCATTTACAACAGTCATCATCTCCAAGGTTTTTTTGTTCTCGATCACCTGCATGGTGGAGATAATGGGTCCCCCGATAGGGGTGCGAGCCAAATGATAAAACATGGATAAAGGATCATCGAAGCCCGCTCCGTCGACAGAAAACCCTTCCTTCCCGACTGACTGGCTTCCCACCGTTTCCAAGCTGCCCGTTTGCTTTGAATAGTTGATCCTACGAATTCGTTGAAAGCGGTTTTTCCCCTCTACCCTTTCTTGCCAATACTCCAAAGAACGCCACGGATTCGTCTGGCAGATTGAGGTGAGCGTGCTCTGGATTAATGGTCGCCCATAGACACGATTAATACCAACGGAAGATCGAATGTCTGCGCGAAGTTGGATCGTGCCAACGCGATCAGTCAGGTTAGTGGTAGAAAGACGTATTTCTCCAATTTTTAGTGGACCAAGGCAAGCCTGATACCATGCCTCTCTATTGTTACTAAGATCTGCGATAGCTAAGTTGGTTTGGACATGAATCCAAAACAACAATCCAACCAAGACAAGGCCCCGCCTCCATGGAGGCATACTTAAAAAATGTTTTTTCACGAATATTCCCTTGTCCCTGAATGACCAGTAATGCCTCAATGCTTCAAAAGGTGAATTCTAGTTCTCCAAAGATCACGAGGCTCCAACTGCTTACGGTTTTTCCGGTCCCCCGCTCTTATCCCATGAGGCAAAGATAGTCTTATCGCGTTGGAACGGCCCACTCGTGATCTCATGAAAAACTAAAAAATCACTGTGGATGGCCAGGGTGTGAAAAATTGGGTCTGCTAGGCGGTAATAGAAAGGCAGGCCGGAGGCCGGGTCCCCCATTCTGATGGTTTCACGAATTTTCCCGTCATCATGGAAAAGAATCACATCCACCCTCCCCTCCAAAATAGAAAAGGATTCTGCCTTGCCGATGTGTTTGTGTGGCGGAACGATGGTATCTTTGGTGTGGATAATGAACATTTCATGTAATGAGTCCCCGGAATTCCGGTGGGTGCAAAGCCGGATCCTTTTCCTCGGGGTGAGCATGGCCAGCCGCTTTAGTTCTTCCAGAGCGTCTTTTCCAAAGACTACAACCTCATTCTCCGCATAGAGAACTTCTTCGCTTTCTTTTCTTATAGGAATCACAGCGCCTCCTCCAGATCCAAGGGACTCCCCGGGAAGATCGAGGCAAATCGACCGCCCTCCGCCCGAAACTTTGAATGAGCAGCCACTACCTTGGGTTGATTTTGCGGGTTCAGACTCAGGAGACACAACCGGATCTTTTTGTCGTAAATGGCTTGAGAGCCAAGAATCGGCAAGTTCCCCACTGGCATTCTCATTCCTTTTTTATGGGGATTATCATCCACAACAAAATCAATAAGATCGGCTACTCCCATTAACGACAGATACGCCACAGAAAGGTGCCCCGCTCCAAACATTGCCAAGGAACCGATCTTCTCTCTTGCACGACTCAGAATACCTCGCACCCGATCCCTTCTCATTGGATATTTGCTGATAAAAGCTCTGAATCTCGTGACCTCATTTATGATCAACGCAGAATCAGAGGTACGGGCGGGATGGCCGTCCTCTCGAACAATCGCGACTAGAGAATTTTCGAATGGGTACACCACCGATTCAAACTGGTGAATGCCAAACCCGGCTTCTTCGAGGGTCGAACGGAATGTCTGAGGAGTGAAGTAGTAGATGTGCTCCTCCCAGACCGTTGTGAAATCCCCTAAATCGATTGCCCGCGCGCAGTCCGGAACCTCGAAAACAACATACCCCCCGGGTCGCAGGACCCTTCGGCATGCCTCAAGAAAACCCTCGAGATCATAAGAGTGCTCCAATACATGCCGAACAATAAAAATGTCGCATGGACCCCGCTTCTCCTTAACCACCTGAGCCCGATCTGGGGTAAAATGCTTCTGGAAGGTCTCCACGTTTGCTAACGGATCCATAACTTCCAGATCTGAGACAGGATCAAGTCTCCATGTTTTTGAATATCCTTTTCTTTCGAGGCGGCGCAAAGTTGAGTCATCCTTAAAACTATAAGCACCAATTTTACTTTCTTTTGTGATTCTGGGGAGTTCAGTCATTTGCTGGACAAGCTTGTCCAAATGGTCCTCCGGCTCAAAACAGGTTAACCAAGGATAGCGAGGGCGGAGTTCTTCCGCTGGAAAAGGTTTAGCCAGCCGAATCAGTCCGCTCTCTTCCTCCACCTCGAGGGCCAAAGGAAAAGTGGGGGCCGTTTCTGCGTCGGAAAGAAAACGGTTCGAGACGGGTTGCATCCCGAAATTAAGCAGGTTTGGACTGGTCCTTATGCCCGAGCCAACGAGGTCATCACCTGTTTTCACGATGAGGCCTGGAAGGTCTTTCGTATTCCCTCCGAAAGAGGGGTGAATTTGAATTCAGGCATCAGAAGCGATCGAATCAGGCTGGGCTGGAATGCATTATCGACTTTTTTCTTTGACCGCTCTCTCTTCTGGATGGGCAGAAGATTCGGGCACGCTTCTTCTAGACAGGAAAGGACGTCCTTGAAGGAGTGGCTAATTCCGCTGACTAAATTCACTGATCCCTGAAAATCTCCAAGCGTGAGATGACGGATCATTCTGCCCAGATCCTCCAGATATATAAATTCGCGTAACTCCGACCCATCTCCCCAAAGAGTGATGGGAGATTTCTCCCGGGCGGCAGCACAGAATCCGGATGGCCCGTATGTTTTTCCTCGGTCCCCAGGCCCGTAAACCAGAGGCGGGCGGAAACAGATGAGCGAGGTTATTTTTCCTTCCCCTAAAGCCTTACGCAAAAGACATTCTCCCGTAAATTTGGCAATTCCGTAATAGGAAGAGGGGTTGACTGATGTTTTTTCCGTAATGGCCGTGTCGTGCGTCTCCTCCCCGTAAACTGCTGCGGAGCTCATAAAGGCTAGCCGTGATATTTTTTTGCTGCCTGCAGTCGCGATCAGATTTTGCACAATCCGGACATTCGATTCAAAAGCGGATGCATTTTCCCCAAATTGTCTTTTGACAGCAGCACAAAGTACGACTGCAGTATGACCATCGTAGGCCTCAGCTATTACCTCTTGTGATTCTTCCTGTGTCAGGTCTGTTTCTGGAATGGAGATTCCTTTTACTTCAACCCCGTTTGAATGTTGCCTCCATGTCTCGATCAAATGATTTCCGATAAATCCAGAATGCCCCAGAATAAGTACCCGCTTGATTTTTGGCACTGGGGAGGGCTTCACGCGGTGGGGAATCGGTTCCCCACCCCAAGAACAAATAAATAGTGACACATAGGGGAGAAGCCTGTGTGCAAAACTTCGTCATTCATTCCAAATAGGAATACGTGATCGAAATATTTCCCCATGAGGCGCTTAAGTTCTGGGCCGGACTTGCAATTCACATGTCCGGCCTTACTTCCTTCCGATGCATACGTTTGGGATTCCTTCGAAGGAGACCCACAAAGGAAGACTCCACCAGGCTTTAGGGAATGGCATATGTTTTTTAAGTAACGATCTTCTTGATCTGGCAAAATATGCTCAATTACGTCTAGAGAAAACGCGGCATCAAACGCCCCGCCCATAAGATACGGACCCGAAAGAATGTCGTGCACCGCAAAAGTGACCGGCCATTCGGGTTCAGCCCTGCGTTTGGCATCTTCGATAAACAATGGATCGAAATCCAGAGAGTGGAGCTCTTTTACTTCGATGTTAATCAGGCGACTGGCAAAGGCATCCCCACAGCCCACCTCGAGAACCCGTTGGTAGCCGGAGAGCATTTTGGCAACAAACTTATGCCGTGAAAGGGTAAACAGTAGCAATTTGGGATCGGTCCGCCACATCACACTGCCACGGATGCTCATGGGAACCGGACCTTTGGCCTCCTGCATTTCCACCATGAACTGGTACTGTTTTTCTTTGGTTTGCTGTTTTTTCATTACAAATTTCCCCCCATGTTGATGAGAACCCTCCCTGCCTCTCCGGTCCGAATGGCTTCTAACGCAGGATTGATTCTGTCCAGCGAGAACTCGTGGGTGAACAGGCCTTCCAATTTCATTTTTTCCTGTCTCATAAGCCGGATGAATCGTGGAATTTCCACATCGGGAACTGAACTGCCTCCATGAGAACCCTTAAGAACTTTTTTAAAGTGCAGGGGCAAAGTGTAAATATTTACGTTATCCCCCTTTCGTGGAACACCCACTAGGATGGTTTTACCGTCGGGATGTGTTAGCTCATACGCAGCCTCAATCACCCGGGCATTTCCGGTTGTGTCCACAATCACGTCTGCACCCTGAGCCCCAACCAGTGCTTTGATCTTCTCCAAATAGTCGGGTTGAGTTTTCGAGTTAAATGCATGGGTTACACCCCATTTTTTAGCCATTTCGACTTTGGCTTCCACAATATCCACTCCGATAATTGGGTAGGCGGATACCATCTCTGCGGCCTGCGCAATGTTCAGCCCCACCCCTCCCACCCCGAAAATAACCACACTTTGTCCTATTTTAATCTGGGCATCGTTATTCACTACTCCGACCGCGGTGGTGACTGCACAACCAAAAAGGGGAGCCAACTTCAAATCAAAATCTTTTGGAATTACTGTCAGTCGATTTTCTGAAATAATCGCCTCATCATTGAAGGTTGTCACCCACCCCGCGTTCACTGTTTTCCCATTCCAGTCATACTTGGCCGGTTCAGCCTGCAAACCAGAGCTGGGCCTCCAGTGCAGCACGACGTGATCCCCTGGTTGGACAGTTTTTACTCCGGGGCCTATTCTCTCCACCACACCCGATCCCTCATGCCCGAGGAGATGGGGAAGAAACTTATCGGGACCCTTGGCTCCCTCGATTTCATTGATTTGAGCTCCACAGATCCCGCTGTAGTGAACCTTGACATGAACCTGACCGAAGGAAAGCTGCTCCGGCATTCGGAGATCAACAACCTCAAGAGGTTGCTTCGTCTGAACGAGAACGGCGGCTTTCACTCGAAATAAATAAATTCGTAGTCGCCCGTATATCCGAAATGCCGGTAGAGCCAGATCCATTCCGCTGTGTCAAAAAACGATTCACAGGTCAGCGCCCAGCACTGGAGATTGAACTGCTCAAGTTCATTTCGGTAGCTCTCGAGCATGACGTAGCCCTGTTTACCGACCCTCTCCACCTCCGATAGAGCCGTGGCCAATTCAAAGAGCCGTAGATTATGAAAACAGCCCAGGGAGATCACGAGGTCAAAAGATTTATCTCCAAAGGGATATCGATCTTGCGCTCGATATTTAAACAATTTTCCCTTCAGATCGGGATGGGCGTTCGCCAAACCGTGATTGGAGACATCGAAGCCAACCACCTCAAGTTTAGGCTCTAACTGCAATAGTTCATAAAGCAGGAATCCCTTGCCACACCCCACATCCAGAACTTTGGAGCCGGCCTTAAGCCCATAGGTCTTAATCAACCCCTCCGCTACTGGTTTCCAGCGCCCTGGGAGAAATTTGTAGCCTCCATATCCGTAGCGCCGGTCCCCATCCCAGTAATCCCCCTCATACTCCTTGGCCTTGAGCATGCAGTGGACTTTGTCATCCACCATCCGATCGATGTATTTACGTGCTGTTGCTTTGTGCAAAGGGGTGACGAGATTTAAGAGGTGGCCCATAAAGAAAGGTTAAATGAAAAATGTGGAATGAAAATGTCAAAAACAGCTTCGTGCATTGCCTAATTTAAGACGGCATTATTTTTGCCTTCACACGGGAGAGCATTCCCTGTGCCTTGCTTAATTGAAGATGCTTGCGAGACGCCTCGGGTTCTTGCGTCTCCTGAAACTTGCGTCGATTTCTTCCAAAGGGAAGAAAGTCGTTAAGAACGATGCAGGCCCACTTGACCTGATACAGAGGAGCCAGGATCCTAAATCTTGATCGCCAGAAATCAGCCTCTCCCAACCAGCTAACAAGGGAAGAAGAAAACGGTTCCGCTTCCTCAAGAGAGAGTGGTCTGTCGGGTTGATTGGCCAGATCGCAGACCAACTTGGCTGGGTCATCCCAGCCGGCATATTCAAAATCTAGAAATACCAAGCTTCCATCTGCTTTTCTTAAGCTGTTATGAAAGCCGAAGTCAGAGGGGGAGAGTATCCGCATGGCTTGATCCAGCTCCTTTTCAAAATCTTTCTCCCGAACAATCTGTTCCCGTATTTTCTTCCAGGCTGGGATCAGTTCTTTTTCAACCCAAAGTCGTGCCTCACGATCCAAATTCGAATCTGACTCCATTTGGTCCAACCGATCAATCCGCCGATCGACAGATGCGACATGCTCTTGAAAGGAAAAACAGGCCTCCGCCGCATGCGGAAGGGCTCGAAATATTTTGTTTCCCCTGTGCTGATTGATCTTTTCGATGAACCGGCCTGCTAGAAGGATTTCGGTCGAGCCGACAGCTTCCACGCGGTTGCCCTTTACAAACTCATAAAGAGCCGAGGCATTTTCAGAATCCTTCGCCAAGGGCTTAGGCAGGGCGTCGATTCCGACTCCTCGACAAGCCTCCAGAAACCCATATTCGTGACCCAGGCGGTCCCGGGAGTCGGAAGGATCGCGAAAATATAACTTTAGGAGGCAATCCCCCTGTCCTGTTTCGACCCGAAACACACGGTTATTCCTACCTCCTGCGAACTCTTGAATTTGTATAGCCTGCGGCCAACCAGCAGATTTCAACAGCCGCTCCGCCATCTGCTCTGGAGGCAGGGAGGAAAAAATCAACGGAGTGTTCTTTCCCTTAATTCCTGCCATCGACGGGCTTTTCTCCAATGCCCTTGGGGCGCTACGCCGGCAGGATCAAAAAGATGGGCTCGAATATTCCCCGGAAAAAGCGGATGAGAAAAAATTTCAGGGAGGTCATCAATAAAATCCGTACAACCTATTCTGATAATCTCCCTCACTTTCGCCTCACGGGTGGGTGCCAAGAGGAGCCGATTCCTCAAAACTTTCCCTTCAGGCCTAAGAAGGCCTGCAGTATTGAGCCACTGGACGGCTGACAGCCAGAGGTCGTGAGGAGCCCCGATGGCCGGCCGTTTGGAGCGATGACTAACGATCCAAACCTCATAACCCCTCTTTGCGGCCTCGAAAAAATACTCCCGGACTCCGACAAAGGGGGTCGCTCGTCGCATTCCGGGGCCATAAACCTCTCCCTGCAACTGCGTCCAAAGATCGTTCCTGCCTTTTTTTTGAAGGGTTTCACGGATTTGCAACTTGGTCCAACCCTCTTTCCGCACATGAATTAACCCCATCTCTTGGGCAATGGGCTCGAAAACTCGTTCGTAACAGGCGATGGTGTTATCTAAATCCACGCCAATCCGGCGTTTTTTCATCAGCTTCAATTGGCGCAAAGACCGTCTACGATCTTGGCTGCAGTTAGCCCGTAGGCGATGCGGGCATGATCCTGCTCGCCCGCATCGTGCAAATAGCGGTCATCGCATCCGAGTCGTATCAAGCGGGTTTTCGAGTCGCAGGCCTCGTCGGCCTTCCACTCCGCGACCGCTGATCCGAAGCCCCCCGCCAAGGAGTGCTCCTCGATAGTTACGACCTTCTTGAATGTGGCAAAAAGGCGGCTGAGTGTTTTCGCATCCAGTGGTTTAACGCTCGCACAGCTATAGACCTCTGGAGCTGTCGTCTCAGCGGCAAGAAGTTTTGACGCCTCGAGTCCAATAGGAAGGGTATTCCCACAGGCCAGGATGGCAGTTAGCCCCGCCCCTTCTTTAACCCGATTCCAAACTCCAAAGGAAAAAGGAGGTGGCTCTGGAAAAATAACCGGCTCCCCCTTTTTCCCAATTCTTAAATAGGTTGGATGATTGGCCTTCATGGCTACTTGCAAGCAAGAGCGAAGTTCCATGGCATCTGCAGGGGCCAATACGCGCATCCCTGGCAAAACGCGCATCAGGGCCAGATCATCCAACGAGTGGTGGGTGGCTCCAAGAGAGGCATAGGATAGTCCGGAGCCAGTTCCAACAATCACCACAGGCTGTTCATGGTAACAAACGTCTACTTTGATCTGCTCATAACACCGGGCGGTAATAAAAGGAGTGATCGTATAACAAACGGGGCGCAAACCCGTCGCTGCCATTCCGGCAGCCATGCTGATGGTATTTGCCTCGGCGACCCCTGTATTAAAAAATCTCCCTGGGCACTCTGTTTTGAATTTGTCAAAAAGCCGGTTCCCAATATCAGCGCTAAGCATAACCACGCGAGCATCCTGCACGGCGATCTTTCGGATTTCATCGGCAAAAGCGTTTCTCATGGGACGAAATGGAGAATGGGAATCATGGGGCGTTTTGCTTGGTATTTTTGATGATGGTGGTGAAGATAGCGATCAGTTGCCTCGTTTCTTGGAATAAATCCTCGCAGCCACTCTTGTCCCCAAAATCCTCGGCACTCAGGAGTTCGAGCCAGTAGTCGGTCTCGGATAGCTCCTTGAGACAATCTCCCATCTTGGCCACAAATTCGGCTCGGCTCCGACCTTGGTCGGCTTCGCGATAATTCGCACCAACCGATGTTCCGCTCCGAAGAAGCTGCTTGCCTAGAACCTGTGCCACCGTCGAGTTGGGGAGGGATGCGTAAAACGCAACAATCTTGCGGGCGTAAAAAAGGGTTCGAGAGAGAAGGTCTTTTTCCATTTTTCATTCTCCATTTTCCATTTTTCCAAAAAGCTCCTTCTCGGCTTTTTGCAGCTCCTCGGCGGTAGGTGAGCGATAGTGCCAGTTGTTGTCATCCTCGATAAACGACACCCCTTTTCCTTTGACTGTGTGGGCCACCACGGCGAGCGGCCGATCCTTTGCCCAAGGAGTCGCCAATGCCTGATGAACCTCCTCAACGGAGTGCCCATTCACTTCTCTGGCTTCCCAGCCGAAACTTCGCCACTTATCAGCCATCGGCTCCATTTGCATGATCTCCGTACTCCGACCCGTGGCCTGCCACTTGTTAAAATCTACCATGGCAACCAAGTTCCCGAGTTGATGCCTCGGGGCAAACATGGCCGCCTCCCAAACCGACCCTTCCTGGCATTCCCCGTCACTCATCAGGACAAAGGTGCGATAATCCTGCCGATGGATTTTTGCCGCCAAAGCTATTCCCAATCCAACTCCCAAACCATGCCCAAGGGATCCTGTCGCCCACTCAACCCCAGGAGCACATCCTGGGGAGGGTTGCTCGGGCAAATGCCCTTTCTCTTCATTGTAGTTTTCCAAATCTTTTTCGGGAAAAAAGCCCGTCATTGCCAAGGCTGCATACAGGGCGCTGATCGCATGCCCCTTGCTAAAAATCAACCGATCTCTTTTTGAATCCTGAGGTTTTTTCGGATCAATTTGGATCACCCCACCCCCGTAAAGCACCGCCAGTAGATCCGCGCAAGAAAGCGCCCCAGCGAGATGAGCCGTCCCTGCCCGATGGGACATCGATAGGCAGTGAAAACGGAGCTTGGCCGCAAAAAGCTCAATCTCTTTCAAGGTTGGCAATTTTTTGATTTTAGTTGGCAAGGAGGTATCAGGAAATGTTCAGTTCCTGCATTCTCTTGATGTTGTGATATAGCGGATTCTTCAGCCCGTCTTTGATTTTTCCGGCACGGTAGGCTTCGAGTAGGGACCGGATCGCAACCTCCAGGCCGTTTTGCGCCCGAAAACCCAGAACTCGCGCAATTTTGTCCGAATTGACCTGATAGGAGCGCGGGTCGTTGGTTGGTTCGTGGCGAATCTCCATTTTTTCATCTCCAATGGTTTTTTTCACCAGAGCCGCGATCTCATCCAAGGAGAAGTTGTGGTACCCGGCATTGAAAGCTTCTCCATGAATTTTATCTCGGGGGGCTTCAAGCAATGTTTGATACGCCCGAACCATATCTCCAATTTCCAGATTCGGCCTGAGCTGAGGTCCGCCGAACACCCGAATCACCCCGTTGATCAGAGCGTTGATCGTGAGGATGTTAACGACGAGATCCAGCCTCAGTCGGCGTGCATATCCACACACCGTGGCAGGGCGAATAATCGTCCAGCAGGTTTCGTCTGGAAGTTTAGCCTTCGCTAGGCGATGTTCGCACTCGAGCTTGAATTTAGAGTAGTCGGTGAGGGGTTCGGGCAGCGTGTCTTCCACTACATTGGGTTCCGACTTCACCCCATAGATGCTGGAGGAGCTAGCATAAATAAAACGCTCTGCCTTAGCTTGGCGCACGGCTTCGATTACGTGGTCGAAGGCGTCCAGATTAATGCCCTTACCCAGAGACGGGTTGAGCTCAAAGGAGGGGTCGTTGGAAATACAAGCCAGATGAATGACAGCATCACAACCAGAGGCCGACTTAATAAGTGTGCTCCGATCGCGCAGATCTCCTTTGATTTTCTGTAATTTAGAATGAGCATCCAGAACATCTTCCCCGTAAAGGAAGAGGTCATACGCGCGAACCTGATGGCCTTGGGCAAGCAAAGCAGGCACGAGGGCAGAGCCCACATACCCTCCCGCGCCAGTGATGAGAATCGTTTTGGTTTTTTTAGTCATAAATTAAGAGAGGTATTTAAACCAGTCGCGGGTAGCTTCCGCAATGGTATTCGGCTCCCATAGGGGAGCGTCCCGCCAGTCATCGATCACGGCAAGCATCCTACCAACTCCCTCCTCCAAGGATATTTTGGGGTTCCACCCGACTTCTCGTCGAATCCGCGTGATATCGGCAAAAGTGGAATCGGGCTCCCCTGGTCGTTTAGGCACGTAAACCACCGGCCCCCCCAACAATTCCACCAATCGGCTTACGCTGTAGGTATGACCTGAACCAATGTTGAAAATCTCGCCCGAGACCTTGCTGGCAGCAGTGGCGACAAAGGCATCCGCAACGTCACTCACAAAGGTGAAGTCCCGGGTTTGTTTTCCATCCCCCACCACGGTGAAGGGCTTCCCCGCCAATTTTTGCTTGAGGAAAACGCCGAACACAGCACCGTAGGCTCCGGTGGTACGACTCCGTGGCCCATAGACATTGAAAAGGCGAAGAGATAAAGCGGGCATTTTGTAGACTTGGGCCCAATGCAGTGTCAGTTCCTCCCCCATCATTTTTGTCAACCCGTAAGGGTGGCGAACGGAGCAAGGCGCAGCTTCGGGCGTGGGATATACCTCAGGCACTCCGTAGCAAGTGGAACTGGCAGTGTAGATGAATCTCTTCACAGACAAAGCCCGAGCGCATTCCAATGCATCAAAAGTTCCGTCCACATTGACCTCAAAATACTCTCGAGGATTGACGATGGAGGGGACCAAATCGGCACGACCTGCTAGATGGAAAAACCAGTCTACCCCCCCTAGGGAAATATCCGCTGGCTTGAGGCCTACGACACTTTTTTCAAGAAAGGAAAAGTCTTTGTTCTTGCGAGCGTCGTCCAGATTTTTCAAGCGCCCCGTGGAAAGATCGTCCACCCCCAGAACGGAATGCCCTTTAGCAAGTAGGGCATCCGTCAGGTGACTGCCAATAAACCCTGCGGCACCGGTAACGACACAGCGCATAATTTACCCAATCAGGGACATGGCACCCTTAAGAAGACTAGTTTTTGAGATCGGTCGCTCGTTGCCCACAATATTAACGGCCTCAGCACCTGCCAGCTGACCGAGTAAAGTGGTTAAATCCAGTGGAAGGCGCCGGGCAACTCCGAGGGTGGCCATGGAAATAAAGGCGTCTCCTGCTCCCACCGTATCGACCACTGTTTTGGCCAGTGGCTCGCACCGGACGAATCCTTCTTGAGAATTCCAACCGAGAGTCTCTACGCTTCCCTGAGTAAGCCATGCGTATTTTGCGCGCAAAGAACGGGCAAGTTTTTTCAACTCTTTTTCGAAAACAATACGCTTTGCCCCAACCGCTAGGTGCATTTCAGCAGAATCAAGGGCAAAGGCATCTGCCCTTCGATATCTTCGGTTAATGAGGTTAAAGGCAAAATTATTGCTATTGGTCTGACAGTTTACGATGAGAAAACGTGCATTTTTTTGCAAGTAATCCCTGATTGCCGGAGTGAGCAGACCGTGGCCGAAATCCATAATCAGAATCACATCTGTCTTTGGCACTACTTTTCGCAGGCGCCGTAGCACCTCTTTTTCCATGGCAGGGGTGATGCCATCCTCCCGAAGATAATTTACCGAAAACAATTTGGACAACTCCTTCCCATCCATTCGAGGATCCACAAATCTTTGCTTTACGATTGAAACATAATCCGGATTGCGAACGCTTAAATTTCCCCCTCTCTTGATGGTCCGAGCCATAAGCTGGGAGACCCAAGATTCGGTTCCCAGAGCTCCAAGAAGTTGAGTGCGTGGCGCAAACTGCAGCAGATGGCGGTATACTGCCAAAGCACCTCCACACTGAGTTTCCTCTTTCATGAATCGGCAGGAGATGATTCGGTTTTTTGATGTTAACCCTTGGATAGCCACGGTGGAGTAGCGATCAAAAATAATGTCTCCCACGACAAGGATTTTAAGATCTCGGAAACCTTCCACTGCCAGCCGAAGTTTTGCCGCTGAAGTGTGCTTGGATATGCTTGTACAGAGCTGGGTCAGGGCTTCCGAGCGCGTCTCCAAGCCGTCCCTCAAAAGCTTGGAAGAGCTGAAAACCACAGATCCTACATACGCCACCCTGCCCCCCCCGCTTCGCACAGCACGAATATCTTCCGACAGCTTGCCGGAAACATCCCCTGTCCTGTCTTTGTATTCCATCCCCTTGCAATATATATCGGGTCGAACCGCCTCAATGGCCTCTTTCGCTGCCGGAAAAGGAACTACCGCAACCAAATCCACACAGGCCAGGGCGGCAAGGAACTTGGCGCGATGATGGTCATTGAAAAAGGGGCGCCCTGGACCTTTTTTGACATATTTTCCAGCAGTCAATGTGACCACGAGTGCGTCGCCCTTGGCCTTGGCTTCTTCAAAGTGGGAAATATGTCCTGGGTGGATAAGATCGAAAGTGCCATGACAATGAACAATGCGTCTGCCTCCACCGCGCAGTTTTTTAACCGCATCAGCGAGGTGCGGAAAGGATTGGATTTTAGTGCTCACGAGGATCTATCGAGGAGGTTTTTCATGAGAAGGTGGGCGGCAATCATATGTAGATCTTCCACCGCCTGCATGTCATAGATGGGAAAATGCAGGGGGTAGTCGGATAGCGGCTTAGCTTTCCCTCCGTCAAACCCAAGAAAGGAAATCGTGCTTACCTTCAATCGCCGCGCCACCTCGAGAAGCTTGAGTATGTTCGGGGAATTCCCACTGCCTGAAAAAACCAGGAGAAGATCTTTCGGTTGGGC
>CAJBOM010000067.1 GCA_903956835.1 uncultured Verrucomicrobiota bacterium
CTCGAGACGGTTGGACGTGATGTATACGGGTCATAACGGCTCCGGCATCCCTCAAGCGGTGATCGTTGAGCTTAAACAGTGGGAAAAATGTACAGCTGGGGATGGGGATAAGGTGGTCACCTTCGTAGCCCGGCGAGATCGAGACGTTCTTCATCCTTCTGTCCAGGTTGACCAGTATAAACAGTATCTCCGTGACCAAAACACAGCTTTTCAGGAAAAAAGTGGACTTGGTTTTGGGCTCGAGTCATGTGCTTTCCTTCATAACTACGAATTCCATGACAATGACGCACTTTTAGACGAAAAGTTTGTGCCAGTTATTAAATCGAGTCCGCTATTTGGAAAGAGAAACGTGCCTGAACTGATTGAGTTTCTTAAAGTGAACATCAAAGAAGGGGATGGTGAAAAGGTCTTAAACAGAATTCTTAAGGCACCGCTTCGGCCCTCAAGAAAGTTGCTTCTTGAGGTTAATCGAGTGATCAAAGAGAAAAGCGAATATATTCTTATTGATAACCAGGTCGTAGCTTTTAATCGGATTATGGTTGAGGCCAAAAAAAGTATAAAATCAAAAAAGGATGTAGCGATTATTGTCAGAGGTGGTCCGGGTACTGGAAAATCGGTCATCGCCTTAAATGTAATGGCTGAATTATCAAAAATGGGACAGAACGTACAGTACGCAACAGGCTCTAAGGCATTTACGGAAACATTAAGAAAGATTGTCGGTACCCGAGCGGCACAACAGGTAAAGTTCTTTAACAGCTTCTCCACACAGCCAAGAAAATCGTTGGACGTGCTTATTTGTGACGAGGCGCATCGGATCAGGCAGACAAGCAATAATCGGTTCACCCCAAAGGTAAAGCGATCTTCATCCTCACAGACGGAGGAACTCTTTGAAGTAGCAAAGACGCTTGTTTTCTTTATTGATGACAAACAAGTTGTTCGACCGGGCGAAATTGGAAATTCCAGGGCGATTCATGAGTTTGCATCAGGTCGAGGAATTAAAACCTACGAGGTTGAGCTCTCAGCTCAATTTCGATGCCAAGGTTCAGATGGTTTCGTGAATTGGATTAATCATACACTACAGATTGAAGAAACGGCTAATACGGTTTGGGTTCCGACCGATCTTTTTGATTTTCAGATTCTAGATACGCCTGAGGAGCTGGAGAATGCCATAAAGAAGAAAGTAGAAATTGGTAATACAGGACGAGTAACAGCTGGGTTTTGTTGGGAATGGTCTGATCCGGATAGCAGTGGGAACCTATTGAATGATGTTGTAATTGGCAGTTTTGAAAGGCCGTGGGATGCTAAACCCGGTGCTGGAAAGCTTGCTAAGGGGATCCCGTCCGCTTCGTTATGGGCGCATGATCCAAATGGCATAAACCAGATTGGGTGCGTATACACGGCGCAGGGGTTCGAATTTGATTATGCGGGTGTCATCTTTGGGAATGACCTTGTGTATAGGAAAGGTCAAGGTTGGGTAGGTCAAAAAGAGGAGTCTCACGATAAGATGGTTAAGCGCTCTAAAGACCAATTTGCAGACTTTATTAAGAATGCCTACCGGGTTCTCTTAACTCGTGGGATTAAAGGTTGTTTCGTTTATTTTATGGATCAGGAAACGAGGGAGTATTTTGAGTCGCGTATCGTATCCAATAAAGACATCGAAAAATATCTAACAACAGCGAGTAGCGATGCTACTGGTGGTTAGAAATAACACTGCAACCGATTTCCATAAACTTAAATGCAAAGGGCGTACTTCTCAGCGGTATTAAGTGACTTCCTGAAAGCCCGGGACGAGGAGGTGCTTGGACAGATGGCCCAGAGGACGGAGTTCCCCATTGATCTAACCCAACGAAATGCCTGGGCGGAGCAGTTCCAAATTCTAAGGGAAGGTTTGCGAGGTGTGGGTGGGCATCTGTTTCTTGAGTTTGTTGTGCCGCGAATCGGGAGTCGGGTGGATGCGGTGGTGATCTCCGGTCCGGTGATCTTGGCGATGGAGTTTAAGGTGGGAGAAGCGGAGTTTCCTCGGCATGCGCTTAACCAAGCTTGGGACTATGCATTAGACTTAAAGAACTTTCATCTAGGGAGTCATCACGCGCCGATTGTGCCGTTGCTAGTGGCAACGGAGGCGGCGGGTGGGGACAAAGGGCTGGTCCAACCGCATCGGGATGGTGTGTATTTTCCGCTACGGGTGGGTAAGGGGGCGTTGGAAGGGGTAATCCGAAATGTGCTAGCGCAGGTGAAGGGCCCCCCGGTGGACGCGGGTGCGTGGTCGAATGCGCCTTATCAACCGACGCCGACGATCGTGCAAGCGGCCCAGGCGTTGTACGCACAGCACTCTGTTGAGGCAATCTCTCGCAGTGATGCGGGGGCGAAGAACCTTCAGGTGACTTCGCGCCGGATCGACGAGATCGTGGAGGAAGCGAAGGGGAAGGGGCGGAAGGTGATCTGTTTTGTGACGGGGGTGCCGGGGTCGGGCAAAACGTTGGTGGGGCTAAATCAGGCGACTCAGCGGAGGGAGGGGGCAGGAAAAACGCATGCGGTATTTCTTTCGGGGAATGGGCCATTGGTGGCGGTGTTACGAGAGGCATTAGTGCGGGATGAAGTGGCGAGGGAGAAACTTGCTGGAAAAAGGGTGAGGAAGGGGGAAGTGGGGCAGAAGGTAAAGGCTTTTATCCAAAATGTGCATCATTTCCGAGATGAGGGGGTAAAGAGTATGGGGGGTCGGGAACCACCAGCGGATCGAGTGGTAATCTTTGATGAGGCGCAGAGAGCATGGAACAAAGAGATGACGAGTGCGTTTATGAAAGCGAAGAAGGGTGTGAAGGGCTTTGAGTTTTCTGAGCCGGAGTTTCTGTTGTCATACATGGATCGTCATAAGGATTGGGCGGTGGTGATCTGTTTGGTGGGTGGGGGGCAGGAGATTAACCGAGGTGAAGCGGGGATCCGGGCGTGGCTGGAGGCGGTGAGGGATAAGTACCTGGAGTGGCGGGTCTATATATCGCCTAATCTTGAGGAGGCAGAGTTCGGGGCAGGA
>CAJBOM010000068.1 GCA_903956835.1 uncultured Verrucomicrobiota bacterium
AGCTTCAGCGGAATCTGCTGCGTCGGAATAATGGCAAAGTGGTCACTGACCTTCGCACTGTTGAACACCCTCTTCAGCGGCTTCAACCATCCGTTTTTCAGTACAGTTTCAGAAAACTCCCCAAATTCACTGCCTTTAAGGTTTTCTAGCGTCGACTGGGCCACCCCCAGATAATCCTCAGGCAAACATCTCGAATCGGTTCGGGGATAAGTAATCGCCTTATGCTTTTCGTAGAGCGCCTGCGCAATCTGTAAAGTCCGGCGCGCCGAAAGACCAAAACGACTGTTCCCATCCCGTTGCAAACTCGTTAAGTCATAGAGTAGCGGTGAAAGTTGGCGGGACGGCTTTTTCTCGTCCTCCACTAGTCCCAATTTCCCTTGGCACTCCCCGACAATCTTATCTGCCCGCTGTTTATCCCAAAGACGTTCTGGTTTCTGCTCAGGCCCACGATCCACCGCTTTTTGCTCCGCTAACTTCTCGTCGTACCAACGACCCTCGTATTCTCCTGCCTTCGCCCCAAAAGTAGCCTGCACTTCCCAGAAATCTTTCGAAACAAAGGACCGGATCTGATGTTCCCGATCCACCATAATACTCAAAGTCGGTGTTTGCACCCGTCCCGCCGTCGTCAAAAAGAATCCGCCCCCCTTCGAATTCAGCGCGGTCAGAGCCCGCGTGGTGTTGATCCCGATGAGCCAGTCGCTTTCCGAACGGGATTTGGCCGCATCCAACAGAGGTGCCATTTCTTCCTCTTTACGCAGCTTGCTAAAGCCTTCTCGCACCGATGCCGGCGTCATTGATTGCAACCAAACCCGCTGCGTCGGCTTCTTACACTCCGCCGCTTCCATCACGTACCGAAAGATCAACTCCCCTTCTCGGCCAGCGTCGCAGGCATTAATCACTCCCGTCACATCTTTGCGCTTCAGCAGTTTTTTTAACAAAGCAAACCGAGGAGCGGTCCGCTCAATCACCTTCAACTTAAACTCCTCAGGCACCAGAGGCAGACTCTCAAAACTCCACTTCCCTTTGCCCTTCCCATACTCCGTCGGCTTACAGAGCTCCACCAAATGCCCAATCGCCGAACTCAGGACAAACTTGTCCGACTCCCAGTACTCACCCTCTTTCTTAAAACCCGTCAAAACACGCGCCAAATCATTGGCTACACTTGGCTTTTCAGCGATGATTAGCTTTTTTGGCATTGGTTAGTCTATACGAGTGAAGTACTTACCAGGCATTTGTCGCACCCGATGTTTCAGCTCAAGCTTAAGAAGCGTGGCGGACACCTTGGGCGAAGGCAACCCGCATTTTCGAGTTAGCACGTCCAAATGCATCTCCTCCCGGCCCAACGCCTCAAATACCTTTTTTTCCTCCTCTCCAAAATCATCAGGAGTCCGTGGGGACGACGGCATTTCTGATCTCGGAAGTAGAAACTCAAATTCCGCAAGCACATCCTCGACCGACTCCACCAAACGCGCCCCATCCTTCAATAGTTGGTGGCATCCCCCCGATTGCGGGTGATCAATCCTCCCTGGCACCGCAAATACCTGCCTCCCTTGCTCCAAGGCCTGCTTCGCCGTGATCATCGCCCCGCTCGCCCGCGCCGCCTCAATCACTAAAACTCCCTTACTCAATCCACTCACGATCCGATTCCTCATAGGAAAAGTTTGCCGATCAGGCGAAGTGCCCAGACAAAATTCGCTCATCACACAACCACCCGCCTCCTCCATCTTTTCCGCCAGCGACCGATTTTCTGCAGGATACATCTGATCCATCGAACAACCCAATACCGCCGCCGTCCTCCCCTTCCCCGCCAACGCCCCCTGATGCGCCGCCGTATCAATCCCCCGAGCCAATCCGCTGACCACCCCCACCCCCGCATAGGCTAACTGATACCCAAGTTTTTTCGCTAATTCGATGCCGTACCCCGTGGCTTCCCTTGTACCGACAATCCCTAAACAAGCTCCCCGCACCGCTTGCATATTTCCACGATAGTAGAGAACCATCGGTGGATCATGAATCTCTCGAAGCAGGGCAGGATAATTAGAATCCTCACAATCCACCACCTCCAGCTTATGCTCCTTGATCTTTTTTAACTCCTGCGCCAAATCAAAACTCTTCTCCCAGCCTCGGATCGAATCCGCTACCGCCTGCCCCACTCCCTCAACTCCAGCCATTTTCGAGGTCGGCAACCCAAGCAATTCCTCCACCCCGCCCAACGCCTCCCGTAATTTCCTCACTCGGACGGGTCCCACCAACCGCAGGCCATTGAGGACCAAGTAGGCCTCGGTGCGGGTCATTTTTTCGGCGGTCGACCCTCCCGCACTTCCTCCAACGCCAAGCACACTTTTTTCTCGGTCACCCCTGCAACCAGATCAGCCCGCCCGATCTTGCGCAACAGTACCCAACGAATTCCCTGCAAGGTCGCCTTCTTATCTCGCGCCATCACCGGAGAAAGTTTTTCCCAAGTCAGATCCGGATGGGTCACAGGCAAACCATAGGCTGCAATCGCCGCCTTCAATTTCTCCGCAGTTTTCTTTTTTAGCCCCCGCGTTTTCACCGATAAATGAGCCGCAACTACCATACCTATGGCCACCGCTTCCCCATGACGCAGTCCCGCATAGGCCGAGACCCCCTCCAACCCATGAGCTACCGTATGCCCAAAATTTAAAAGCGCCCGTCGCCCCTTTAAATCCCGCTCGTCCTCCCCCGCTAACTTCGCCTTAATCTCCACACACCGCTTGATCACTTTCGCCATCGAACGAGGTCGTCCTTTCGCCACCGCGGCAAAGAGCTTCGCATCAGCGATCGCCCCATACTTTATCACCTCGCCCATTCCCGACAGCCTTTCCGCTTCCGGCAAAGTTTGTAGCCAGCGTAGATCTGCCAAAACCGCCTTCGGGGGATGAAAGGCCCCCACTAAATTCTTTCCCTCGGGCAGATCGATACCCGTCTTTCCTCCCACACTGCTATCAACCATCGCCACCACCGTCGTGGGAATTTGAATCACTGGCAAACCACGAAGATACGTCGCTGCCACAAATCCGGCCAAATCCCCGGTCACCCCCCCGCCCACCGCCACCACCCAAGTGTCCCTCGTCAACCCCGCCCCCGCTAGTTGCCGCAAAACTCGGCCATACTCATCCACCGATTTGGATCGCTCCCCCGCAGGAATCCGCACCCGCACCACCCTTGAAGCGCGCTTCTCGAGCCACCCAAATATCGCTAAGGTTAAAGGCAAAGCCGCCACTCCCTCATCCACCAGCATCGCTACAGGCACCTTCGCAGGAAGATGCGCTGCCAACCCCTGCGGGAGGATCTTCTCCCCCACATAGACAGAGTACATCCCGGCCGATGACTTTACTCGAACCCTCTGGGCGCTCATCAAACCCTTTCTAAGCCACCCCTAGGGCGAAACAAGCCAGCCATTTCAGCTCTTTTCATATGGGATTAAACTCCCCATTTCTGCAAAAGTTGCGCTCTTTTTTAAATAACCGCACATTGGGGTCGTAGGTCATCTAAGTTATTACGGACTAATGGTTTATATGGCGGTTTTTAATTTATGGGGTCGTAGGTCTGAAATTCTCCCTTTTGCGTTTCTACCACGACGAGGCCGCAAACTCGGTACGACTCAGGCTCGGTCGTTGACGCCTCCAGAACACAGGGGTATTTTTCTAATCATGAGCGCGGTAAAAGAAATCGAAAGCGCCATTGAGCATCTGCCCGCCACTGATTTCTTCAAGCTCGGCGAGTGGTTCGACGAACGCCGGGAACAGCTTTGGGATGACCATATTGCCAACGACGCAAAGAGTGGCCGATTGGATTTCCTCATCGAGGAGGCCCGCACCGCAAAGAAGTCAGGCACGCTTCGTCCTTTCACGTGAAGTCTTCCTGCACCCCGAGGTTTTGGGGGTGCTACGAAGGGTTGCCTTCAAAGGTGCGCGATTTGGCTGCGAAAAACTACCGACTTTGGCACGATAACCCGCGTCATCCATCGCTGAACTTCAAACTAGTCGGCAACGAAGTCTGGTCGGTCAGAATAGGACGTAACTACCGGGCATTGGGCCACGTCGAAGACGATGCAATTTCTTGGCTCTGGATCAGCCACCATTCGGAATACGACCGCTTGATCTGAGAATTTCATGGGGTCGTAGGTCTGAAATTCTCCAAAATCCAACATCCAAAATTAAAAATCATTCCAATAATCCATATACTATAAGCAACAACTCGGTTTACTAGATCGGAAGAGCGTCGTGTAGGGAAAGAGTGTGCCTCTATGTGTAGATCTCGGTGGTCGCCGTAT
>CAJBOM010000069.1 GCA_903956835.1 uncultured Verrucomicrobiota bacterium
CTCTCCACCTCCCACCCCACCCCACCTCCACCAAACAAGCCATCGCCGCCGTCACCCAAAACGTCAGGCTCATATCCAGCGTGATCTGCCGCCCCAGCGCATACGGTTCCACCATCGATGCCAAAATCAAAGCCGCCATCCAACCCACCTTCCGCCCTCCCACTCGCCAACCCATCCAACCCACCAGCCAAATAATTCCCACAAAGGCCAAGGCCGAAGGTAACCGTGCCGTCCACTCCGAAATCCCAAAAAGTCTCATCCCCACCGCACTGATCCAGTAGACAAGCGGTGGCTTGTAAAATTGCTCAATCCCATTGAGCCGAGGAATCAAAAAATCCCCGCTCGCCGCCATTTCCCGCCCAATCTGTGCAAATCTCCCCTCATCCGGTTCCAATAATCCAAATGAACCCAAAAATGGAAACGCCACCGCCAATGCTAAAACCAAAAGTAGGACGCGTTCCTTCCATTGGGGCCGATTTTCCATCTGCCAATCCTGCCAAAAGTTTCGCACTGATCCAAGCTCGAGCCTTGAATCACTCCTTCTTTCCATCAATCATCGTATCTTATGTGCGGCATTGCTGGATTTACCACCAACCGACACCACCCCGCTAAACCGGAGGCGGCCCTCTCCGCTATGACCAATGCCCTCGCTCATCGAGGGCCCGACGCCGAGGGCGCATACGCTGATCCTGCCGTCCGCCTCGGTCACCGCCGCCTCAGCATTCTCGATCTCGCCGGGGGAGCCCAGCCCATGTCCTCCGCCGATGGACGCTGGCATATCGTCTTTAATGGGGAGATCTATAACTACCTCGAACTCCGCCGCGATCTCGAAGCCCGCGGAGCCACCTTCCGCACCCAGTCCGATACGGAAGTCCTTCTCCAAGCTTGGGCTGAAGACGGGGCCGACTGTCTGCCTAGACTCAACGGCATGTTTGCCTTCGCCATCTGGGACTCACGCGAGAAACGCCTCGTCCTCGCTCGCGATCCCCTGGGCATCAAGCCGCTCTACTACGCCAACTATCGTGGCGAACTTCTCTTCGCCTCCGAACTTCGTTCCCTTCTCCGTTACCCTGATTTTCGGCCCGGCCTCGATCCCTCTTCCGTTAATAAGTACCTCGCCTTCGGCTATATCCCCGCTCCCTCCACCGCCTATGCCGGCGTGCGTAAGCTCGAGCCCGGCCAAATGGTCACCTGGTCACCCGCAGGTCGCCGAACTGAATATTTCTGGGATCTGCCCATTGAGGACAATCCTGTCGGAGCAGGAACTTTTGATGAATCCGCTAAAACTACCCGCGACCTCCTCCGCGAAGCCGTCCGCTACCAGCTCCGTAGCGATGTGGAGGTCGGCATCCTTCTTAGCGGCGGCATCGACTCAAGCGCCGTCGCCGCACTCGCCGCTCCTCTCGCGGGTCGCAAGCTCCACTCCTTTTCCATCGGCTTCCAGGAAGCCTCCTACAACGAACTTCCCTTCGCCGAGGAAGTCGCCCGTAAAGTTGGCACGCAACATCATCACCAAACCCTCACCGCAGGGGATGTCGTTGGTGCTTTGCCAAAAATTTACAAAGGACTCGATGAGCCTCTCGGCGATGCCTCTCTAGTTCCCAGCTGGTTTCTAGCTCGCCTCGCAGCCGGTCGAGTCAAAACCGTTCTCGGTGGAGACGGTGGGGATGAACTTTTCGCAGGGTATCCCAGCTTTCAAGCTCATCTTCTTGTCGAACGCCTCTCCTTTCTCCCTATCGGCATCCGCGACGCCATTAACCATATTCTCCAACGACTCCCGGTATCTCATAACTACAAGAGCGTCCCGTTCATTCTCGCTCAGCTTCTCAAAGGACTCGGCCTGCCTCCCGAAATCCGCTTCCTGCTCTGGATGGGCGCATGCGGCAATACCGAGCGGAATGATCTTCTCTCCCCGGATGTCCGCAACGAACTCCAACGCCATAACCCCTTCGAAGACGTCACCCGACTCGTTCGCCGTAGCGGTCTCTCCGGTGGACTCGAACGGATCTTTTATCTTTGCACCAAACTCTACCTGCAAGAATGCGTCCTCATGAAAGTAGATCGCGCCAGTATGGCCCACTCCCTCGAAGTACGAGTTCCTTTCCTCGACCCCGATCTCGTCACCCACGCCTTCGGTTTACGTACCGACTACAAAATGCGCGGCCGTCAAACCAAACTCATCTTACGCGAAGCCCTCAAAAACGATCTCCCTGAATCGATTCTTCGCCGCAAGAAAGCCGGCTTCGCCATGCCCGTCGCCTCTTGGCTCCAGCAGGATCTCAAAGGCTGGGCGCAAGATCTCACCGATACCTCCCTCGTAGCTTCCACTGGCGTGATGGATCCCATCGCCGTGCAGCGAATGACCCACGAACATCTTTCTGGTCAAGCCGACCATCGCCGATCCCTTTGGGCCGTCCTCGCCTTCCTTGCCTGGTGGCGCGACGCCAAATCTTAACCACTCACCTAGATAATGTCAGGTGCGCAAGCACCCAAGCCGAAATCCAGGCAAAAGAGTAATTCCACAACAAAAACGAAATCCCATGTTTGCAGCCAAAATCCTATCTCAGACCGTAGTACAAATACAGGCCTACCCCGTAAACCGCTTTCACTCATCCCAAAAAACATCCCCACATTCTTGGGAATGTCATAGCTTCGGTGCGCCCGAGAGGATTTGGCCCCCTCCACACCCACCCTTGGCCTAATCCATTATCGCCTCCGGCTGATAGATTCTCTCTCGCTTCTTTCGTTGCGCCCGAGAGGATTTGGCCCCCTCCACACCCACCCCTGGCCTAATTCATTATCGCCTCCGGCTGATAGATTCTCTCTCGCTTCTTTCGTTGCGCCCGAGAGGATTTGAACCTCCAAGGGTTTCCCCACTAGAACCTGAATCTAGCGCGTCTGCCAGTTTCGCCACGGGCGCGTACCGCCAAAAATCCTGCCCTACCCACCGCCTCTTTCCAAGTCTTCTCCCCAACTAAGAAGACTTTGTTCCTACCGCCAAAAGAGTCTGAAATCCGGGCCCCTCCTTCTCCTTCGCCACAATCTCCACGGAAATTCCTTCAAAGCCCACCTCTCGCAACATTCTCGCCAATTCCGTTGGAGCAAAACCCAACCACACATCCGCATACATCTCGCGAGCCGCCTCAAAACTGTGCTCAACCAAATCTAAAATCAAAATCGTACCCCCAGGTCGCAATATTTTCCATGCCGCCTCCAGCGCGCGAGGCGGATGTACCGCATGGTGCAAAGCCTGACTTAAAATGGCCACGTCCACCGACCCCAGTCGAATCGGAGGCTCCTCCAAATCCCCTTGCCGATACTCTAAGTTTTTTAACCCACTGCGCTTGGCCAGCTCCCTTCCCACCTCCACCATTTTCGGAGAGGAATCTAAGGCAATCACCTTCTTCGCACGTGCCGCCAAAAGCTGCGAAATTAAACCCTCCCCCGCACCCAAATCGGCATAAACCTGCCTCGGTGCCATCGCCAGAAGCAACCGACCCACCGCCTCCCACGATCGCCCAGGACAGTACTTCTTGCCCAACCGACCCGCCACCGCATCAAAGTACCTCTTCGATTTCTCCTGACGCTGACCCAGCACCCGCCGCAAAGAGTCACTATCCCTCGCCTGCGTGCTCAACTCATTCGCCGCACCCTCCGCCAAAGACCACACTTCGCGACTCACACTCCCACTCAAATCTGCCCGCCGGTAGTACGCCTTCTGCCCCTCACGCCGATCTCGCAAAAGTCCCACCGACTTTAATTGCGCCAAATGATTCGATATCCGCGACTGCCCTACCCCCAGCACCTCCTGCAACTCCGCCACCGAAAGCTCATTCTCCCGCAAAGCAGCAAGTATTCGCAAACGGGTTGGATCCGCTAACGCCCCGAGAAGTCGTACTTGGTGAGTCATCCTTCTAATAGATTCATCATCTTATCATGATATATCAATATTTATTCTTGCATGCCCGCCAACTGATGTCATATTCCACTCCCATGAAAGGTAACTTTATCTTTTCTTCTGAGTCGGTTGGCGAAGGCCATCCCGACAAAGTCTGCGACGGCATCTCCGATGCGGTGCTCGATGCCTGCCTCGCCCAAGACCCCCTCAGCCGCGTTGCCTGCGAAACTCTCGTTAAGTCCAATCTCGTCGTCATCGCAGGGGAAATCACCACCCGCGCGAAATTGGACTACGATAAGATCGTTCGCTCCACCATCCGCGCCATCGGTTATACTCATCCCGAAGACGTCTTCCACGCCGACCGCGTCCACATCATGAACGCCCTCACCGGCCAAAGCCCCGATATTGCCCAAGGCGTTGATGCCCGCCGCGCTTCTGGAAAGAAATCCTCGGAGCAAGGAGCGGGCGATCAAGGCCTCATGTTCGGCTTCGCCTGCCGCGAAACCCCTGAACTTATGCCCGCCCCCGTCATGTTCTCCCACCACCTCGGACGTGAACTCAGCCGCATCCGTAAGTCTGGCAAAGCCCCCTGGCTCCGACCCGACGCCAAAACTCAAGTCTCCGTTGAGTATCGTCAGAACAAACCCGTCCGCATCACTGCCGTCGTGGTTTCAACCCAACACAGTGAGGACATCTCTCATCGCCAGATCGAGAAGTTCATTATCGAAAAACTCATCCGTAAAGTGCTCCCAAAAAAGATGCTCGATCGACGCACAGAATTTCTCGTTAATCCTACCGGTCGCTTCGTCGTCGGGGGACCCGAGGGCGATAGTGGTCTCACCGGTCGCAAAATCATCGTTGATACCTACGGCGGGGCGGGTCGCCACGGGGGTGGCGCCTTCAGTGGCAAAGACCCCACCAAAGTCGACCGAAGCGCAGCCTATATGGGTCGCTATGTCGCCAAGAACATTGTTGCTGCCGGCCTCGCCGATCGTGTGGAAATCCAGTTCGCCTACGCCATCGGGCATCCTCACCCCGTCTCCGTCTGCCTCGACACCTTCAATACCGAAAAAGTCCGCTTCGAACGAATCGAGAAAGCCGTACACCAAACCTTTGATTTTCGTCCCGCCGAGATCATTCGCCACCTCCGCCTCCGTCGCCCTATCTACTCGAAAACAACTAACTACGGCCACTTCGGCCATCGGGGCAATCCAGCCTATGCCCCGTGGGAGAATACGGACTGTGTCCGCCAACTCCGTCGGCACGCTGGATTGAAATAACCCCAGAACACTAGGAGATAAACATATGAGCACCGCCACCCTTACCCCGAAAACCACCACCCCTCGCCCCACCAAATTGACCAAAGATTATCTGGTCAAGGATATCTCCCTCGCCGAGTTCGGTCGTAAAGAGATCGTCATCGCCGAAAAGGAAATGCCAGGACTGATGTCCATTCGCCACCAGTACGCCAAAACCAAGCCCCTCGCAGGCGTTCGTGTGACCGGTTCCCTCCACATGACCATCCAGACCGCTGTGCTCATCGAGACCTTTGTCGCACTTGGAGCCGATGTCCGCTGGGCCAGTTGCAATATTTTCTCCACTCAAGATCAAGCCGCTGCAGCCATCGCCGCCACTGGCGTTCCCGTCTTCGCTTGGAAGGGCGAAACCCTTGAGGAGTACTGGGACTGCACCTGGAAGGCCATCGTCAACGCCGAAGGCAAAGGCCCGCAACTCGTCATCGATGACGGGGGCGACGTCACTCTCTTTCTTCACAAAGGTTATGAACTCGAAAACGGCGACGGCTGGGTCAATACCTCCAGCTCGAGCGAAGAAGAGAAGGTCATTAAAAATCTTCTTAAAAAAGTTCACGCCGAATCTCCCACCATTTTCCACGAAATGGTCAAGGAGTGGAAAGGCGTAGCCGAGGAGACCACCACCGGAGTCCATCGCCTTTATAAACTCCAAGAGATCGGCAAACTTCTTGTCCCTGCTTTCAATGTCAACGATTCGGTCACCAAATCAAAATTCGATAACCTCTACGGTTGCCGTCACTCCCTCGTCGACGGACTCAACCGCGCCCTGGACGTTATGATCTCAGGTAAAGTCGCCGTCGTCTGCGGCTATGGGGACGTAGGCAAAGGCTCCGCCCAGTCCCTCCGCGGTCAAGGCGCCCGAGTCATCATCACCGAGATAGATCCTATCAACGCCCTCCAAGCCGCTATGGAAGGATTCGAAGTCACCACCATCGAAGAAACCTTCGGTCGTGCTGACATCTACATCACCACCACCGGCAACAAGGACATCATCACCCTAGAACACATGACCAAAATGAAGGACCAAGCGGTCGTAGCCAACATCGGCCACTTCGATAACGAAATTCAAGTCGACAAACTCAACAACCATCCTGGCGTGAAAAAGATCAATATTAAGCCCCAACTCGACAAGTATGTTTTCCCCAACGGGCGGGAACTCTTTCTCCTCGCCGAGGGGCGCCTCGTCAATTTAGGTTGCGCCACTGGCCATCCCAGCTTCGTCATGAGCGCAAGCTTTTCCAACCAGACGCTAGCCGCCCTTGATCTCTGGAAAAATCGCACCCTCTACAAACCTGCGGTCTACGTCCTCCCCAAAGCGCTCGACGAAGAAGTCGCCCGCCTCCACTTGGAAAAAATCGGAGTCAAATTAACCAAGCTGACAAAGGACCAGTCCGAATATCTCGGTATCCCCGTGGAAGGGCCCTACAAACCCGCCCACTATCGGTACTAAGAAATCTCTCAATACAAAAGCCCGGCAGGTCAATCCCTGCCGGGCTTTTTATTTCCACTCCGCTTGCCCCCCAATTTTACTTTCGCTTAACCAAACAATCTGCTTGATAATATCAATGTGGATATAAATAAACTCACCGAGAACGCCCAAAAGGCCATCACCACCGCACAAGCCGAAGCCTCCCGTTCAGGCCATCCCGCCGTCGACGTCGAACATCTCCTTCACTCTCTTACGACCCAAACCGATGGACTCATCCCTCGCCTGATCGAAAAACTTGGCACCCAGCCTGCCCGCTTCGCCGAGCGTCTCGAATCAGAAATCGCTCGCCTGCCCAAAGTCTCTGGCCCAGGCGCCTCCCCAGGCGGAACCGTCATCACCCCTCGCCTCCAATCTCTCCTCGGTCGCGCCGCCGCCGAAGCCACCAAACTCAAGGACGACTACATCAGCGTCGAACACCTCCTCCTTGCCGCACTCCAAGAAGACTCCCACACCGGCGCCGCTAAGGTCCTCAAAGAATTCGGCATCACCTCAGACAAAATCCTCGCTGCCCTGCAAACCGTCCGAGGCGGCCAACGCGTTACCTCCGCCAATCCCGAAGCCACCTACGAATCCCTAGAAAAATATGGCCGCGACCTCACTCGTCTCGCCCGGCAAGGCAAACTCGATCCCGTAATCGGTCGCGACCCAGAAATCCGTCGCACTATTCAAGTCCTTTCTCGCCGTACCAAAAATAACCCAGTCCTCATCGGGGAGCCTGGCGTCGGCAAAACCGCTATAGTCGAGGGACTCGCTCGGCGCATCATGGCGGGCGACGTTCCCGAAAGTTTAAAAGATAAAAGGATTATCGCCCTCGATCTCGCCGCTCTCGTAGCCGGAGCCAAATTCCGCGGGGAATTTGAGGAACGCCTCAAAGCCGTTCTCAACGAGGTGGTCAAAGCCGAAGGGGCCGTCATTCTTTTTATCGACGAAATTCATACCATCGTCGGCGCGGGCAAAGCCGAGGGGGCAATGGACGCGGGCAATATGCTCAAACCCATGCTCGCCCGCGGCGAACTCCACTGCATCGGCGCCACCACCCTCGACGAGTACCGTAAATACATCGAGAAAGACGCCGCCTTAGAACGCCGCTTCCAGCCCGTCACCGTGGCCGAACCGTCCGTCGAAGACACCGTTTCCATTCTTCGCGGTCTTCGCGAACGCTACGAAGTCCATCACGGGGTACGCATCCAAGACGCCGCCCTCGTCGCTGCTGCCACTCTTTCCCACCGCTACATCACCGATCGCTTTCTTCCCGATAAAGCCATCGATCTAATCGATGAAGCGGCCGCGAAACTCAGGACCGAAATCGAATCGATGCCCGAAGAACTCGAAAACTTTCAGCGCAGGACGCTCCAGCTCGAGATCGAGCGCGAAGCTCTCAAAAAGGAGAAAGACACTCCCTCTAAAGAACGTCTAAAAACTCTGGAAAAGGAGTTGGCAGACCTCAAAGGGAAGCGCGATGCCCTGCACGCCCGCTGGCAGGCGGAACGAGGTGGGGTCGAGTCCTCACGCAAAATTCGCGCAGAAATCGATCAAATCCGACAAGAAATTGAAACCGCCCAGCGAAGCTACGACCTCAATAAAGTCGCCGAACTCCAGTACGGTCGTCTACCCGCCCTCGAACAAAAACTGAAAACCGCCGAGGCTGCCATCGATGCCAAAGAAAAAGGTGGCCAAGCCAAACTCGTTCGCGAGGAAGTCACCGCCGAGGAAGTCGGTGATATCGTCGCCCGCTGGACCGGCATCCCCGTTTCTCGCTTACTCGAAGGAGAAAAAGACAAACTCCTTCGCCTCGACAAGATTCTTCACGAACGCGTAATTGGGCAGGACGAAGCGGTCCAAGCAGTCGCCGATGCCGTTGTCCGCGCTCGCTCCGGCCTGAAAGACCCCAAGCGACCCATCGGCTCGTTCCTTTTTCTCGGACCTACCGGCGTGGGCAAAACCGAACTCGCCCGTGCCCTTGCCGCTACTCTTTTCGATAGTGAAGACGCTGTCATTCGCATCGATATGTCCGAATACATGGAAAAACATGCCGTCTCCCGCCTCATCGGGGCACCTCCAGGCTACGTCGGTTACGAAGAGGGTGGTCAGCTGACCGAAGCTGTTCGGCGCCGCCCCTACTGCGTCATTCTCTTTGATGAAATCGAAAAAGCCCACCCCGATGTCTTTAATACCTTCCTTCAAATCCTCGACGACGGGCGCCTGACCGACAGCCAAGGACGCACCGTAGATTTTAAAAACACCATCATCATCATGACCTCCAATATCGGTTCCCCCCTACTCATCGAGGGCCTCAACCCCAAAGGAGAAATCACCGAGAAAGCACGCCAAGCCGTCATGGCCGAACTCCGTAAACATTTCCGCCCCGAATTCCTTAATCGGGTGGATGATATCGTTCTCTTCAAACCCCTCACCCTCGAAGAAATTAAGAAGATCGTAGATCTTCTCCTCGGACTTCTCCGCCATCGCCTTTCCGAGCGAAGAATCACCCTCAAACTTACCGACGCCGCCCGCGAACACATCGGGCGTGAAGGCTACGATCCCGTCTATGGTGCCCGTCCTCTCAAACGTTACCTCCAGCGCGAAGTCGAGACCCGCCTCTCTCGCCAACTACTCGCCGGAGATATTCTCGACGGCTCCAACTTGACCCTCGACATCCAAAAAGGCAATTTGGACATTCAGGTTGGAAAATAATTTTTATGCCCTCCTTTGACGTAGTTTCCGAAATCGATATGGCCGAGCTCAACAATGCTCTACTCATGGCGCGCAAAGAGCTTGCCAGTCGTTTTGATTTTAAAGGCATCACTTGGGAAATCGTTGAGGAGAAAGAAAAGCTCGTTCTTTCGGCCAGCGATAATTTTAAACTTCAGGCTCTACACGAAATCGTCATCAACAAACTCGCCAAACGCGGCATCCCCCTTAAAAATCTCGAAACGAAAGATGCCGAACTCTCCTCCGTCGGCCGAGCCCGCCAAGAGGTCCTTTTGAAGCAAGGCCTATCGGGCGAGAACGCCAAGGCCGTTAGCCAATCAATTCGGGGCTCAGGCCTTAAGCTTCAAGCGACTATCGAGGGCCCTAAAGTTCGTATCACGGGTAAGAGTAGAGATGATCTACAATCCGCCCTTGCTCACCTAAGAGGCCTCGACTTTCCCGCTGCACTCTCCTTTAATAACTTTCGTGATTAAATCCCTCCTCTCGGCACTCCTCCTGAGTTGCTTGTTCACCTACGCAGCCGAAGAAACCGTCAAACCCGCTCAGCCTGCAGGAGCCAATTCAGTCGTTTGGCCCACTAAGCCACCCGCACAAATTTATATTTTGCCCGTGACGATCGAACCCGCTGCCATTGCCGACGCCAAAAAGAAAAATTCAGAAGGTATCTCTATTCTTCCCAGTGATGATGAAGAGGCCGCTAAAGAAAAGTTGGCCGATCTTAAAAAGGATCTGACCGAGGCCATCCTAGAAAAGCTCAACGACGCCGGTCTCCCTGCCCGCGTCTGGACAGGTTCAGGTCTCGTCCCCCCCAATGGCTGGAAATTAGCCAGCAACATCGTCAACCTTGACCCAGGGAAAAAAATGCTCGGCACCGATAACCCAGTTGTCGGCGTCATCACCTCAGTCTCCGATTCCGCAACTCCTGATGGAAAACCATTCTTAGTCTTTAACAGCTCGGTCAAAGGGAAAGTGGCCCCTGGGCCAGGTCTCAGCCCCTTTGCTAAAATTGGTGGTTTCATTGCCAAGACCACTGGCCTTCAGGAATCGATGCAGATCGGGCGAATCGCCGATAGTATTGCCGACAATCTCACCGACGGAATGAAAAGCCACAATCTCAAGTCCAAAGACGACTAAATTCCTAACCCCTCGCCTGCGACCAGCCTACTCCTCTACTTTGGCTCTCTGGGTAGCTCAAGCTTGGGACCGCAATTCGGTTCCCATGGATTCATTTTAAAATCACCCTTTTCTAAAACGAGCCGCACCTCCCTGGCGAATCGCAGGATGGGCGGGAGAACCAATCCTTCCCACTCCTGCCCGTACGCACCGACATTCTTTTCCGCGAGCGCCAAAAGACGACAAGCTGGGTTCAATCGTTGACTATGAACTCGATGACTAGGATTCTCGAAATTTTTCCTCAAGTGCACAAAGGCACCCGCCAACTGGATCAGTCCTTGATAGAAAGTAGCCCCCTCCGCCTTGCGACCACGCTCCAACCAAAGCGACTCCAGCACATCATGCGCCTCATAATACTCCTCAAGATTAAATCTCACGAAATAAGCCGCATATCGCACATCCCGCCCACGGGCGTCCACCCCCTCCCACAATTCAGATATCCGGCTTGCTTTAACTGACATCACCCCACCCTACCTCACCTCACCTCCATCGCGAACCTCTTGCCGAACTCATCTCAGCCAGTAGTTTTCGAGAGATGACTGACCCGAATCCTCGCGCAGGCGCCGCCGCCAAGATCCTCGCCCACCCCGCCGACTACAAAGTCTGCGAAGGGTGCGGCAGCATCGTTCTCAAAAAAGCCCTCCTTTGCCCCAACTGCCACGCTTACCGCTTCGACGAGTCCCTTGTTCGGGTCGGCAAACAAGCAGAGATTCTCGGTTCCCGCGACGCCTCTTCCGTCACCAAAGACGACTACAACTGATCCCCTTTTCCCCTCTTTATAATTCAAAGCTCAGCAGCAAAATTAAATTCTAACAATCGCTGCGTCCTCGCCACTTCTTCTCTACCCCAATAACCCCGCCCAACCTCGCCACATCACCCGCGCCAGCTCTTCCGCCGGCTCCACGTGCTCCGAAGTGTCCTCAAGGATTTGAGCAACCTCCACCCCTGCAGCCACCAACTCCTTGCGCGATCCCGCCACCATCTCATCCACCATCGCGGCCGTCATCTCGAGATGCGGAACCAATCCATACGCTTTTTTCCCATGCCGAAAAGCAGCACAGGCACACTTGTCTGTACTCAAAAGATGGACTGCACCTTTGGGTAAGGCAAAGTGATCTCCATGCCACATCAA
>CAJBOM010000070.1 GCA_903956835.1 uncultured Verrucomicrobiota bacterium
AAACCTCGCTGAGCTACGAAGGGCGCCCGCAACGGGCGGGGGGAGGGGATTTGTAATTTTTAATTTTGAATGTTTAATTTTGCCTCGGAGTTGCGGCCCCGACGCTGATCGGGGCAGGTCGGGGTAGAGACACGCTGACGCGCGGATGTGGGAAAGTGGTTTTGAGGTTGGAAGCTAAGGTAGGGGCGGCATCTCCGAGGCCGCCTAGCTGGGCGATTGGGCACACAGAATTGAGCGCAGGCGTTCTCGGAGAGACCGCTCCCGCGCTTGCGGGACGGCAGACGCGCCCTGAGTTTTGGGTTGGGTAAAAGTTGACAAAGTATGGAAATACCATATTTATGGTTTTGTGAAGACTACCTTGATTGTTTGTGATGAACTTTATCGCAGGGCGAAGGCACAGGCGGCTTTGGAGGGAATTCCTCTGGGGCGGTTGATGGAGGAG
The DNA here is from genome assembly GCA_903956835.1 of uncultured Verrucomicrobiota bacterium. Classification (GTDB taxonomy): domain Bacteria; phylum Verrucomicrobiota; class Verrucomicrobiia; order Methylacidiphilales; family Verrucolacustridaceae; genus Verrucolacustris. The sequence continues at coordinate 443 of CAJBOM010000070.1, forward strand.
TCGTTGGAACATAGAATCCGGAAATCTCAGGCTCGTCTTCCTTTGCGCGAGTGGTTGAAAACTCTACCAAAAATACCCAAGGATGGATTGGACGATCTGAAAAAAATCATCGATTCCCCTAATTTTCGAAAAGTGGATCCGGAGATGTGGCGATGATTTTGGATACGAACGCCATCTCCGCGCTTTCAGCACAGGACGAGAGCCTGCTTTACGTTTTGGAGCGTGAGAACGATCTTTGTGTAACAGTGGTGAATGCGGCGTAATATTTTTATGGATTGCAAAGCTCGAAACGGAAAAACGTCTTAGCCCGCTGGTTTTCTGAATTCCTGGAGAGCGTACGGATCCTCGATCTCGATCGGGACGTTTTTCCTTACTACCATGTCATCCGCAAAGAGCTGAAGAGAGCAGGAACCCCGATCCCAACCAATGATCTTTGGACCGCTTCTCTCGCTCGGTTACACGGGATGAAGGTGGTCAGTCGGGATCGCCACTTTGATCGGGTTCAGGGTGTGGAAAGGATTGGGTGGTGAACTGCAAAGCACCCGTGGCGTTGACGATTGCCGGATCGGACAACTCTGGCGGAGCAGGAATCCAGGCGGATCTAAAAACTTTCACCCGACTAGGGGTTTATGGGACATCGGCTTTGACCTGTGTGGTGGCGGAACATCCTGGGAGAGTTTCGAGAATCGCGGCGGTTGAGCCAAGGATGGTGGCGGAGCAGATCAAGTTGGTCTTTGAAGCTTTTCCAGTGGGAGCGGTGAAGACGGGGATGCTGTTTTCTTCCGCAATCATAAGAGAGGTAGCGAAGCAGTTGGGCAAGAGGAGGGGGCTGATGCTGGTGGTGGACCCTGTGATGGTGGCGACAAGCGGGGGGGCACTACTCAAGCCTGATGCGGAGCGGGCGATGGCAAAGTTCCTTTTCCCCAAAGCAGCTCTTGTGACTCCGAATCTGGATGAGGCGGCCCGATTGGTGGGGAGGAAGTTGAAAAATCCGGAGCAGGCGAAGGAAGCGGCTCGGGAATTGGCAAAAAAGTGGAAAGTCCCGTTTTTGGTGAAGGGGGGACATCTCAGATTGGCCAAGGCGGAGGATTATTTGGCTTGGCCGAACGGAAAGTTAAAAACCTTTACTGCGTTACGGTGCAAAGGAGTGGAGACGCATGGAACGGGTTGCACCTACTCAGCGGCGATCTGTGCCGGACTGGCAAAGGGGCTTTTGTTGGAGAAGGCGGTTGGAGTTGGAAAAAAATTTATTACTCGGGCGATTTGGAGGCATCTTAAGCTGGGTCGGTATACGCCACTAAATCATTTGCAGGCGTGAGAATCAGAGAGGGCTAAGGGATGATGTAGGTTTGGGGAAAGGTTTCGTTTGAGGGCAGTGTAGCTGGGGTTAGCCTTTGTTTGTATGAAAACGAGTTGGCCGATGCGGCGGCCTTTGTTTCCCGTGGCGATAGCTGGGTTGGTCGGGACGGTGATGGGCTTAATTATTGCTCCGCACCCGCTATTGGGGGTGGGGTTTGCTTTTTCGTTTGGGATTCTTTCTTGGTGGGGTCCGAAGATGTGGAGAACCCCTACGATCTGGCTGTTTGCTTTGGCTGTTTTCAATCTGTACGCGGGTGCGAGAGCGTTTGCGCCTTCGGCCGATTCCCTCCGTGCACGGGCAGGTGAGAAAGGGGGGACAGTGCAGGTAGAAGGATGGGTAGCTGAGTTGCCCACGAGGAGGGTATGGGATGGTGGCGGGGAGGCTTTGGAAGCTGAGCTGGAAGTTGTCCGATTACAGGGTCAATCGGGTTGGGAGAGAACCAGGGGAAGAGTTTTAATGCGGGTAGATCCTGCACCAGAAAAGATTCCCCAAGTGGGAGAGATCGTGCGGGTGGTGGGTTATTTGGCACTACCTGTGGAACCGCGCAATCCGGGAGAGTTTAACCGAGTACGGCATCTTCGTTCCCGTGGGCTGGATTATATTTTGCGGACCCGGCCAGAAGACTTGGAGTGGACGGGAGGAGCGGAAGTCGCTGGGTGGGCGCGGATGGCGGCGGGTCTGCGTGCGCATATGTTGCAGGCGACGGCGTTGGGGCTGGAGGATGATCCTGAGGCAGCGGGTCTGATTGCCGCGATGCTTTTTGGTTATCGGGACGGGGTGGGGGAGGAGTTGAGGGAATCATTTCGAGCGACGGGCACATTGCATCTTTTTGCGGTGAGCGGGCAAAATCTAGCGGTAGTGGCGGGAATGCTTTTGTGGATCTTGGCCCTGACTGGGGCGGTGAGGTGGCGATGGGCGTGGGTTACTTTACCGATGGTTTTCCTTTTTTGTTTGGCGACGGGAATGGAAGCGAGCGCGGCACGGGCTTTTATCATGACGACGGTGCTTTATTTGGGTTGGATCATGGGAAGGCCGATGGATCCAGCGAACTGGTTGGGGGCGGCTTTGTTGGCGTTGTTAATTTGGGATCCGCGTCAGGTGGCAGATACGGGGTTTCAGCTCTCATTTCTAGTTGTGGCAGGGTTGATGGTAATGGCGGGTCCGCTTCAGGCCCGATTGATCGCGTGGGGGAGGCCTGATCTTTGGATTCCTTCTCGCTTGGTGGCGCCGTGGAGAAGGGCAGGGCAAAGAGTATGGGTGGCGGTGGCGACGGTGGCGGCGGCCTCCGCGGCGGCGTGGGTGGGATCGTTAGCACCAGGCATCCTTCTTTTTCATCAAATTATTCTAGTGGCGTTGTTGGCTAATGTGGTGGCGGCCCCAGTGGCTGGGGCGGTGACGGTTTTGGCAGCGGTTTCCTCGGTGGTGGCTCCGATCGCGGGTGGGGTAGTAGCGGTGGGGGTGAATTTAGTGAATGGGAAGCTGGTGCATTTCTTGGCGGCGGTCTTGGGTTGGATGGCGACGTGGCCTGGAGGGCATTTTGCGGTGGCAGATCCACGGGTGTGGTTTCAGAGTGGACTGGCGGTCGAAATTCTTTCGGTGGAGGGGGCAGCGCCGACGCTGATTTCGGGGCGAGATGGACGATGGTTGGTGGATCCGGGCTCCAAGATCGCGTGGGCGAATTCCGTGCGGCCTTTTTTGAACTGGTCTGGGGTAAATGGATTGAAGGGGGTGGTGCTAACTGCAGGATTATCGAATCGATCGGGTGGGGCAGAGGAGTTGAGGATGGCGATGCCCGTAGGTTGGTGGGCGGAATCGGGTCTAGGAGGAAAATCTGGGTTTATCAAAAAGTGGAGGCAGGAGATGGCGGAGGATAAGGTGGGGAGAAGATATTGGCGGGCGGGTGATGAGGTGGATCTAGGAGCGGAATGGAAGGTGAAGGTTCTTTGGCCACCTGTGGGAG
>CAJBOM010000071.1 GCA_903956835.1 uncultured Verrucomicrobiota bacterium
ATCTTACGTTAACTAGGAGCAAGCCTCCGATTCAATCATCGCAGGAATTCACCTTGTGATTCCTGCCCCTAACTCACCCGACCATCCCCACCTCCTCCGCCTGCCCAACTGGCTCGGCGACCTCGTCCTCGCACTGCCCGCCGTCCACCTCTACCAACGCTGGCTTAATCATCGCGCTCCCCTCATCCTCCTCGGCCCCTCCTCCCTCGCCCCTCTCGCTCCCATTCTTCTGCCAGGACTCGAATACCTTCCCACTCCACCCCTCCCGCTCTCCCTCTACCCAACCTTAAAAAATCGTAACGTTGCATCAGCCGTTCTTTTTCCCAACTCCATCCGCACCGCTCTCGAAACTCTCTCCGTTCCCTACCGGGCCGGCTTCGACCAAAAAATCCGTCATCCCCTCCTCACCGATCACCCTCCACGCCGTACCTCCCCCAACGGATACCTCCACCTCTCCGATCAGTATATCGGCCTACTCCAAGATCTCGGACTTCCCTCCGCCAAAGCCGAACTCCCACCTCCCCCCACCCTCTCCAAACCCAAAGACGCCCCCGCCCAACCCTACCTCGCCATCCTCCCAGGCGCCGCTTACGGACCCGCCAAACGCTGGGATCCCTCCTCCTTCGCTTCCGTCATCCGCACCCTCCAGAAATCCCACTCTCTTCAACCCGTCCTCCTCGGCGGCTCCAACGATCGAACCGCCTGCCAAGCCGTTGCCCAAGCCCTCGGCTCCCCCATCACCGATCTCTCAGGAAAAACCACCACCCTCGAACTCGCCCACTGGCTCGCCCACGCTGAGCTTATCCTCTGCCACGACAGCGGACCCATGCACCTCGCCGCCTTCCTCCGAAAACCCGCCGTCGCCATCTTCGGCTCCACCGAACCCGCTTGGACAGGTCCCCTCGGCTCCTCCGTTTCCATCGCCCAACATAAAGTCTCCTGTAGCCCCTGCTTCCTCAAAACCTGCCCCCTCGATCACCGCTGTATGACCCGCCTCACCCCCGAGGAAGTCCTCACCCCTTGCCTCCACCACTTGACGAGTATGAATAAAAAGATAAAGTATGAATAAATGAAAGAGCGCGTCACCTACACCCTCGATCCCAAGATTTCCCATGCCGCCCGCCAATTGGCCCGTCGAAACGGTCTGAGTACTTCTGCTTTTGTGGAAAATTTGATCCGGCAAATGGACCGATCCGTCGTTCAAGAAACTCCCGCCAAAACATTCTCTCAGGAGTGGCGAGGGAAAATGAAGCTGATCCGTGATCGGCGCGACCCACGCGCTCGCCGGCTCTTTGAAAAATATGGTGACGAGAATTGCGTATACTGATCGATTGCGATGTCCTTCTGGATGTCTTTTTAGCCCGCCCCAATCACGTACAAGCTAGCTCCCTTCTGGTGGATTGGGCCGAAGCTCATCCAGGCCGTGCAGGCGTCGCCTGGCACACCTTCTCCAACGTCCACTACTTAGGAGGCCCAACCTGTGTGCCCTTTATGCGCCGTTTAGCCTCTTTCATTATTGTCCCCCCCACCGGATCAGAGCACCTGCACCGTGCTTTTACCTTTGGAATCAAAGATTTTGAGGACGCTATGCAGGTTTCAAGCGCCGAGTGCTTTTCCGCCCAGTTCATTGTCACACGCAACCTGCGAGATTACGTCCGTTCCCCCATTAAGGCTGTACTACCGAAAAACGCTCTCTCCATATTGGAGGCCAATTGAGCACCAAAGGCACCTCCCGCGTTATGCTGGCCATCGGATCCTCCCGAATCCTAGGTCTCGTCCGAGAAATTCTCCTCAACACCTTCCTCGGGGCTGGCAAAGAGCTCGATGCCCTCATCGCCGCCTTCCGCATACCCAACCTCCTCCGCGATCTCTTTGCCGAAGGTGCTCTGTCCACCGCCTTCGTCACCACCTTCTCTCAAAAACTGGCCAAAGAGGGTAAAGCATCCGCCTTCCGCCTCGCCTGTAACGTCAACACCCTCCTCTTTATCGCCCTCCTTCTCATCGTCACCGCCGGGATCATCTTCGCCGATCCCCTCGTCCGACTCCTCAACCCAGGCTTCGCCACCGTCCCCGGAAAAATCGCTCTGACCGTCGAACTCACCCGAATTCTTTTTCCCTTCATCCTCTTTCTCTCCCTCGCCGCCGTCTATATGGGTCTGCTCAACAGCCTCCACCACTTCGGACTCCCCGCCTTCGCCTCCGCCGCCTTTAACTTTGTCTCCATCGCTGTCGGCCTTCTTCTCGCTTGGATCTTCGATCCCACTTTCGGTCAGCGCTCCGTCTACGGTTTTGCCATCGGCGTCCTCGTCGGTGGACTCGCCCAATGGCTCGTCATGGTTCCGCGTGCCATCTCCCTCGGCTACCAACCCCGCTGGCTTCTCGTCTGGAACGATCCAGGCCTCAAACAAGTACTTCGACTTCTCGGTCCCGCCTCCATCGGAGCCGCCGCTGTCCAAGTCAACGTCATGATCAACGGCTACTTCGCCTCCTACCTCGCCGATGGCTCCGTCACCTGCCTCAACAACGCCTTCCGCCTTATCCAACTTCCCATCGGCCTCTTTGGCGTCGCCGTCGCCACCGTCACCCTCCCCCATCTCGCTCGTCACGCTGCTCTCAACGAAAAAGTTGCCCTGCGTGACCGCCTCCTCGTCGGGATACGCCAAACTCTTTTTCTTACGCTTCCCGCCGCCATCGGCCTCTTCCTCCTAGCCGATCCCATCACCGCCTCCATTTTTCAGTACGGTCGCTTTAGCGTTGAAAGTGCCTCCCTTACCGCCCTCGCCCTCCGCGGGTACTCCCTCGGGCTTGTCTCCTACGCCTGCATGAAAGTTGTTGCCCCTGCTTTTTCTGCCATCGATCGACCTGGCATCCCCCTTCGAGTCAGCCTGACAGGAATTTTCCTCAACCTTATCTTCAACTACCTCCTCATTCGCGTCTACCACCTCGGAATTTTAGGCCTAACCCTGACCACCGCCTCGGTTGCCACCCTCAACATTCTCCAACTCACTTGGGCCGCTCACCGCCATGTCGGTAGCTTCCGTGAGATAGCCTTCCTTCAAGGCATCGGAAAAATTCTACTTTGTTGCCTTATCTTTTCTGGAGTTTTACTCACTGGCATGCACTTCATCCATCCCCTCAGCGGCCCCATCCCCGTCCGCCTCGGCGGAACGATCGCCCTCGTCCTCCTTGGCACTGCCGCCTACTTCCTCACCGCCAAACTCCTGAAACTTCCTGACCTTGGTCTCCTGCTCCGCCCCAAAAAAACCTAACGGCCTTGTCGCTGGTTCATTTGTCTCCTCCTTAATCCCTTAACCCTTCTCCCCATCACCCCCAAATCCCTTAACCCCCCTTTCAGCTCTCCCCTTAATCCCTTTCCCCACCACCCCTTTCGTCGCCTCGCCCCCTAAGATTCTTTCTGCTACAAATCTAAGTACTGCGCCCGTAGCTCAGGGGACTAGAGCAGCGGATTTCTAATCCGCGGGTCGGTGGTTCGAATCCACCCGGGCGTGAACCCACCCCTCAAACGCTTACACCCCCAAACCTCAGGGCGCGTCTGCGTCCCGCAAGCGCGGGAGCGGTCTCTCCGAGAACGCCTGCGCTCAATTTTGTACAACCAATCGCCCAGCTAGGCGGCCTCGGAGATGCCGCCCCTACCTAAGCTTCCAAGTATAAATAATTAAAAATCCGCGCGTGAGCGCGTCCCGCGAATGCGGGGCAAAATCAGACATTCCTGTCCCCCTTCGCGGCCTTGGCGTGAGTAAATTTACCAGCTCCCTCACCCGCCCTCGTCCCAGTCGCAAAACATCCTTGGATTAAATAACCACCCGTCGGAGCGTCCCAATCGATCATCTCCCCGGCCAAAAAAACTCCAGGACACCGCTTCAGCATTAATGAATCATCCAACTCACTCCAGCTCACCCCACCCGCCGACGATATCGCCTCCGCTAACGGTCTCGGCCCCTTTAACTTCACCACACACCCCTTCACTACCCTCGCCAACTGCTCGGCCGACTTCACCCAACCAGCCCCATCTTGGTTGCCTAAAATTGCCATCGCCGCCTCCCCCAACCTCCAACGGGCACGAGCCTCGCCCAAATAATTCTCCCGACAGCTCCCCAGCTTCTTCACCAACTGCTCCACCGTATGGGTCGGCTTAAAATCAATCACGATCTCTGGCTCCTTCATTCCTCGCAAGGTGGGCCCGAGCTGATAAATCGCCCCACCCTCCAGTCCATAACAGGTCACCATCAGCTCCCCGCTAGCCACCGCCTCCCCCACTCGAATTGTTATATTTTTTAACGGCTTTCCTTCCGCTTGCACCAAAACAGCACCAGCCCACCCCACTTCCCATCCACAGTTCGATGCCACCAGTGGAGCCACCGCAATTCCCATTTTCTCCAAAACCGAAACCCATCCGCCATCCGAACCTGTCTCCGGCCATGTGCCTCCCCCCAGCGCCATCACTACCGCATCCGCTTCGCAGACCTTTTTCTCTCCACCCACCAGAAATTCCACCTGCCACCGCGCGCCCATCTTTAATCCAGTCCAACGGTGGCCCATAGCAAACTCCACCCCCGTGGCCCGTAACCGTTGCACCCACCGCCTCAGTAACGGTGCCGCCTTCATCTCCTTGGGATAAACCCGACCACTCGTCGCCACAAAAGTTTCTACCCCAAGCTCCTTCGCCCAACCCCGCAACGCCTCCGAATCAAAATCCTGCAAGAGCGAATTCCATAACCCATCCGCATCGTTCCCACCGCTGTAGCGCGAAACAAAACGTTCCTTGGCCTCCGTATGCGTAAGATTCAATCCACCTCGGCCCGCTACCAGAAATTTTCGCCCTACCGAAGGCTTCGCATCATAAACCGTAACCTTCGCGCCGCCTGCCACCGCCACCTCGGCCGCGCGTAAACCTGCTGGACCCCCGCCAAGAATCGTAATTCGTTTAATACCGGATTCAAACAGAGCCCCCCGCTCCTGTAACGCACCTTTGCACTTCCTCTCCCCTTGACACATCTACCCCAACCTACCTTCAAGCCACAAAACCTAGGTAGGGCGGGCTGTCCCTAGCACGCCTACGCTGAATTCTGTGTGATCGATCGCCCAGCTAGGCGGCCTCGGAGATGCCGCCTCTACCTAAGCCTCCAACTTCAAAACCACCTTCCCTCCTTCGCACTTTCTTACATTCTCACATCTAGAATTCCTTTG
>CAJBOM010000072.1 GCA_903956835.1 uncultured Verrucomicrobiota bacterium
CGCCTTCTGCCCCCACCGTTCCAAACACCCCATGCTCTGGTCCGTAAAGAGCCACCAGATTCACCTCAGGCGCCTCCCGTAGTACCTGCCACGTCGGACGCCCCCTCCCATCCACCCCAGAGGGATTCGTCACCAATCCCACTCTCTTGCCCTTTAGATCCCGAAACCCACGCTCCGCCAGAACATCAATCCCAAGCTGAAATACAGGGGTCTTACTCTCCTGAGTAAAACCTACCGAACAAACACAGATAAGAATAATTAAAGGATATCGGCTCACGGATTCATCGTGATTCCAGCGGAATCCACCCTGATTCCAAGCCTAAGCTTTAATTGAGTCCGCCAAAGGTGCCACCCACTACTAAGGCGGATCATCCCTCATCCGCCAATTGAACCCTCTCCACTTCAACTGCTGGCACGCGTAACCCTCCCGACCACTCCGCTGGCACCCCGCACGCCTGCCCCAAGATACCGCCTACCACCACCCCACGGTGACAACTGTCCCCACCTAAGTTCGCACTCGCAACTACTCCCCCCACATAGTCGTTCCCGTATTTCCACGCCAGGTAGAGAGACGCTGGCATCGCCTCCGCGATATAGCAGGCGGTACTAAATCTCTCCCCCACCACATGCTCATCTGGCTGCTTCGACCAACCTTCCGCCTTCTTGGCCGAGATCCAATCTCCCGCCTCGCGGGGAATCGCCTCGCGCACACTCGCCCCTTCCCCAATCGCCCAGCACACCCGCACCAAGGTGTCCGCCGCACGTAAAACATTCGGGTGCGCATGAGTCAGCCCCACGTGCTCTTTGACCACCGCCCTCAACTTTCCTAATGGCAAATCGGCACAGGCCGCCATTAAAGCAGGCACATGGGCTAGCCCCCCGATGTGCTCATCCCGTATGCCACACTTCTCTAGCGGCTTTCCCTCCGCGTACCTTTGAAAAAACCCGCGGTGACTCTCCTCCACATAGGTGTCTCGATGCCGACCCGGCGTCAGCATGAACTTCACGTACTGCTCCAACCACCCTCGGGCCGAATAGCCACCGTTCGATCTCACCCACCTATATAACTCCCGCGCCAACTGCAGATTCAGAGTGTTCTCACCTGCTTGGAGAAACTGGTGATAATGAACCCCCTTTTCTCCCCAATACTTCGCCTGATCATGAAGAATGTTCCCCCTTTCATTCAAAGGAGTGTAATGGGAGCGCCAAAGAATACTGCCAGGGTGAGGATTCTTCGGTGCGACATAACCCACCACCTTTCCATAGTCCCGCAATAACTCCGACCGGTCATAATACCAGTGAACCGGCATCGCCAACGCGTCCGCACATAATCCCCCCACAAAACTATCAAAAAAGAGATGAGCCATCGCCAGTTTTTACTGGGGTCGCAGAATTAAATAGAAGGCCAAACTCACCATCGCGAGGAAATTAACCAGCGCAACCACCCCAAGAAAAACATGGAGTCGCGTAATCGAGCCCTTTCCCATCTTCTGCTCCAAATCCTTAGCTCCTCCTAAAAAGTACACGACGATAGAAAAAATAAACGTGATCCAAAGAAACAAGATCAGGATTGGAAAATTGGCTACAACCTGATTCAGTGTGGGTAGATAGGTCGGTAACTCACGCAAGCGGCTCAAAAGGATTTCCATCCCCAAACGCTACTCCTCCGCCTCCACTCCGCAACCACCAGACGCGGAGCAGAATTAAAAATCCACGCGAAAGCGTGTCCCGCAACCGCGGAAAAAAATTACAATTACCCCCCGCCCGTTGCGGGCGCCCTTCGTAGCTCAGCGAGGTTTACCGAGACTAAGCAAAGTAGGGTTCGCGTCCTTTGCGTGAGCATTCCCCTCCTTAATTAAAATATACCTCCCCTGAATTCCTTTCCGACCTTGGCGGACTTTGCGTGAGTGAAATATTCGTGCCGGGGCTGCAACCGCGGGGCAAAATCATTTTCGCCCTTCAATCAGCCTGCCTCCCTGCCTCTTTTTTCCTTAATCCCTTAAACCCTCAGCCCCTTAATCCCTTCATATTCTACACCCACTCCCTCCCCAGATCTTTCCAGAACGGCGTAAACCTCTTTACCGAATATCCATTTGGCACGGCCACCATCCCTTCCGCTGGCA
>CAJBOM010000073.1 GCA_903956835.1 uncultured Verrucomicrobiota bacterium
CCGCAAGGCGAAGCTCTGTAGCCAAGTCCCCGTGAATGTCGGCCGTAACTATAACGGTCCTAAGGTAGCGAAATTCCTTGTCGGGTAAGTTCCGACCTGCACGAATCGTGTAACGAGTGGGCCGCTGTCTCGAAGAGGCGCTCGGCGAAGTTGTATTGGCGGTGAAGATGCCGCCTACCCGCAGTAGGACGGAAAGACCCCGTGCACCTTTACTGTAAGCTGTCGCTGGATTTTCGTTCGGAATACTTAGCGTAAGTGGGAGACGTTGATCCTTGGGTTTCGGCCTAAGGGGAGTCGCCAATGAAACACCACCTTTTCTTCATGAAGATTCTAACCTTTGCCCGTCATCCGGGTGGGGGACCACGGCAGCGGGTCAGTTTGACTGGGGCGGTTTCCTCCTAAAGAGTAACGGAGGAGTGCTATGGTTCTCTCAGCATGGTTGGTAATCATGCGTCGAGCGTATGGGTAGATGAGAGCCTGACTGCGAGACCTACAAGTCGAGCAGGGACGAAAGTCGGCCCAAGTGATCCGGTGGTTGAAAGTGGAATCGCCATCGCTCATCGGACAAAAGGTACGCCGGGGATAACAGGCTGATCGCGCCCAAGAGTTCATATCGACGGCGCGGTTTGGCACCTCGATGTCGGCTCATCGCATCCTGGGGCTGGAGAAGGTCCCAAGGGTCCGGCTGTTCGCCGGTTAAAGCGGTACGCGAGCTGGGTTCAGAACGTCGTGAGACAGTTCGGTCCTTATCCACTGTGGGCGCAGGAAATGTGACGGGTTCATTCCCTAGTACGAGAGGACCGGGAATGACGTACCTCTGGTGTTCCGGTTGTCGCGTCAGCGGCAGCGCCGGGTAGCTAAGTACGGAAGAGATAAGCGCTGAAAGCATCTAAGCGCCAAGCTCATCCGAAGATGACATTTCCCCATTAGGGACGTGGTAGATAATCACGTTGATAGGTCGCAAGTAGAAGCACGGTAACGTGTTCAGCTAAGCGATACTAATTTCCCAATAGGCTTGATCTCAGGATTTTCCGCGATGCGGTCCGCTTCCTTCGGGAAGCGGGTCGCCGGCGGACAATTCACTGAGTATTTTGATTCGCAATGAGTCGCTTGGAGTTTATTTCCAAGCCTCACCTGAAGTTTGTTATATCTCATACTGCGCAGTTGCCAGAGAATCCCTCTGGGATTCTTTGACATAAGCTCGATCAGTCGGCAGACGGACTTTTCCGGAAGGAGAGATTATCTCTAAGCGGGACAGTGGTCTGGTGGCCTTAGAGTCGTGGTCCCACCCGGTCCCATCTCGAACCCGGAAGTGAAACGCGACATCGCCGATGGTAGTGCGTCTATAGGGCACGCGAGAGTAGGTCGTTGCCAGAGTTAATCGGCCCGGGGCTTTCAATAGTCCCGGGCCGGTTTTTTTATGGGAAAGATTCACCACTGGCCATGGCAGTCCAAGAAAATTTCCAAGCAACGGACGCCAGGGAAGTGGTCTGCAGCTTCTAAAGATTTTTTAGAACAAATTTTATTTATAAACCCCCGGAGCCAGTGATTGGGCTACGCGGGCTTTGGTTTTTGCGGCGCGCTTGATCTGGTTTCTTTTTATAAAGAGATAAAGAGGCTCAGGGTATGATCGTCAGGGATTGTGGTCGATTTTACACAACAGAGGCAGGGGAGCCTGTGGAATTAACTGGAAGATGGCTGGGGAGGAATCAGATTAATCGATTATGGCTAAGCCGTTTGTCCATCTACACTGCCATTCGGAATACTCCCTATTGGATGGGGCATGTCGTATTCCTGAGTTGGTGGGGCGAGCGAAGGAGCTGGGTCAACCCGCACTGGCGCTGACTGATCATGGAAATCTTTATGGGGCGCTAGAGTTTTATCAGGAGGCAAAGAAGGAGGGAATTAAACCGATCGTGGGGTGCGAGGTCTACATCGCACCAGGAGACCGCTTCGAGAAGAAGGCGGCCCCAGGAGGAAAAGATGCGAACTATCATCTCCTGCTCCTTGCACGGAATCTGGAGGGGTATCGCAATCTGATTCATCTGGTGACGGCGGCCCATTTGGAAAGTGTCTATTATAAGCCAAGGATCGATCGGGCTCTTCTCGCAAAACATGCCACGGGATTAATCGGGACAAGTGCGTGTCTGAAGGGGGAGATCGCTGCAGCCTTTTTAGGTGGAAAGGAGGCGGAGGCGCGAAAAATATTGGGGGAGTACCGAGAGATATTTGCGCCAGGGGATTTCCTTTTAGAGATTCATCAGCATGGAATTGAGGACCAGGCAAAGATTCGGGAGTTTTACCGCGTCCTAGGAAAAGAAACGAAGACCCCCTTAGTGGCGGCGAATGATGTACACTATGTGAGGAAGGAGCAGGCGATTACGCAGGAGATTCTGGTCTGCATTCAGACCAATGGGAGAATCAATGACCCCAATCGAGCGATGAAGCCCCATGGGCCTGAGTTCTATTTGAAAGATAGTGAGGCGATGGCGGCGCTCTTTGCGGAATTTCCTGAAGCCTACGAAAATGCGGCGGGAGTCGCCTCGCGTTGCGATTTGGATCTGCCATTAGGAGGGAACAAATTTCCTGCCTTCGAGGCCCCTGAGGGAATGACGCGGGAGGCTTATTTCCGAAAATTGTGCCAAGAAGGATTGGTGAGACGCTATGGGGAGAGGGCAGGCACGGATGCCGAACTGAAGGAGCGTTTGGAGTTTGAAATGGGGGTAATCGAGAAGACGGGGTTCATAAGTTACTTTCTCATCGTTTGGGATTTTATCGATTATGCGAAAAAGAAGGGAATTCCAGTGGGGCCAGGACGCGGGAGTGCCGCTGGGAGCTTGGTCTCTTATGTACTGCGGATTACAGATTTGTGTCCGATTCGGTACGGACTGCTCTTTGAGCGGTTTCTAAATCCTGAGCGGATTTCGCCTCCCGACATCGATGTGGACTTTTGCCCTGACCGGCGTGAGGAGGTGATTGCTTATGTGCGGAATAAATACGGGGAGCGGGCGGTGGCGCAGATCATTACTTTCGGCACGATGGGAGCGAAAATGGCAGTACGGGATGTGGGGCGGGTGATGGGGATGGGATTTGGAGAGACCTCACGGATTGCGGATCTGATTCCAAAGGTTCCTGGGGCTAAATTAACGGATGCTTTGAAGCAGGTGCCTGAGCTACGGAATATGGCGCAAGAGGAGTCGATCAAGCCAGTGATTGAGGCAGCCCTTCAGTTGGAGGGGATGGTGCGACAGAGTGGGACCCATGCGGCAGGGGTGGTGATTGCAGATCGTGATCTGACCGACTACTTGCCGTTGACGCGGGACGATACGGGGGCGGTCATGACCCAATTTTCGATGAATGCGGTGGGAGAGATTGGCCTACTAAAGATGGATTTTCTGGGATTGAAAACCTTGACGGTGATTCAGGACTGCTTGGCTTTGATGGAAAAAACCACGGGAAAGAAGATGACGCCCGAAGAAATTCCCCTGGATGACCCCAAGACCTATGCGTTGCTCAATCGAGCGGAGAATGTGGGGGTATTTCAAGTGGAGTCGCCAGGGATGAGGCGGACGTGTGCGATATTCGATTTAAAGGGGATTGGGGATTTGATTGCGTTGATTGCGCTCTATCGGCCTGGCCCGATGGATTTAATTGATGAGTATGTCAAACGGAAGCGGGGGAAAACCCAGTTTATCTACGAGCATCCTTTGCTGGAGAAGATCAGTGCAGAGACGTTCGGGGTGTTAATTTATCAGGAGCAGGTAATGGCAGCGGCGCGAGTTTTGGCGGGTTACAGTTTAGGACAAGCGGATCTGCTTCGTCGGGCGATGGGAAAGAAGAAGGCAGAAGAGATGGCGAAGCAGAGGGAAACCTTTGTTTTGGGTTGCGCGAAGGTGAATGAGATTCCGCGATCTCAGGCGTTGCGAATTTTCGAATTATTAGAGAAATTTGCGGGGTACGGGTTTAATAAAAGTCATAGTGCGGCCTACGCGGTGTTGTCGTGTCAGACGGCCTATTTGAAGGCGAACTATCCCACGGAGTACATGGCGTCCCTTCTCTCTCATGAGCTTGATAATACGGATAAGATCGCGCTCTTTGTGGCGGAGGCGCAGAACATGGGGATTCGCATTTTGCCTCCCGATGTGAACACGAGTGAGATGAACTTCACGGTGCAACCGAACAAGATTCTTTTTGGGATGGGGGCGATCAAAAACGTGGGGTCGGCGTGTGTTGAGGCGATTTTGATGGCGAGAAAGGAGGGCGGAAATTTTGTCTCGATCGATGATTTCTGTGCTCGGGTGGAATATAAGGCGATCAACAAAAAGGCGGTGGAAAGCTTGATTCGATGTGGGGCGTTTGACGGGCTGAGTGGAAATCGGGCATGGCTAGCTTCCAAGGTGGAAACGGCGCTGGCTTTAGCGGGATCTGTTTCGAGAGATAAGGAAAGGGGGCAAGGAACACTCTTTGGATTGATGGAGGAGGCCTCGCCGAATGCGACGAAGAGTGGGGAGAAGGCTCCGCCGGATTTTGCGGATTGGTCGAAGAGGGACAAGTTGACGGCGGAGAAGGAGTTGCTGGGTTTTTATGTAACGGGTCATCCTGCGGATGAGTTTGAGGCGGATTTGCGAGCGTTTCGGACCCTGAACTTGGGGGAGCCAGATGAGATGCAGAGCGGTACTGTAGCTAGGATGGCGGGGGTGGTGACGGCGATGGAGGTAAGGTTGACGCAGAAGGATAAGAAACCGTATGCGCGGGTGATGTTGGAAGACAAAACGGGACGGATGGAGGTGATGATTTTTCCTGATTTGTATCGGGAAGCGGGGATGGCGTTAAAGATAGGGACTCCTTTGGTGGTGGGTGGATCTGTGGATACGGATGCGGAGGAGCGGGTAAGGTTGCGGACGTCGGAGTGTGTGACCTTGGAAGCGGCGGTGGAGAAGTGGGTGACCCATGTGCATTTGGTGCCGACGCGTGAGGATTTGGCGGGGGAAAAGATGGCGCGGGTGAAGGAAATTGTGGCGGGTCAGGCGGGGGATGTTCCGGTGCGATTGGAGTTAGAGGTGGAGGGAAAGATGGTGTTATTAGAAGCGGGAACGCAGATGCGGTTGAGGCCAACGCTGGAGGTGCTGGGAAAGTTGAGGGAGGTGTTGGGGCCGGATCGGGTGAAATTGGCGGTGAAGGATATTGAGGTGCCCAAACCTAGGTGGGGGAGGGGGAGTAAGGGATAATTGGGGTGTGTTGACCAAGGTAATCATAGCCTTTGCCTTTTCAGATCTAGCGATTAGAAAAAGAGGGTGAGGCCACGATTTTTGATTGGGGCGGCTTCGTTTTACTACTTCGGGAGATCGCTTAGGATGGCTAGCCCGTTTTCAAAGATCGCTACGGAAAGCTGGAAATGGTGTAAAACTAAAATAGAAAGAAACTAGAAATGATCCAAGAGAGCACGATTTTTGAATTTAAAGGGCAAGATTTTGTTCGGAAGCATACGACATTGCATGTGGAGGATGGAAAATCCGCGGTGGGCACGAAGCTTGATCGAAGCAACCCAGGGTACGCAGCGCTTGTTGAAAAACGTTCCTTCACCGGAGAGGTCACCCTGTTTGGCCATGCGTGTGATGCCCACTATGCCCCGCTGACTGATGGGGAGGGGCGATTAACCGGCGCCCTGATGGTTTGTCTCAAAAAATAGTTCGAACTGGCAAATCATAAGGCCCTTGGGCATCCCTTCCGCTGGAAGGACTTGAACGAGCGTTCAAGCTACGGTGCAGTTCTCCTGAGAACGAAGTTTCCCACAATTCCAACTGTATAGATCGTAAATACGGAAAGAAGGGCCGCTAAGCCAAGCAGCCCGCCCGTTCCGTGAAAGCGGGTTTGCAGAATCCAGAGAAAGATGGGGGCGAGGGTTCCCGCTAGGAGCTTGAATCGATTAGGGGCGGGTAGCGATAGGGCCGTCATGCTTACGAATGTGCCCATGTACCAGGAAGCGGCCATGATTTGCCCGACCTGCGGGATGAGAAGAAGTGGACCTCCCACTGCGAAGCCTAAAAGTGCGATACCCATCACCTTGCTGTTTGCCGTAAGCTGGTAAATCGACTTTTGTCGTACGGGAACTGGGATGAGAAGGAGCTCTTTCCCGGTGAGGACAATCGGGAGAACTGCACCTGCCATGCTGGCGAGGATGGAAAACCCCAAATCGGAAAGGGAAAGATTTGCCAATAAGATCGAGACTTCGTTCAAGGTGGGAGGATGAATAGAAATCGGAATCCCAAGAAACAACCGGGTTAGGTAGGTGCAGAGCAGGGTGGCGGCAAAAGCGGTGGCACCGAGTTTTCCTCCGAATCCGTTGAGCATCCCACGAGGGAATTTATCGCTGAGAATCTGGGTGAGAAGGTAGCCTACTCCCACGGCAACGGAGAGCAGGAGGGCGAATAGGATCCACGGAAGATTTCCTTGAACACCATTCAAGGCAGGGATCAGGTCAGGCAGGAAACTCATGCCCGCAAAGGACCCGCAGAGGATCGCCGGACCGCAAGCTCCGCCGATTTTGAGTATCGAAAAGGCGACGATAAGAACCAAGGCGGTCAGTCCCGAGGCGGGTACAGGGGGGACTCCGAGTTGCTGTAACCCAAGAACCAGCAGGCATGCCAAAGCTGATAAAAGGATGTTAAAGGAATTTGCTCCGATCGATTGCACTCATCCAAGTTTTAGCTCCATGCAACGGCGGAAGCATCATTTCCTTAATGGCAGGATTGAGCCCCATCAGATCTGAGTGGGGTAAGACAAGATGCCAAAGGCCAACTTCGGGTCGGTTGGGAAAATCTCGGCCCTTCTACGCTCCTAACTTCGCCGACTCAGTAGGAGCTTCGCAGGGCTGGTGCCCTTCTACGTTCCGTGTCTGCGGGACTTCGCAGGGCTAACGCAGCCCGATGAATTAAAAGGGGTAAAAACACGTTCTGGTCAATGGGGTTAGGGAAGTAGGGGATTAACCCTTCTACGCGGCAAAACCCTGCGGGGTGCCGCTACAAAGGGCAGGCTCCGAGGATGGTCGGGGCAGGCCCGATTTTTCAGTTCGCTATGGAAGAGTAAAATCAGTTAGGTTTGATATTTAAATATAAGCTTTATGGAAAATTTAGCCGAACACGCAGACATTATCGCGCGACACTATGAATTCCTGATGATCCTCGGAATCGTGCTGTTTTTTATTACAGTTGGCAGCTTGATTGCTTGGATCTCTTTAGGTTCTTTCAGCAGAGTCTTCTGTCTGAGTTTGGAAGGCATTGTGCCTCCCTTTGTTACCTTTCCCGCCATTTTATTCTCCCTGACTGCCACCCTCACGGCCACAGCTCTTTGGGAAAATTACAATGTAGCCATTCAAGCGGTCCAGGCCGAGAGTCAAGGTCTTGCAACTATTATTGATTTGGTTGGGGCCATCCCCAGCCTCAAGGAAAGCGGTCTTACTGCCTGCGCCAAACAGTATGCTAAGTCGGTCGTGAATGATGAATGGGCCACTCTTTCGTCGGATCGCGATCCATCTCCAATCACCAAGCAGTATTACGGAAACCTTCGGCAAGCCACCTATCAAGCCGTTGATTCACTAGGCAATAATGCCGAATCTAAAGCTTTAATGAGCGCTATTACAACGGTTAGTAATGGCAGAATGGCCCGGTTAGCGTCTGTGACATTTGATGTCCAAACAGACCGCTGGTATGCCATTTTTGCTTTAGGCATCTTAGTTCAACTTGCCGTGGCAATTGTGCACCTCACCAAACCGAAGGCGCTGATTACTGCTATGACAATTGCGACTGTTGCCGTGTTAGTTCCAATCTGCACAATTGCCCTAACGACCAGTGGCCCCTTTGTTGGGGCGATCGCGATTACCTATAGGCCGTTTTTGAAATTCATGAAGTGAGTTGCCCTAGGAAAATGATCGACTGAGTTGGTTTTGGCTGGGTTTGGGGTAGACAAGAAGGATGAAAATTTATGTACCGTTACTATTGACTGGGGTCCTCTGCCTGAAGGGGTGGGCGGGAGAAGTTCCCAAAACATTGCTTCTGACGTGGGAGGGTGATCCGTGTACGACGATGACAGCCCAGTGGTTGCGGGGTCCTGGGCTGGGGGATCGTCCGGAAAAGGGAAAAGGGGAAGAGGTGCGCTGGAAAAAGCTAGGAGAACCGACGTGGCAGGTGGCGAGGAGCACGAGCACCGACTTTCCCGATCCCGAAAAGAGGGGAATGCCGAGGTGGAGTTTATCACGAGTCCGTTGGAAGGGATTGGAAGCAGGTAAAGAGTATGTATTCCAGTTGGGGGATTCGCCGGAGCAGAGGTTTCGAACCGCCCCTTTGGACATGGGAGAGGAGCTGATCTTCGCGGAGGGGGGAGATTCCGACTCCACCCAGGCTGCGGAGGAGATGTTAACTTTGGCCTGCCAGAAAAATCCCCTTTTCTTTAGTCTTGGAGGGGATATTTCGTATAGCGACGGAAAGGATGTTGCTAGGGAGATTCGGTTTTGGGAGATGTGGCACCGAGTCGCCCATGGAACGGATGGAAAGTTAATCCCGTTGGTGGCCGGAATCGGGAATCATGAGGTTCAAGGAGGGTATTGGCAGGAGGGGGCAACCTTTGAGGATATGAAAAAGAAGGCCCCCTTCTTTTTTGCTTTATTTGGCGGTCTCTACCAAAGAGACGAGCCTATCGGGATGGATTTTGGAAATTATCTTTCCCTTCTTCTTTTGGATACTGGGCATATCACCCCGATGGAGCGACAGACGAAGTGGTTGGAGAAAAACCTGGCGGCGAGAAAGAGCGTGCCGTGGGTCTTCGTTTCATGGCATATCGCGTGCTATCCGTCGGCTCGAACCTGGAACGCGCAGCCGATGAGTGGATATGCAAGGAGTGAGTGGATTCCGCTGATCGAGAAGTCGGACGCTACGGCAGTTTTTAATCACCACGACCATGATATGCAGAGAGTGGAAAGTGAGGGAAAGGGGGGGCGAAAAGTTATGGTTTTGGGGAATGGGTCGATCGGGGTAGAACCGAGGGATGCGAGGTGTGCCGAGTCGATCCCTTTGCGCAAAGCGTATGCCCAGGAAAACTACATCAACGTGATCAAATTAAAAAAAGAGACGGTGGAGGTGGTGGCATTGGGCCGAATGGGGCGGGAGCTGGATCGGGTGAAGTTTTCGAAGCGGTCGAAGTAATTTTCACACTCCGCATCGACACTTTCGGTGGTTTCTGGTCTGCTGGATGAATGATGATACCCGAAAGCTGGTGGGAGCCCTATCGGGATCTGCGCTGGCAGGGGGCGTTGGAGATTCTGATTCTGACGGCGGTTTTTTATTACGGGTACAAGCTTCTGAGGCGGACGCAGGGAGCGAAGGTGTTGAGCGGATTTTTGCTGGTTTTTGTCGTCGCGCTGGTGGCCTCAAGATTTTTGGAATTACGGGTGTTGAGTTTTCTTCTGCAAGCGTTTGTTTCGGTCTTGGTGTTGGCCTTTTTGATTTTGTTTCAGCCCGAGATTCGGCGGGCTTTGGCGGAGATTGGAAGGGCGGGTGGATTTTCGATTCATGCAGAGCGGCAGTCGTTCGTGATTGAAGAGGTGATTAAAGCGATTGAGGCACTCCGAGAGCGGAAGTATGGGGCGCTGATTGTTTTTGAGCAGTCGGATCTTGCTCAGGGGGTAATGGATTCGGGTGTGCCTGTGCAAGGGACTGTTTCGGAGGAGCTGCTGGCGACGGTATTTTTTAACCAAACCCCGTTGCACGATGGGGCGGTGATTTTGAGGGGGGACCGACTGGTGGCGGCGGGTTGTATTTTGCCGGTAAGCCAGCAGGGGATGAGCCGGGTGTTGGGGTTGCGGCATCGGGCGGCGTTGGGTTTGAGCGAGGAGAGTGATGCGGTGATTTTAGTTCTTTCAGAGGAGTCGGGTCAGATTACTTTGTGTCGTCGTGGGACGATGGAGAGGCCCTTGGAGATTGATGCGTTACGGCAAAAGCTGACGGAGATTCTGGTGGCAGGCGGGGAGGGTGTTTCTTGGGTGGGTGGGCTAGCGCGAGGTTTTTTGCGTCCCTCGGCAGGACCTAGGTCTGTTGGAAGGAGGTTGGTGCGGGCGGCGATCTGCTTGGGGTTGGCGGTGATTGCCTGGGGCGGGTTGGGGGTAATTGTGGCGGGGATGCGGGCGGGAGTGCGTTAATGGGAGAGGGGGTATGGGTGCGGAGGTGGTTTGGGACGGATGGGATTCGTGGGAAAGTGGGGCAGGTGCCGATGACACCTGAATTTGTGGCGGCGATGGGATACGCGGCGGGGAAGTATTTTTCGAAAAAGTCGTCTGGTGGAAAAATCTTAGTAGCGCGGGATACGCGTGGGTCGGGTCCGATACTGGAAGCGGCGCTGGTTTCTGGGTTACGCGTGGCGGGTTTAGTTCCAGAGGTATTGGGGGTGATTCCGAGTGGGGCGGTTGGGATGTTGGTGAAGGAGAAGGGAGCTTGTGGTGGGGCTATTTTGAGCGCCTCCCATAATCCGGCGGGGGATAACGGGCTGAAGTTTTGTGGGGCGGATGGGGCGAAGTTGACGGATGAGGAGGAGGGAGCGATTGAAGCGTATCTGGATGAGAAGCATCCGCCACTGATCACGGAAAAAACACCGAAGATGGATTTCTCCTGTGCACAGTGGGCGTTGGAGGGGTATGGGAATCTGTTGCGAAAAGGGTTTCCTGCGGACTTTTCGTTAGCGGGATTAAAGATTGTGGTGGATGTGGCGAACGGAGCGGCCTGGTTTACGACTCCGAGTATCTTACGCGGGTTGGGGGCGGAGGTGGACGTAATTGCGGGAAAGCCCGACGGGAAAAATATCAACGAAGGTTGTGGGTCTGAACATCCCGAGAAGTTGGTAGAAGTGATTCAGAGAAAGCCGGGTTGGATAGGTTTAGCTCATGATGGGGATGCGGACCGGATGGTTTTGGTTGATGAGGAGGGGGAGAGAGTGGATGGAGATGAGGTGATTGCGATGGCAGCTTTGGATGCACTGGAAAGAGGAAAGTTGTCAGGAAAGACTGTGGTGGTGACAGTGATGAGTAATATGGGATTAGACGAAGCGGTGGAGTCACAGGGCGGGAAAGTGCTGAGAACGCCGGTGGGAGATCGGTATGTGGCGAGGGCAATGCGGGCGGGTGGTTTTTGTTTGGGGGGAGAGCAGTCGGGGCATCTGCTTTTTCACGATGTATCGCCCGCGGGCGATGGACTGCTCTCGGCCTTGAAGATTTTGGATTTGGTGCAAAGGAAAAAGTTGCGGCTAGCGCAGATGCGAAGAGGGATGAAAAAGTATCCACAGAAGTTGAGTTATGTGAGGGTGAGGGAGAAGGTGCCGTGGGAGACGATTCCGGTTTTGTCTGGTGCGGTGGCGGAGATGGAGAAATTTCTGGGGCAGAAGGGGAGGATTCTTCTGCGGTACTCGGGGACAGAAAATCTGATACGACTGCTTGTCGAAGCGGACGAAATCGATAGGATTCGTAAGGTTGAAGAGAGGTTGCAGCCTCTTTTACAGGAACATTTAGGAGAATAAGAGACGATGAGCACTAATGCTTTAGAGCAGTTAAAGAAGTTCACCACGGTGGTGGCGGACACGGGGGATTTTGCCTCGATGAAGGCCTATGCTCCGCAGGATGCAACGACCAACCCGACTTTGATCGAGAAGGCGGTGGAAATGCCTGCGTACCAAGGTTTGCTAGAAAAAGCGGTGGCGGATGGCAAGGGTGGAGTTGGATCGAAAGAGGTGCGTGCGCGTGCGATCATCGATCAACTATTAACTCTTTTTGGGCGGGAGATTTTAAAAATTGTGCCGGGGCGAGTTTCGACTGAGGTGGACGCGCGGCTCTCGTTTGATGTGCAGGCGACGGTGGAGAAAGCGCGGCACTTGATTGAGATTTATCGGGCGGCGGGGATTGATCGGGAGAGGATATTGATCAAGATTGCGGCGACTTGGGAGGGAGCGCAGGCGGCGAAGATTGTTCAGAAGGAGGGGATCCAGTGTAATTTGACTTTGATGTTTTCGCTTCCGCAAGCGGTGGCCTGTGCGGAGGCGGGGGCACGGTTGATTTC
>CAJBOM010000074.1 GCA_903956835.1 uncultured Verrucomicrobiota bacterium
AACGTCGAGGCGATCGCATACTCCAGATCATGACCGAAATTGATCCTACCCGCCTCGATCCCAACGACCCTGACTTTATCGATCCCTCCGACGCGGCTCCCACTCTCACCCCAGAAGAATCACCCGATCTAGACCCATCCGCCGAACTCAGGGGCCGTAGCCAAAAACGCGCTCCCTAATTTCGGCTTAAGGCGACCAACCGACTGGCCAGCAAAAGCCCACTAGGGTAGGCGGATTTTCTCAATCGAACTCACCACCCCTTCTCCCAGAAAACTCTCCACTCGACTCTGGTACGGCCCAGGTTCATCGGTTAAGAAAACCCTTAATTTTCCCTCCTCCAACTTCGCCCCTTCCGAATCTCGCAATGATTCCGCACACGCCTCCGAGGAGTCGACCAACCTCACCTTCGGTCCCAGCACCTTTGCCAATACCCCCTTCAAGTGCGGATAATGGGTACAGCCCAATACCAAAACCTTAATTTTTTCGCGCAACAACGGCTCCAGATATTTGCGAATCACTGCCTCCGTCACCTCCCCCTCAACCCAGCCCTCCTCCACTAGCGGAACGAGCAAGGGTGTCGCTTGCTCGAAAACATTCAGACTGGGGCGCGCTTGGCGCAAGGCCTTCTCGTACGCCCCACTCCCAATTGTCGCCGAGGTCCCAATGACACCCACCGGCCCATCTCCCGCCACCCGTAACGTCGCCGCCACTCCCGATTCAATCATCCCATGCAACGGAACATTCACCGAGGAACGCAATTTTTCCACAGCAAAAGCCGAGGCCGTGTTACACGCCACCACAATCCGATCCACTCCCTTCGCCTCGAGAAAAGTGATGATCTCCCGGCTGTACCCCAAAACCGTTTCTGCTGACTTATTCCCATAAGGAACCCGCGCGGTGTCCCCTACATAAAAAATATCGCGCCGCGGAAAAGCCGACCGTAAGGCTCGCACCACTGTTAACCCACCCATTCCAGAATCAAAAACACCTAAAGGCATCGTCTACTCTTTCTTCTCCGTTCCAACCGGTAAAGCTTTCCTCACCTCAGGCTCCACGCCGCCCACAGCCGCGGGGGACACCACTACCCCTTGCCCCGTAGTCGGCACCACTACGGCCGGCGCAACGTTGGAGGCACTCAAGTTCGTTCCCCGTGATCGAAAAGGTTCCACCTCCTCATTCTTTTTTGCCCCAACCAAGGTCCCTACTGCATTTGTTGCGACTCGATCCTTAGCGAGTTGTAACCGTGCCGCCGCTTGTGGATTTTCCTGGGATCGCGCGTACGCCTGAATTCCCGCAAAAATCCACTCCGCTACCTGCTGCCGATACTCCTCCGTACGCAATAAACTCGCCTCACGTGGGTTCGACATAAATCCTCCTTCGACCAGAACCGAGGGCGAGTTGGCTAATCTTAACACCTTGAACCGCGCCCGCTTCACCCCTCGATCCGAAGGCGCGTTACTTTTCGCCAAAACCGCTGACCGATGGATCGCCTGAGTCAGGAGAAAGTTATGATGATCATATCCGTTCCCTGGCCATATCTGATCTTCATCTCCCACCAATGACCCTCCCGAAGATGTCGAAGGCGCGAACTGCGGCGAAAGACTGTAGGTCTCCCATCCCTCAGAAGATCGACTCGAATCCTCGTTGAAATGAATACTTACAAAAATATACCCAGGGTGGTCATCCGCTAACTTTGAGCGGTCTGCATGATCCACATAGCGATCCTTAGTGCGAGTCAGCACCCAAGGAATTCCCGCTTTGTCTAGACAACGGACGAGGCGTTTCGCCACATCGAAGTTCGCCGTTTTCTCACTCAACCCCCGTGCCGCCCGCGTGCCCTCATCTCCACCCCCGTGCCCAGGATCGATCACTACCCCCTGCAAGGGTCGCCTCGGGATCTCCCCATTCGGTCGCAGAAGCGGATCGAAAGTCTTTACCAGATCCACGCGAGGAATCAGAACAACCTCACTCTCTTGCCGCACCGAATGACTCAACCAGTACCGCGCCCCCTTCCAGCGCATCTCACGACTGTCTAGGGTCAGTTGCAAGGATCCCGCGGAAGAGATGAGTTCAAAAGGGCGATTTTTTTCAAACTCTTGCGGCACTTTAAATCCATAAAATTTCGCGAAGGAATCCAAAGAAACATAATCCACCCTCCCCACCCGC
>CAJBOM010000075.1 GCA_903956835.1 uncultured Verrucomicrobiota bacterium
CGCCGAGACGACTAACCAAACCCGCCCTCCAACCCAGGCCTCAAAACCAAGGTAGGGCGGTCTCTCCGAGAACGCCTGCGCTCAACGCTGTACGCCCAATCGCCCAGCTAGGCGGCCTCGGAGATGCCGCCACTACCTAAGCTTCAAGCTTTAGGATTTTCCGTCCCCCAATTCATAATCAAAAAACCAAAATCAAAAATCAAACATCCGCGCGTAAGCGCGTCCCGCAACCGCGGGACCCCCTTTGCGTCCTTAGCGGACTTGGCGTGAGCATTTCGCGCGAGTTCGGGGCAACATCCAAAATTAGAACTTCTATCTGCCCACTCGCCCCTACGGGGTGAGTGTGGAATTCAGTCGCAGGAACATCTTATTCTGGGCAATTCCGTGCCAGTAGATGAACTTTTTCCGCTCACAGCCGGGAGGAACATCCACTTGGGAGACGCCCAGGGCTGCGCCCTCGACCGTCCAAGTCCCCGTGGAACTAAATCCAACGCTGAGATCCGTTGACGCCTCCGCTACAAACGAAAGTTGGCTGTCATCCGTCCGAACTAGTGCCTCAATATAGGTATAATGGTTAGGGAGGATAAAACCCCTGCCTACCGTGGGTGCCTCTCCTCGGGCGTTGGGGCCGCTAGCCCCACCGATCGCATACTTCGCCACCAGTTCAGGCGTAGGAATTGCGCTAGAGCTCCAGCCCGCAAACGTGGTGCCAATAGGTGTCTGCGCATTCACCATCACGCTCACCGTTGTCGTAACAGTGACGTAGTTAGCTAAATCATCCGGAGTAAAGGTCACGTTGGCGCTATAGTTGCCGGTCGTGCTCGGTACGATGCTAGAGTCGGTGAAGGTAAACGTGCCCGCCGTGGTGGCGGCTCCACCAGTTAGTGTAGAATAATCACCTAGTGCTTGGCCCACCTTAATCGCACTGGCTGTCGGAGGCGTCGTGATACTCGGAATGCCCTTATTTTCACTGACGAATTCAAGTTGAGATCCGTTAAATTGAAAACTGCCCTTAAGACCAGGCCCCAGATTTGTATAGCTAAAATCTGTGGCGGCGAAGCTCGTGCCTGCCACCCCGCCTCCAACAAGAGACGCGGTACTCTCCCAGTCCACTAATTTGAATGTCCCTATGGCTGTACTGCCCAAGAAATCAAAGCGGAAGGTCGTTCCTGTGCCTTTGATAAACTCGCTGGCTGCACCCGTAATCTGGAGAAGATCCGCCGCGTTGGCTGCGCCTAACTCAAACTTCCAATCAGTAGTTGCGCCCCCGCTTAGCAAACTACTTCCATTCCAAGTCACATCATTTATAACCCTGAGTGTCCCGATGCTGTTTCCTGGCGCCAAGATACCGCTGATCGTGGTCGCTCCCGTAATCCTACCCGCCCCAGTAAGAGTCGCCCCCGACGCCACATTGACAGGAACGGCACTACCAGTCGCAGAGCCTGATGTATTATTAACCAGCAGGGTGCCTGCCAACACATTGAATGCGTATCCAGAGATGGCATTACCAGTTGATTTCGTCAGACTCAAAGTGCCATTGCCGATTTTTTCAACGGAATTACTCGTCCCATTTCCACCGTTTGTCCCACCGCTGATTTCCAAGGTCGCGCCAGTTCCTACATCGAAAGTGTTAACTCTCGCTGTCCCCCCACCAGTCGTGAAAGTGACTGTCCCCGCGATGGTCGATGTTCCGCTAGCGTAGGTCGCTCCAATGATGCCGCCTGCACTGAAAACAAAACCGGTCGTTGATCCAACTGTGATGCCAGAAGTCGCCAGATTAACCCTCCCTGCAGCAGGATTCACTGATCCGCCGAAGTCACCGCCTCCAACAAAGTTAATCACCCCGCCAACCCCAGTTGTCAGCTGAAGGTTCGCTAAACTACTACCTGCCGCCAGATTTAAATTCAGGACACCACCAGTATCGGCCTTGATAGTTGATCCCGAGACTTCAGCAATCAATACACCGTTGACATTTAGTGCACCAGATCCCGTGCCACTACCGTTCGCCTCAAGAATCACCGCCTGGGCAGTAGTGGATCCAATTTGCAGTTTTGCATTCGAATCGATGATTATTGATCCACCGTCCCCTGGTTGAATTTTCGTCTGCCCTGTTAGGTTAGAATCCGCAAGCAGAAGAGTTAAATTGCTAAAGGTTTGATTGCTTGCACCAGTAACTGCGACGTTC
>CAJBOM010000076.1 GCA_903956835.1 uncultured Verrucomicrobiota bacterium
AAGCACCCCGACGATTGCGCTCTCGGCTAACGGACTTTCTACGATCAGCTCGGTTCTTACAGGCACGGACGGGTTCACCCTCGAAGGGTTTTCCAGTTCCCGGACTCTGGCCATTTCCGGAAACAACACGGGATTGAACGGCAGAATCGTTGTGGAAAAAGGGATTCTGCGTTTGAGTAATTCCAATGCGTTGGGTGATTCCCCAGCAGAAGCGGATGGCTTGCTGCTCAGTGGGGGTGACACCGTTCTTCAGTTAACCAGCGGGGTTACGCTGAACAAACACCTGACGGTGGGTGGGGGCGTCGCCACGATCCAAGCTTACACCGGAAATTCCTCATTAATTGGGCAGTTTAATTCAGACAGTCAGACAGTTTTCGTATTAGACTCGGTGAATACGCTGACGCTTTCTGGCGCAGCCGGTCTTGGGCGCACGGGTAGCACCATCATGGCGGTAGGTACGGGAACTTTGGTGGTTGACGCGCCCTCGGCCGGATCGATCCCATACGGCTTCTTGATTCGCGGTTCGGCCATCGTCAAAGCAAACCCTGTGACCAACCCATTTGGCTCAGCGAACCTATTCATGGGCGACGACAATTTTGGATACAAGACACCGACGACACCGACAACACCAACCTTGCTCCTGAATGGGGTAACTGTGGCCAACAATCTTTTTCTAAGTCCAGTGACGGACAGTCGCCGGGTGGGTAATTCAGCTACGACTGGCTCCAGCCTTTCTGGGCAGGTCTTTTTGGAATCAGCGGCAGATGTCACCCTGGCTTCGTTGGTGGAGAATGCGAAGCTTACGGTCAGTGGCAATATCCGTGACGATGCCAACACGGCGGGCGTGGTTATCGGAACCGCTGGTTTTGCCAATCTGGGCAAAGTCGATTTCACGCGAACTTCAGGCAATAGCTACGATGGAACGACCACGGTGAACAGTGGCACGCTTTTAGCGAACAATGCATCCGGTAGTGCCACAGGCACTGGAGCTGTCCTAGTGAATCGTGGTGCAGTTCTAGGAGGCTCAGGAGTGATTAGCGGATCAACAACGATTAGCGGTTCGCTTCGCCCAGGTAATAGTATCGGGACAATTTCGATTGGCAATACGGTCACCTGGAACAGTGGTGACAGCTGGGTTTTTGAGCTGGGTACGGCTGGAGCTTCGCAAAGTTCGCCTGGCATGAGCGATTCACTCAATATCACCGCGGGTAATTTCAATAAGGGCACGGGCAGTTCATGGACGTTTGACTTTGCGGGCACGGGAGCACGCGGCTGGTATAAATTGGTGGATTGGTCGGGTACTTCTAATTTCAGTGCGAGCGACTTTGTCATCACCAATCTCACCTACGGACTTTCAGGGCGTATTGTCTTGGACACAGTTAATTCTGTCCTTTCCCTTGAAGTGACCGATGGGCTCTCTGATTACGAGCGTTGGGCGATTGGGTATGGTTTGAGCAGCGTGCAAGGGCTCGGTTCGGCCGATCCCGATAGCGACGGTTTGCGTAATGAGGTGGAATTTGCTTTTGGAGGCAACCCAGTGTTGACGGATGCGGGGGTGATCGACGTTCGGAAGACAGTTGGAGGGGTAACAATTACTTTTGTCAGCCGCGATAGTGGCATCACCTATGAGGTGCAGAGCACGACCGATCTGGCCATTGGATCCTGGGTTTCCGCCGTAGGAACGCTAACCAATGATGCTGATCAAAGTAGATTGTCCGGTGGGCATACGCGGAAGTCTTTCTCCGTATCTTCTGCCGACATGCCAACTCGCATATTTTATCGAGTGCGTGCCACCTTTGCTCCTTAGCTCCCACGGTTTCCGTGGTCAGGTGAAACCTGAAGATTGTCCTGCAGGGTTGATAGGGGGGCTATGTGGAAAAGAACCGCTGAATGTAGGATGAATAAACTTTACCTGGGGTTGCAGAAAGGGGTGTGAAATTATTTTGTAGAGGACTGTTTAATTTCAAAGAGCTGCTTCATGATTTGAGATAGGTCTACTTTGTCGTTCCGGCCACCGAAGGCATCGTGAAGTTCCATGTAGAGTTTATAGATGCGGTTGTACGTTTGTTGGGCGGCAGGTCGTGGCTTGTACCGCAGGGTCTGGCAGGAAGTCATCGCTCTTTGGGCTGTGGGAAAATCGCGGAACTGGCCGGCGAGAACAGTAGCGGAGAGGGCGGAACCGAGTGCGCAGGCCTGGGTAGATCTCGCGAGATACATGGTGCGTCCGGTAACATCGGCATAGATCTGCATGAGTAACGGGCTCTTTTCGGCAATGCCGCCGGCGCAGATGATCCGCCTGACTGGGACGCCAAACTTGTCCAGGCGCTCGATGATGGTGCGTGCACCGAAGGCGGTGGCTTCGATAAGAGCACGGTAGATTTCCGAACGACTGGTTTGGAGGGTCGTGCCGAGGAGGAGGCCCGAGAGCAGAGGGTCGACGAGGATGGTTCGATTCCCGTTATGCCAATCGAGAGCAAGAAGGCCATGTTGCCCTGGAAGTTGGGCGGAGGCTTCCGTTTCTAATTGCTGGTAGAGAGCGGCCTTGCCATCACAAATAGTTTCAATCCACCACTTAAAGATGTCCCCCACGGCAGACTGCCCCGCTTCGATTCCATAGAAGTTGGGGAGAATCGCGCCAAGGACGATTCCGCAGATGCCTGGAATATCTTTCAGCTTTTTATCAGCGGAGACGACCGCGCAGTCGCAGGATGAAGTGCCGATGACCTTGACGAGTGTGCCTTCGGTAATCCCGCACCCGATTGCGCCGTAGTGGACGTCCATCTCGCCCATGGCGATGGGAATGCCTAACGGAAGTTTCAGGCGCTTGGACCACTCTGGACAAAGAGAACCTGCTGAGGTGCTGGCATCATACGCTTTTTGGTAGAGGCGATCCCGAAGAAGGGCGAGTTTTGGGTCTAACTTTGCAAGAAAATCCTTGTCGGGTAGGCCGTCCCATTCATCGCAATACATAGCTTTATGTCCCGCTACGCATATTCCTCGGCGCAGAGCGCAGGGATCCTGGATCCCTGCTAAAACAGAAGGGATCCAGTCTGAGAGCTCAACCCAAGAATAGGCGGCCTTAAAGACGCGAGGGTCCACCCTTAAACAGTGCCAAAGTTTGCTCCAAAACCATTCGGAAGAGTAGGTGTTCCCACATTTTGCGATAAAGTGAGGGCGGTATTGAGCCGCTTTTTTGGTGATTTGTGCAGCTTCCATCCAACTGGTGTGGTCTTTCCATAACCAGCACTGGGCATTTAAATTCTTTTTCCACTTGGCGGACATGGCAAGGGGTTGATTTTTCTTGTCCACAGGAATGGGGCTGGATCCCGTGGTTGCCACTCCGATTCCGACAACTTGCTCTGGGGTAAAACCGCGAACCTGGGCGGCCTGAAGAAGGGCGCTTCGGACGCTTTTCTCAAGGCCGACGAGGTAGTCTTTGGGGTTCTGGCGTGCAAGGTGATGATCCTTCGGATCCAAAAAAACTCCCTGCGTTCCGGAAGGGTAGTGTGAGACGGAGGAACCGAGCTCTTTTCCGTCAGAGCAACGGACGACTAACGCGCGTGCTGAATTGGTTCCAAAATCAAGCCCGATTGCGAAAGCACTCACATCTCTAATCGTATGCTTCCATGAAGGATGGTGGAAGATAAAGTCATGCTTTGACAGGTGCAAAGTGGATCGGGTCTCTAACCCCACAGTTGAAGAATCGGTTCGAGTCGCTGCGGTCGTGGCAGTCTTTCTTATTTCATTGATTGAGCAAAAACCGAATTGGGCGCAGGTAATAAGCAGGCAACGGATAGGTTCAGACCATTCACATGGTCTGCTAGTCTTGTCCCTTGGAGGAATTCCCGCTCTTAAGATGACGGTTGTCAACGCGCGTGATTGCCACTAAAATATATAAATTAGATTAATTAATCATCGTACTCACTAGGCTTATATTCAGGCTATCTATTTTATGTCAAAGAAAATTGTAGTTCTTGATGGTTATCCACTTAATTCTGGGGACTTATCCTGGGATAGTCTTCGCGCTCTCCTCCCTAATGTTGAAATTCATGAACGAACAAGTGCAGGTGATGTGCTGAGTCGTTGCGCTGACGCCGAGATCATTTTAACCAATAAAGTGCGCCTATCCGCAGAGACATTGCGGGAGCTTCCGAAGCTACGTTATATTGGGGTACTCGCGACAGGATTTGACGTGGTTGATGCGGTGGTAGCACGCACCCAAGATATTGTGGTCTGCAACATCCCTGCCTATGGGACCCGGTCCGTTGTTCAGTTGGTTTTTGCCTATATTCTGCACTGGTCCAACGCTGTCGCTTCTCATGCCGTGCGAGTTCGTGGTGGAGCTTGGACCCAGTCGCAAGATTGGTCATTCTGGGACTCCCCACTCCACGAGCTTGCTGGGAAAACCTTGGGAATTATTGGTTTTGGGCGAATCGGCCAGCAGGCGGGAAGGATCGGCCATGCCTTTGGTATGAAAATCGCTGCAGCAACTCGGTCGTCCAAGATCGTGGATTATCCAGTGAGTATTGTCCCGATGAATGAGCTCTTCTCTATCTCCGACTTCCTCACCTTGCATTGTCCTCTCACACCAGAAACACGCGGATTGGTTGATGCCACACACCTTGGTCTGATGAAGCCCTCTGCTTATTTAATTAATACTGCACGTGGCCCGATCGTCAACGAGGCCGACTTGGCCGTGGCCCTTGATTCCGGAGTGATCGCAGGAGCTGCTCTAGATGTACTTTCGGGAGAACCCCCACCCCAATCTAACCCTCTTCTCCAAGCTCGAAACATTGTCATCACACCTCATTATGCATGGGCAACGGTGGAGGCTAGGGGGCGCCTCTTGGCGACAGCTGTGGAGAATGTCCGAGGATTCCTCACGGGACATCCGCAAAACGTAGTCAACTGATCCTATTTCTAGGGCCCAAACGCATGCAAAAATCTATGTCAGTCGGCAGGCCTTGGTGCGACCCTGGGGTCGAGTCCTAGAATCCTTTATGCTTCCGTACCGTGACAGCAAGGCGCAAGGGGCGGCTGATTTTTACTTCGCGATCAACGCGACGTTCCGTTTCTTGAAACGCAGATTTGGAATAGAAAAACTTGTGAAATACTGGAGTGAGCTCGGGGAATCATCTTATTTCCAGCCCGTGGCGGAGAGTTGGCGGAATGATGGTTTGCCAGCGATCGCGGAGTATTGGCGAGATTTTTTCCAAGCGGAACCAAATGCATCTGTGGATGTGACGTACAGTGAGCAGCGGGTTTTTCTGGAAGTGAAACAGTGTCCTGCGATTTATCACTTACGAAAGAATAGCCGGTGTATCGTCTCTGAATTTTGCCAACACTGCTTCTATGTGAGCGACGCCTTGGCCTCTAGGGCTGGTTTCGAGGTTCGTATCAAGGGGGGAAATGGTGCCTGCGAGCAAACCTTCGCGAAGAGAGGTTCCTCAGCGCCGCAGGATCTCGGATCGATCAAGATGGCGGATTCACCATGATAGGATGCTACGATTTTTGCGGGCATTACGAATGGACATTTGCCTGGATAGAAAAGAACTTTGGTCATGATGTTCTTTTGGCCTACTGGAAGGAGGCGATTGCGGAGGACAGCCAAATCCATGCCTCTCAGCTGATCAAAGAGAAGGGGTTTGCAGGGATGGAGGAGTATTGGGGGCATACCTTGGCTGAGGAAGGGGCAGCTTACACCTCATCCTGCGGCAAGGATTCCTTTCGTATCGATATGCACGATTGCCCCTCGAAGGGGTTCCTCCTGGCCAATGGACTCTCCCAGCATAAGGACTACTGTGACCATTGCATCGGCTGGATCGGACCCATGATGAAAAATGCGGGGTTTGTTGTGGATCACGAACATAATCATCTGGGAAAATGCTGGTGGTCTTATCGGCGAGTGGGAGAAGCCCGCCAGCCTTCCGACCCGAAGGCGGCCACCTCCAATATTGAGGCCATGCCAGGTTGGGCACCATCCTCGGCCAAAATAGATCGCTTTAACGGCGCAACTGGAGCGGATCAGAAGCAAGCATAAGGGGATAGCGAGGATTTCTCGTCTCCTAAACTCGCAGGATAGAAATTCCTAAATTTGCAATCGAAGCAACCTACGAGCTAGTCGAGAGAGATGATTTCAACGTCATCGATATAGCTAAGATTTCCAGGCGGGTGCCCTGGGATGAATGAGATCTGGCAGATTGGCGTCTTCGATTCGAAAGGAATGGCTCTGCCTAAGCCTACCCCAGCGACCGAGACCGTATAGGTCTTAGCAGTAAAATCCACTTCGAGGACGATGCGGGTCCATGTTCCGACAAGGACCAGTAAGGGGACTGCTTCCCAAGCGCCCTTCTGATCCATGATGGTGAGCTTATCTCCGTAACTTGTTACATTGGAAACACCTAAGGCGATGGTATTCGAGCCTAGGAACTTTTCTTTATTGCCAAGGTAAATGCCGAATCCACTTTGATCTGTATCTCGTAGGGTTGAAAAGGAGATCCTTATCTTACCTTTATCGATGTCTGGAGACCATTCACCCATCAACCAAAAATCGGTCGTTCCAACCTCGGCACCACGGATGATGGCCACTGACTTTCCCTTGGTTGCCTTATTCGTGGTATGAAATTCCTTGATGGTGACTTTTGGGGATCCCTCACTCTTTCCAAAATCACGCCACGACCCGGCGTCTTTATCTAACTCCAGTCCCACCGTTCCGATTGAATTCTCGTCAAATTTTTCAAATCCTTGACGAAGGATGACCTTCTCTCCGATGGCTGAGCTGGAAGATATTGCCAGCATCCCAGCCATGAAAATACCAGTAGCCGACTGCAACATTACTTTTCCTACTACCGGCTACGTGATCCAGTTTAGATTACTGGGTGCTGCGATTGACGACGCATCTTGAAAATTCCCAGGAGAAGTGCGCCGCCCAAAAGAAGAGACAGGGCCGATGGTTCAGGCACAGCGGTGAACTGGAGTTGGCTGCCGTTCATGGCGAACGTTCCGTTGTTTCCAGCTCCTAAATTCGTAAAGCTAAAGTCTGTGCTGCTGAAATCTGTGATACCTGCCCAGTCGATCAGCACGAACGTCCCCTCATTCAGGCTGTTTTGGAAGTCAAAGCGGAAGATCGATCCCGTGCCTTTGAGCAAATTGCCGCTTCCTCCAGTGATATTCAGCAGGTCCGACGTGTTAGCCGCGCCTAAGTCAAACTGCCAATCGGTGGCTGCGCTAGCCGATGTTGCGCCATTCCAGGTCACCGCATTCTGAACGGTCAAGATGCCTGTGCTGTTATTACCTGCGGCAACAATACCATTGACGGAGAGTGTACCCGCAATAATTCCATTTCCTGCAAGTTTTGCGCCACTTCCTACACTCACCGCGCCCGTTCCAGTCGCTGATCCGGTGGTATTACTGACCATCAGTGTGCCTGAATTCACCGTTGTGGTGCCGTCATAGGCATTGCCAGAAGCCCTGGAGAGATTGACCGTACCTGAGTTGACCGATGTGGAAGTGCCGATTTCTATAGCTCCCGTGCCAGCATCATCACGCAAATTACCACTAACATTGAGGGTTCCAGTGGTGGTTGAGCGCAGGATCGTTGAGAAGTTTCCTAAGAAAACCTGCCCACTGTAGGTGGAAGATGCTGCCGACATATTCTCGATCGTACGGCTCGAGGCTGTACCCGCAAGGAATGCATTATTAGCGATGGTTACGCCATTGAGAGCAAGGGTTCCCTTACCAGCAGCGTCTCCTAAATTGATATTGGCAGCAGTTCCGAAAGCGGTGTTGTTATTTGCCTGCACCGTCACATCGCTTCCACGAATGAAGAAGCCATAGGCTGTCGATCCACCACTTACCGCATCGAGAATGAGGCGACCCGTGCCCCCTGGCATCGTCATGACAGATGGTCCGGTTGAGCCCAAGCCAGCGTTTCCA
>CAJBOM010000077.1 GCA_903956835.1 uncultured Verrucomicrobiota bacterium
CTCTCCACCCACCGATGCGCCAAAAGATTCCCTTCATTTCCTCTGCCCCCGCTTTCGTGAACCCGGCCTCGACCTGTGGCTTCCCTCAACCTCCCCTTACCAACCCGACTCCTCCCCCCTACCCGATTGGGAGCCACTCCGCATCGCACGCGGTCTTCCCCTTTGGGGCATCGACGTCGGACCCGACACCCTCCCGCCCGAAGCAGGATTCGAATCCGATGCCATCAGCTCCTCCAAAGGCTGCTACATCGGCCAAGAAGTCATCTCTCGACTCCGCAGCGTCGGTCACGTCAATCGTCACCTCTGTGTCCTCGCTTCCCCATCCACCTCCATCCCCTCACTGCCACTGGAGTGCACTACCCCAGAAGGAACCGCCCTTGGAAAAATGACCAGTGCCACCTCTCTGCCAGACTCCTCCGCTATTCTAGCTCTCTCCATGATCAAGCGAGATCACGCTAAGGCAGGAAATTCGGTATTGGCCAGCGGAGCAACTTGGACCATCCTTCGACATGCTTAAATCTATCTTCTCAACCCAAATCGTTGCCTCACTTGCCCTCTCTCTTCTTTTCGCTTTTGCCGCGCGCGCGGCGGAAACCAACACCCCCACCCCAAAGGAAACCACCGACATGAAACCCACCCTCGTTGAAGAAGATATCGTCACCATCACCACCCCCGATGGCATCATCGTGATCAAACTCGATGTCATCAAATGCCCCAAACACAGCGAAAACTTTAAAAAACTCGTCAAAGACGGATTTTACGACGGCACCACCTTTCACCGCGTCATCCCAGGATTCATGATCCAAGGTGGCGATCCCAAAAGTAAAAACGCCGACGATCGTGGCTCCCACGGCACTGGCGGCCCTGGTTACACCATCCCCGCGGAAATCGGCAATAAGCACAAGCGGGGCACCGTCTCCGCCGCCCGACTCGGCGATGAAGGCAACCCCAAACGTGATTCCAGCGGCAGTCAGTTCTTTATCTGCGTCACCGAAACCGCCTTCCTCGACGGTCAGTACTCCGCCTTTGGTGAGGTCATCGAAGGGATGGACGTAGCCGATAAGATCGTCGCCAAACCGCGGGACCCAAGAGACAACCCTAAAGCCCCCGTCACCATCCAGGCCAAACTCGGTCGCCCGAAAAACTAACCCTTTCGGACAACAAAAAACCCAGCCCCGAATTTATCGAGGCTGGGTTTTTGTTTTTCGAAAAGTTACTTCTTATCGGAGGGAGTGACATTGTTGGTGCTTTTCTTTTTTGCACCACTATCGCTATCGCCGCAGCTACCACAGCCTTCACCGGCCATAGTCGCGGACGCCAAACCAACTACCAACCCCAACACAGTAAGCCGAATCATTGATTTAATCATGATCGAAAGTTAGAAAGCATTCGCCATGAAGGCAAGTCAGCTCGCGTTTATCTTTTTCAAGACATTACCCAACAAAGAGATCCCTGTGTCTTGACTCTTCTCGGGATGGAACTGGAAGCCCGCCACGCGACCTTTTCGCACTCCGCTCGGAAACCAACCCCCATATTCGGTTTCGCAGATCAGCCAATCAGCAGGGGCAGATTCAGGACGGTACGAGTGCACATGGTAAAAAAACCTATCTCCACCTTCAAACAAATCTTCCGACCCGCTCTTCGGCTTTACCTCACTCCATCCGATCAGTGGGATCTTCATTGCACTCCCGGAAAACTTCACCACCCGCCCTGGTAAAATACCTAGCCCCTTCACCCCAGGGGCCTCCTCTCCTTCTTGCCACAATAGCTGAAACCCCAAACAGATCCCCAGAAACGGCTGATCCGCTTTCACCCACTCCCGCAGCGGATCCCATAATTTTCTCTGCTTCAATCCTTCTACCGCATCCCCGAAAGACCCCACCCCTGGCAACACCACCGTCTCCACCCCCTGCAACTCCTCACCGCTCTCCACCCGCTTCACCTCAGCCCCAGCCTTCTCCAACGCCCGCTCCACACTTCGGAGATTCCCGCGCCCATAATCGATCATCGCTACTTTCATCAGGGCCTCATCCTACCGAACCCACCCCCACCCTGTGAGGTTTTTTTTAATTGCAACCAACCGCACTCCCTTAACCAAATCGTAATTCCCCAAGCCCAGCGATCATCTCCACCCCACAACGCATCAACCGATCCCGACTATTATGCCCACAGGGAATCAAAATACAGGCTACCCCCATCGCCTTCGCCACCTCCGCATCGTGGGTCGTATCCCCAATCAATACCGTCTCCTCAGGCGCCACATGCAACTGCTCCAACATACGCAATCCTTGGCCCACCTTGCCCTCTGCATAGTGATCCTCACTTCCCGCCACACTCAGAAAATGTTCTCGCACCCCAAAGTGGACTAGAAATCCCTCCAATGCCTGGTGGGAATAGGCCGAGAGCACCGCTTGAGAAAGTCCCATCGCACTTACCTGCCGCAGAACATCAGAGGCCCCAATTTGCAGACGACACTCTTTTTTCCTTTTT
The DNA here is from genome assembly GCA_903956835.1 of uncultured Verrucomicrobiota bacterium. Classification (GTDB taxonomy): domain Bacteria; phylum Verrucomicrobiota; class Verrucomicrobiia; order Methylacidiphilales; family Verrucolacustridaceae; genus Verrucolacustris. Next base: position 2,491 of record CAJBOM010000077.1, read on the forward strand.
TCGTATTCCAGAATAAATTCAGTCCCCGCTTCTTCAAAGGTCTCCTTCTCCCACGAGAAGCCCACCCTCCGATAATAACTTTCCACCGGAAAATCAAAGACCGCCTCATACCTCTCCTCACTCATCGTCGGGAGGAGCCTTTGCCGGAGCTGGCCATTCATGATCTCCCGACATAACCAGGCATCATCCAGCAAAGTCCCATTCCAATCCCAGATCACATGGCGGTACTTCCCTACATTCATCGCCAAAGGATAAGCCCAACTTACCCCCTGCTTCACCCTCTTTCTGATTCCATTAGGCCCTCTCCACTCGTTAGAGTGGTTTTCATGGCATTGGACTCTCTCCTCGCCCGGCCATCTTATCCCATCGGCTTCCGTAGACGTCGAAATCTAAACTGGATCTCCATTGGTTGCCTCTACGGCGCCTACTACATGTGCCGCTACAATTTCCGTTTCGCGGCTCCAGGAATGATCGCCGAGTTTCACTTCACTACCTCTCAGATCACCGACATGCTCGCCATCTGGTCCCTAGCCTATGGCACGGGCCAACTGATCAATGGACTCCTCACCGACCGCATCGGCGGCCGCAAATCCCTACTGATCGGCGCCGTCGGCACCATTGCCATCAATCTTCTCTTTGGCTTCGGTTCCCTCGCTGGAACCTTCACCACCTTTTCTATGATCTGGCTGCTCAACGGCTACCTCCAATCCTTCGGCTGCCCCGGCATGGTCAAAATCAACGCCGCTTGGTTCGCCCGCCAAGAACGCGGAACTTTTTCTGGAATCTTTGGCCTCATGATTCAGCTCGGCCAAGTCGCCATCAGCTTTCTCGCTCCCCTCATTCTCGCTGGATTCAGTTTCTTTGCCCTGACCGTTCCCGCAGGAGAATGGCGCTGGCTCTTCCGTATCCCCCCCCTCTTCACCGCCGCCGCCGCTCTTTTCATGTTCTTCGCCGCTCGCGAAACCCCTGAAGAAGCCGGCTATCCAGGCGCCATCAAGGACGAACTCGATAACTCTGATGGTGTCACCGTTTCTCTTCTCGAATCGTTCCGCACCATCTTTACCCACCCCCTCGTCTGGTTCTATGCCGCCGCCTACGCCTGCACCGGAGCCGTTCGCTCCAGTTCCGATCAAATCGCCATCCTCTATTTTCAGGATCAGA
>CAJBOM010000078.1 GCA_903956835.1 uncultured Verrucomicrobiota bacterium
GAGTGGTGAGGACAATGCCGACGGCGAGGGCGGTTCCCGGAAGAAGAGGAGTGGCGAGCCAAGCGCACAAGCCGAGAAGAGATGCGCCGATGAGCATGGGCAGGGGAGCGATATTGAGGGAAGGTGATGGGCTGTGGGGTTGGGATTGGAAAAGAGAGCGAAGCCGGGCCATTCCGCCAAAGATAAGAAAGGCGAGGGCGGAGGCTAAAAGAATTGAGCCATAGATGAGAGCGGGGATGGGCGGGGACCAAGAAGTCATGGTAGGAGATTAAGGGAAAAGCGGAGGGAGGAGAATTTTTGATTTTGGATGTTGAATTCTCGATAAAATTGGATTTCGACCTCTGACCCCAAAAAATAAAAACACGATTGTAAAAAATTGGTTAAGAGTGACTTACAGGTCGACTTTTTTTATAAAATTGGATTTTGACCTCTGACCCCAAAATCTGAAAAGGGGGGATGGAATCCTAGGTTGAGGGAGTGAGGGGAGTGGGGCATTGTGTGGGGGTATGAAACATTCGATTGCCTTAAAGATTTTTGCCTTAGCGGTCGGGATCATTGGGCTTACGGTGCTGGTGGCGATCACGACAAACATTGAGGTGATTGGTTTGGGCTTGGACGTGGCGACTGTGGCCAGAAAAACGATTCCTTTGGCGGCGAAAGCAGCGGATCTGAATGAGGCGGGACTGTTTCGGCGGGTGGCCTTTGAGCGGCTGTATCGGGAGTACGCGGAGCCTCAACCGGATGGGGAAACCATCAAGCAGGCGACAGAGAACTTTGAGACCAATACAACTCGGGTGAAAGAGTTAAGCGCCGAGATTCGGGAAGACTTGAAAGTGTTGCCGGATGACCCTGAAGAAAGGGAGTTGGCGGCGCAGACGCGAGAGTTGGTGAGTCAGCTCGAGAGCAGGTTTGAGTCGACCACGGATCTAGCCCGCTCCACTTTGCAGGCCCGAAAGGCGGGGGATCGCCCGAAGGCGAAGGAGCTTATGGAGTTTACCTTCAAAGGGCAGATCGAGCTTCGGGATTTACGCAGCAAACTCCAAAAAGTGACGACCCAGATGGCAGAGCTTTCTGCCGAGGATGCGGAAGAGAGAAAAAACAGGGTGTTGATTAGCAGTTCTGCCACAACTTTGCTTTCGGTGGTTCTGGGTTTAGGGGCGGCGTGGATTATTTCCCGAAATATGGCCAAACCATTATTAGATCTTTTGAGCAGGACGAAGAGGGTGCAAGGAGGAGATCTTTCCGCCCACGTGGGAAAACTACCCGAGGATGAGATTGGGCAACTGGGGGAGAGCTTCAACCTGATGGTGGATGAACTGCGTAGGAAACAGGATTTACAGAAAGCGATCGGTTCGTACATCGATCCGAGGATCGTGGAGAAGGTGATTTTGCCGGGCCGTCCAGAGGATATGATGGGACAGAAGAGGTTGATGACGGTTCTTTTTACGGATCTAGTGGGATTTACAACTTTAGGTGAGAATTTGACGGCGGGTGGGTTGGTGCAAGTGATTAATCGTTATTTCACATTAATGTCGGAGTGTGTGCAGAAGGAGCGGGGAGTGATCGATAAGTATATTGGGGACGCGGTTATGGCGTATTGGGGGGCTCCATTTGTGGCGGAAGAAGAGCAGGCGTCGACGGCGTGTCGAGCGGCTTTGGCCCAGGTGGAGGCACTGAATCGTTTTCGGGCCGAGTTACCTGATCTGATGGGTTTAAGGAAAAATCTGCCAGAGATTAATCTGCGTATTGGAATCGCGACAGGGGAGGTGGTGGTGGGAAATATCGGGAGTGAAACGGCGCGAAGTTATACGGTGATGGGAGATACGGTGAATTTAGCCTCACGATTGGAGTCGGCGAACACGATGTATGGCACGCGCATTCTGATTTCGGAACTGACCCAGAGGATGGTCGATAAGGAGATGGAATCGCGGGAGGTGGATCTTTTAGCGGTGAAGGGGAAGCAGGAAGCTGTGGGAGTTTTTGAGTTGTTGGGACGGACAGGAGTTGTGGATGCGGGAACTCGCGCTCTGAATGAGGCTTATGGCGCTGCTTTGGCTCACTATCGGAGTCAGAAATGGGATGAGGCGACAGTTGGATTTCGTCGCTGTTTAGAAATTCGGGCTGAAGACGGGCCGTCTTTTGAAATGTTGACGCGAATTACCCAGTTCAAAAAGAATCCGCCACCGAATACTTGGAATGGTTCCTGGCAAAGTTTAGCTAAGTAGAGCGGATCAAGGAAAGAGACTGGACTCAGGGCGCGGGCGATTCGGTTCGCCGTATTAAGATGTTTTAAACTTTGGCCCGAGCGTCGAGGTCTACCCAATGATTGCCGTCGGCCTTGAGCATCTGATCGGCCTCTTGCGGGCCCCAAGAACCTGTGCGGTAGAGAGCGACGGGGCTCTCCTGCCAACCTTGGCGGATGGAATCGACAATGCGCCAAGCTTCGATGACTTCGTCGGCTCGTGTGAAGAGGGTGGAATCACCAAAAATGGCGTCGCCGAGAAGGCGTTCGTAGGCTTCGGGGGAGTAGGAACCGAACTCGCTGGCGTAGCAGAATTCCATATCGACGGGTTGCACGGAGCTACGTCCAGGTTGCTTGGCGTTGAAGGAAAGGTGGACTCCTTCGTTGGGTTGCAGGCGGATGTGCATGGCGTTACGGCTGAGGAGATCGCCGAATTCTGCTCGAAAGAGGGCGGCGGGCGGACGACGGAAGACAATAACGATCTCGGAGGCACGGGCGGTCAAAGCCTTGCCGGTGCGAAGATAGAAGGGGACGCCGGACCAGCGCCAGTTATCGATCTGTATTTTGAGAGCGGCGTAGGTTTCCGTAGTGGACTGAGGATTGACGCGGTCGCTTTGGCGGTAGCCTTCGTACTGGGCGCGGACGGTGCTGGCACGTACGACTTCCACCTTGGGGGTGGGAATGGAGCGGAGTACTTTTACTTTCTCATCGTGAATGGATTGGGAGGTAAGGTTGGCGGGGGGCTCCATGGCGGTGATGGAGAGAAGTTGCATCATGTGGTTTTGCACCATGTCGCGCATGGCGCCGACACCGTCATAGAAGGCCCCGCGGGTACCGACGCCCTCCTGTTCGGCGACGGTGATCTGGACGTTGTCGATAAGGTTACTATTCCAGATGGGTTCCCAGATGGAGTTCGCAAAGCGGAAGTAGAGGAGATTCTGGACTGTCTCTTTGCCGAGGTAGTGATCGATACGGAAGAGGTTGGTTTCGTCGAGGCAGGCGTGAAGGTCGGTGACGAGTTGGTGGGCGGAGGGGAGGTCGTGGCCGAAGGGTTTTTCCACAACGACACGGGCGGGGAGATGGCGACCGACTAATCCCGCGGCAGCAAGTTGCTGGACGACGGGGGCAAAGTAGTCGGGGGAAGTGGCGAGGTAAAAAATATGTTGGGTGAGGCCGCGAGTTTTAGCGAGGTCGGCAAGGATCTTTTTGAGAGAGGCGTAGGCGGCGGGGTCGTCGAAGTTGCCTGCGTGGTAGGTAAGTTTTTGGGTGAAGTTTTTCCAATCGGTTGCATCGACGGGGCGGAGGCGGGAAAACTTATCGATGCCTGCTTTCATTTCCTGGCGGAATTCGTCGTCGGCTTTCGGGCGACGGGCGAAGCCGATAATGGAGTAGTCTGCGGGGAGAGCCCCTTCGTGTTGCAGGCCGAAAAGGGCAGGGACGAGTTTGCGGGTGGTGAGATCGCCACTGGCTCCAAAGATGACCATGACGAATGGTGGGAGGACGCGGGATGGTGGGGGCGTGGCCTTTGGGGTGGGGGCGGTAGGGCTCATGATTAATCGCAATGGTAGATTTCGACTGTTCCGCGGTCACTACGAACCTTTGCAGCGGGGAAAGTGGCGGTAGGGTCGTCGGCGGCGAGGGCACGGATATAGGGTTCCTTGGTGGGTCCACGGGTGAGGAACCAGATGGCGCGAGCATAGCGGAGAAGGGTGTAGGTGGAGGTGACGCGCCAGACTCCCAGCTTGGGTACGAAATTGGGGGCGATGAGGAGTTTTTCTTCTTTGAGGGCGGCGGTATCGGGAAAGAGGGATGCGGTGTGGCCGTCGTCACCGATACCGAGGAGTACGAGGTCGAAGCGGGGAGGGTCGCCCAGTTGGGTACGGACTCGTTTTTCGTATTCGCGAGCACCGATTTCGGCGGTAGCGATTTCGGTGCGGACTCGTTCAATCTGGACGCCAGTACTTTGGAAGATTTTTTGGACCATGCGGAAGTTGCTATCTTTATGATTGGGATCGACCCAGCGTTCATCGCCCAGATAGAGGCGGGTGGCAGCCCAGGGCCACTTGAGGGAGGCTAAGCGCTCGTAGAAGGGCTTGGGGGTGGATCCACCTGAAAGGGAGATATTGAAAGTGCCGCGCTCGCTGAGGGCGGGGCCGCCGAGGGTTTCCCAAGCGGTGATCATGGCATCGAGCCAAGCGCCCGAGTCGGAGAATTCGTGCAAAAGCATAAGACAAAAGAGTGGCGAAATACCGTGCAGAAGCGACTCACAAATGGGTGGGTTGGGGCTGGTCGTTTGAAGAGGGAGGAGGTAGGCAGGGAGGGTGAAAAGCCGTTTGGAAAAGCTGGATTTGGACAAGCAGATCCGAGAGAAATCGGATTATCGGGAAAAGTTGCGCTATCTACAGCTGAAGCTCTTGCATGCGCAGAGGTTATTGCAGGATAGCCCGCGAAGTTTGATTTTGGTTTTCGAGGGTCCGGATGCGGCGGGGAAGGGGGGGGTGATCAAGCGGATGACGGAGCGATTGGATCCGCGGTTGGTGCGGGTGTGGTCGGTGGTGAAGCCGACGGAGGAGGAGAAGGGGCACCACTATCTCTGGCGGTTTTGGAATAAGATTCCCGGGGCTGGGCAGACGGCGATTTTTGATCGGAGTTGGTATGGGCGGGTGTTAGTGGAGCGGGTAGAAAACTTTGCCAAGAAAGAGGAGTGGAAGCGGGCCTATCGCGAAATTAACGAGTTTGAGAGGACGCTGACTGATTCTGGGGCGATCGTGATGAAATTCTTTATTCATATTACGAAGTCGGAGCAGTTGCGGAGATTTGAGAGGCGGGCGGCGGATCCGTACAAGCATTGGAAGATCAGCGAAGAGGATTGGCGGAATCGGAGAAAATGGAACGAGCATCTGGCGGCGGCGGAGGAGATGTTTGCTAGGACGAGTTCCCGATTTGCTCCGTGGAACCTGATGGAAGGGAATTACAAGTGGTACACAAGAATCAAGGTGATGAAAGTATTAGTGAAGCGATTGGAGATGGAGTTTGGTTCCTTGTGAGCGGGAGTCGACCTCAGGCGGAGCGGGAGTTTACGGTATACTTTTTCGACACGGATGCGGGTGGGGTGGCGCATAATTTAACTTATTTGCGTTGGATTGAGGCGGCGCGAACTGATTTAGCGGAGACTATGGGTTGGGGAATTGGGGAGATGGTGGGAGGGGAGCACGGATGTCCCGTCCTGACCAAGACGGAGGTGGAGTATCTGATTCCGGCGCGACTGGGCGAGAGGGTAAAAGTTGTTTCACGATTGGGGGAGGTGGGAAAAGTTCGATTTTGGGTGGAATCGGAGGTGGTGGGAAAGGGGGGCGAAATCTTTTGTCGGGCGAAGCAGGAGTTGGTCTCGGTGGATTTAAAAACGGGCAAACCGAAAGGGTTGCGCGAAGACTGGCGGAAAAAGCACGGTTGATGAGCGGGGTGCGTGAGGGCTTGAGAGAAATAATGAATGTGGCAGGATGATTTGGATGAGATCGAAGAAACACGCTGCCAATCCTCGGGAATGGTCGGGTCCGCTGGTGGACGGAATGGAGCGTGCGCCGAGTCGAGCGATGTTGCATGCGGTGGGTTTTTCGCATTCTGATTTTAAAAAACCGCAGATCGGAATCGCTTCGACGTGGAGTCAGGTGACTCCCTGTAATTCGCATATTGATGTGTTGGCGCGGGAAGCGGCGGCGGGGGCGGACGAGGCGGGTGGTAAGGCGGTAATTTTTAACACGATTACGATTTCGGATGGAATTTCGATGGGGACAGAGGGGATGAAGTATTCTTTGGTTTCGAGGGAAGTAATTGCGGATTCGATTGAGACGGTGGCGGGGTGTGAGGGATTTGATGGATTGGTGACGCTCGGTGGGTGCGATAAGAACATGCCTGGTTGTGTGATGGCGATGCTACGATTGAATCGGCCTTCGGTCTTTGTCTATGGGGGAACGATTCTGCCTGGGTGTATCGGGAAGAAGCAGTTGGATATTGTCAGTGTCTTTGAGGCGGTGGGGCAGAGGGCGAAGGGTTCGATTAGTGAGGCGCAGTTGGGGGAGATTGAGCGTTGTGCGATTCCTGGACCGGGCTCGTGTGGTGGAATGTACACGGCGAACACGATGGCTTGTGCGATTGAGGCGATGGGGCTGAGTTTGCCGAATAGCTCGGCGATGGCGGCGGTTTCTTCAAACAAAAAGATGGATGCGAGGGAGGCAGGCAAAGCGGTGATGGGATTGGCGCGAAAAGGGATTCGGCCGCGGGATATTCTTACAAGGAAGGCTTTGGAAAATGCGATTGTGGTGATTACGGCTTTGGGGGGATCGACGAATGCGGTGTTGCATTTCTTGGCGATCGCTCGAGCGGGGGGGGTGAAGTTAGAGATCGATGATATCCACAAAATTGGTCATAAGGTTCCGGTTTTGGCAGATCTGAAACCGAGCGGAAAGTATGTTATGGCTGAGTTGGTGCGGATTGGCGGTTTGGTGCCTTTAATGAAGCGGTTGTTAGACCGGGGTCTGCTGCATGGGGATTGCATGACGGTGACGGGCAAAACTGTGGCGGAGAATCTGAAGTTTGTTGGAGATTATCCGAAGGGGCAGGATGTGATTCGGCCTTTCACGAATCCGATAAAGAAGACGGGGCACCTTGTGATTTTGAGGGGAAATTTGGCACCTGGGGGAGCGGTGGCGAAGATTAGTGGAAAAGAGGGGGAGCGGTTTGCGGGTAGGGCGAAGGTATTTGGCTCGGAGGAGGAGGCGATGAAATCGATTTTGGCTGGGAAAATTAGAAAAGGGGATGTGGTGGTGATTCGTTATGAAGGGCCGCGAGGTGGGCCAGGCATGCGGGAAATGTTGGCTCCAACTAGCGCGATCATGGGACGAGGGCTGGGCTCGGAGGTGGCCTTGATTACGGATGGGCGATTCTCGGGCGGAACGCACGGGTTTGTCGTGGGGCACATTACGCCCGAAGCGTACGAAGGCGGTCCCTTAGCGCTGGTGAAAAATGGGGATGGGATTGTGATTGATGCGAGGGCGAGAGAGATTCGCCTAGAGATATCTGCAGTAGAGATGAGGAAAAGGAGAATAGGGTGGAAGAAACCCAAGCCGCGGTATACGCGAGGAGTTTTAGCAAAGTTTGTTCACTTGGTGTCGGATGCGTCGCATGGGGCGGTAACGGACGAGGGGTTGAGGCTTTAATTGAAGCGCGGGGGTTGGGGCTCCGCGGTTCTATTTCTGGTGGTGGTGATGGCGCTGGGAGTTGGGGTGCGGTCTTGTATGAATCTTCCGGCAAAGTTGGCCTCAAGGACGGCGACGGGGGTGCGGGAAGGCATCGCGGAGGTATTTGTGGATCTGCTGCATGTTCGTCCCGAAGTTCGTGAAGGGACTCAAGTGGTCTGGGGCCAGACTTCGGCTCTTTTAGAGATTGTCGTCGCCGAAAAGAAGATCGAGGTGGGCTATGATTGGGAGCACGTGTGGTTGGGGAGTCGGAAAGTGATTCATTTAACTCAGTCTTATTTAGTGAAAGCGGGGTTTGATCAACGAAATCGAAAATTTGCTTGCCAATGTTGAGTTACAGGAAAAGCAGTATGCGCAATTTCTTGTGGATGGCGATAAATATTATGGTGAACAAAAACTAAATGA
>CAJBOM010000079.1 GCA_903956835.1 uncultured Verrucomicrobiota bacterium
ATATCCCCCGCCCGTGCCTTCAATATATTTTTCTTGTTTACCGTGTTTATGGCGATGAACCCCCTAGAACAGGCCCGCGGCCAAACTCCTAATACTGGAGAGACCAACCAACCCGCTCGCCTTTGCATCGCTCTTGCTCAACCAGGAGAAAACGAAACAGTGGCTTGGAAACAAGGCAAGCCCATGTGGAAACGGCCAGCCTATCCAGGGTACGGAATGGGGGAGTATACCCTGCCAGCCGGCCCTCTAATGCTGGAATTGCGTCACCCAGCGCGCCCTGTGTCCGTCATCAATGAAAAACTAGTCGGGGGAAAATGCTATCTTCTTGTAGTCGACCAAAAAACCAATCCCGACCCCAAGACTCAGACCCAGTACCCCGTAGTCACGGATGCTCGATGGGTTCAGCTGCCATGGGGAAACCCAGAAAACCAACCAGCCGCTTACGCCTATGTCGCGGGGACGAAGCCAATCGCTCTCAACCCAAATAAAAAGCTGGTCACGCTATCTCTAGGCCAAGTGGAAAAGATTTCTGATGGCTACTTTTTGCTCTCAGACTCCACAGGAAATCCATTGATGGATTTCAATCCTGCAGGAAACGCCTTTTTTCTCTTGGTCTTTTTTTCCGATTCTGAAACTAAACTCGCGCCGGTCCGCTGCCATTATTATTAATCTCGATATTCAGCTCGAGCTTTTAATCGGATTGTTTAGTGTTTTCACTGTTTTCTTAATATTATTAAATTAAAGGCCAGCATAGGCCCTACTTTCAGATTGGTCTGGCCGTTTTCAATGCCTTCCGTTTTTCATTTGTGCATGTTTCGCCAGATTTTGCACCCCAAACACCTCCGTCTCTCGATGCCCGCCTAAAATCAGATTGATGCCTAGCTCCTTGGCCTTCACCTCCGTCGGATAGTCCGCCTCGCCCGTGATCAGTGTGTCCAACCCCGTCTTAGCCACCTGATCCAAATCCCCAAACCCCCCAGTCACGATTCCGATCCTCCGACAAACTTTTGGCCCACTCCCGACTACTTTCACTTGGCCCTGCAACCCTTCGAAACTGCTCCCCCGACCCTGTCGGGGCTCGCAGCGAAGTAGGACCAACCTCCGCGCTAGTTCAGCTCTTCGAATCCTCCCGCCTTCCACTCTGTATCCAATCTCTCTTCCCATCGCCTTACCAAACCCTTTTCTTTTCCACTTCTCTAACCCCAAAGCCCTGAGAAGTCCGATCGAATTCCCCAACTCAGGATGGGCATCCAAGGGTAGATGGGAGGAGTAGATCGCCACACCCAATCTCTTCGCCTCCTGAATCCGTTTTGCTCTTATTTTTCGGTCTAAAGCTGAACTTCCCCAAAACAACCCGTGATGCACGATCAGAAAATCCACCTTCTCTTTTCCCGCTTTTCGAATCGATTCCAGATCCGCATCCACCGCCCACCCAATCTTTTTGACCTGCCGACCATGGGTCACCTGCAACCCATTTCTTGCCCCTGGATAGTCGCGAAACTTCTTTGTCTTTAGGATCTGATCACACTCCCTCGCTAAACTAGCCGGCTTTCCGCCCTTCCCTTGTATGTGTTTCACAAAAGAACTCTAACTCCACTTTCTAAACAATTGCACCCACCCTTTATTATCGCCTCCTTGCCCCTCCCCACCCCCTTTCCACTCGCCCTCCCCAATATCACAGATACGCCCCTTCCTCCCCCCTCCCAACTCCTTTCCCCACTAAAAATCCGCGCGTGAGCGCGTCTCTACCCCGACCGGCGCTGGGCCGCAACCGCGGGAAACATCCAAAATTGCTTCCTCCTTACCCTCCAACCACCCGCCCCTGTCTTCTTTTTCCCTTTCATAATTAAAAATAAAAAATTAAACATGCACCATCACCCCCTTCTTACCCCCCCCCCAACACGCCTCCCTGACACACCTCCCTCGTCCACCCCCCTGACCCAGCCCCCTGACCCAGCCCCCTGACCCAGCCCCCTGACCCAGCCCCCTCGCCCACCTCCCTTACCTCGCTCCGTGCTTATAAGTGTTACAATTGTAACACTTATAGGTTAAACCCCAAACCACGCTTTGATAGGTACGCACCACCTTTGAGTGAGCAGTTTACCTAGCTTCATCCCTTCTTACCCTAATCCACCCATCTTTCACTCGTGCTTATAGGTGTTACAATCGTAACACTTTTAAGTTTGGTATTATTGTGTGGCCCACTGCGTTAAAGCTATGAAAACTCGAAACTGCAAAATGCTCGAATTTAAGAGTTTTCTTATGGGTGTTACAATTGTAACACCGATAGGTGGCACGTGGTTCGCTATCTAAGTCGGTTGTCTTGGCATGGTGGGCGTTGGGCAATTTTGCGGCTAAACCCTACGCGACGAGTAGCACCCTGAACCTTATGAACGCTATAACCGGTCTAGGGCTAGGCACTTTTCGTGCGGTAAAGGGACGGCTGCAAGGGGAGTCTTGGACTTGTAGAGAAAACGAGCCAGCAGGTAAATGGGTCGAAAGATTAAGGGAAGAGTTAGCTCCACTGGCCTTCTATGCCGAGGATCCAGAAACCTGCTGGGAACGACCCTGGGATCAGAAATGGCGAATCCTCGCTTATGATATCCCGTCCCGACCCTACGGCCGCCGACAAAAACTGTGGCGATGGTTGAAACAGAACCGGCTGGGCCTTCTGCAAAGGAGCCTATGGATTTCTGCCAAACCGCTCCAAGAGATTCACAATCTTTTTCACGAATCGGCTAATTCCCATACCCTCGTACTTTGGGAGGCTCCAACCCCAACCGGGCTCAACCCGCACTCCATTGTCGAACAGGCTTGGGATATGGCGGAAATCGATTCCCACTATCAGATCGTCTTGAACCTTACCGGAGATGAGCCCACGCCAGATAATGTCCGCAAAGCCACCTTCCAATGGCAGAAAGCGGTCCAGGCCGATCCCCTCTTGCCGCGAAGTCTCTACCCAAAACCTTTCCGCGGCTTCCGGGCCACCGAACAACTTGAAAAAATGTGGTCGAAATTTCGTATGGCGGGAACCTAAGCGCATGTCGCCACTTATCGTCACAGAGCACTCCTCTTTTTTAATCGTCGACAAACCGGCTGGCCTTTTGGTTCATCCCACCCGACCCGATGGCACCATCACCCTCATCGATCACCTTCGCGAGATGTATCCAAACGAGTTTCTCAGTCTGATTAGCCGCCTCGACCGCGAAACCAGTGGCCTCCTTCTTGTCGGTCGGGGCAAAGAAAACGCCTCGATACTCGGTAAAATGCAGCAACGCCGCGAAATCCATAAAAGTTACCTCGCCCTCGTCCACGGCCGACCGCCCCAGTCAGGCCTCATCGATCAACCCCTTGACCGACTCGGGAAACATCAGCTCAGCAGGATTTATATGCGCCAAGGAGTCGTTGCAGGCACCTACCCAGCCCAAACCGAGTACAAAACAGTCGGAACCCGTATACACCCCACAATGGGCAAGATCAGTCTGGTCGAAGCCACCCCAAAAACAGGTCGCCTCCACCAAATACGTGCCCACTTCGAACATATCGGATGCCCAATCGTGAATGATAAGATCTACGGCCAACCAGATAATGTATTTATTGACTATATCGATAAAGAAACTAGAAATGAGCCTAAAATGGCTAGACATAGCCTACATTCTTCCAAATTATCGTTCATTTGGTTGGATTTGCCTGTTTTATGTGAAATCAAGCTTCCTACTGATCTTTCTGTCATTTGGTTGGGGTCTGACCTCACCTCTGACCCTGCCACTCACCCCACAGAGCTAGCGGTATGAGTGGGCCGATCTATCGGTTGCCACCCTACAAGGTGGAGAAGCTCTTACTGGCCACGGCCGAAACGATCGATTGGGGTGTAAAGCTTCTCGGCGTTCCCTCCCTCTGGCGTGAAACTAAAGGAGAAGGTATCAAGGTCGGAGTTCTCGATACAGGGATTGCCCTTGAGCATCCCGATTTAAAATCTGCCATTCTCGAAGCCCGCGACTTCACCCGCAGTCCCTCCCAAGCCTACGATGCCCAAGGTCACGGCACCCACGTCTCTGGCATCATTGCAGCCCGACGCAATGCAAACGGAATTGTCGGCGTGGCTCCCGAATCGAAAATTATCATGGCCAAGGTCCTTAATGACGAAGGCACTGGTACGAGCGCGAACATCGTTGCGGGAATTCGATGGGCGGTAGCAACTGGAGCCGACATCCTTTCTATGAGTCTTGGTAGCCCAGAACCGGACGAGGAGATTCATCAAGCACTCCTACTAGCCATCTCCAAAGGCGTCTTTGTTATCACCGCCGCCGGCAACGAGGGTCCTGATCTGGATACCGTGGGCTATCCCGCCGGTTTTTCCGAAATGGTGGCCGTGGGATCGATCGATCGCCAAAAGAAGCTCTCCAGTTTTTCCTCCCGCGGACGTCAGGTCGATATCGTGGCGCCTGGAGATCAGATCACCTCGTGCTATCCGCCCCGAAGTTATGCAGTGCTCAGCGGGACCTCGATGGCTACCCCTTTCGTATCCGGAGTGGTTGCTCTCATGCTGGCGAAGCACCGCAAGTTAGGAGGGAAAACCCCCGTAGAAACTCAGCAGGATCTGATTAAACACCTTTGTCGTAGCGCAGACGACGCGGGGAAAGCTGGTTTCGATCCGCTGTATGGCTGCGGTATCATCAATCCAGCGAAGTTGATGCGGGAGTGATTCCCTATCGAGACGGAGAGAAGTTTTGCTCTACCTAGCTCTGTGCCGTTGGTTGCAGTTCGACTCCCTGCAGCGGAATTCGGGAAACAATTTTCCCATCGTAGAGAATATCTAAAGAGTATTGCCCTGGCGCAGGCAAACGTAGCCCCGCAATATTAAAAATAAAGTTTTGGCTCCAAAAAAAAGACTGCGGGGGAGGTTCCCCCATGGTGAATTCAATTTTCGGCCCGCCATCTGGGAGAATTTTCTTACCGTCTTGATCAATAAACGATATCTGGATGGTATGCTTACCCTCGTCTCCCGTGCGAAAGAGAAGCCGCAGGGCAATGGCGCAGTGCGGGTGCACCGCAGGGTATTGGCGAGCGCAGATGGTATCGAAGGAGCCAAGGACGCAAAGTTTACCTTGATAATCGCTCGCTGAATCGGCGATGAGGGCGGTAAGAAGTTCCATCCTCTGATCATACCTAAAGCCCTACCTTTTCAAGCTAAGTAGGGGAACCGCTGCACACCAATCTCCATCTGTGCACTGAAATTTCCGCCTCCCCTCATCTTCTGCTTTCTCTTATCCTAGTCTCTATGGCTAAACCACCCTTTCTCGTTTTTATCATGGCTGGCGGAAGTGGGGAACGATTCTGGCCGATGAGCCGTAAAGCGAAGCCCAAGCAGCTACTTAAACTGGTCTCACCCCATACCCTTCTTGAGGAGACCGTCCGACGTCTTCGTCCTCTCGCCCGAAAACCTGCGGATCTGCTCATCTTAACCAATCACGCCCAGATCTCAGGAGTTCGCAAAGCCTTACCAACCTTTCCCAAGAGATCCCTAATCCCAGAACCCGCAAAGCGCGACACCGCGCCTGCGGCCGCTTTGGCGACCGCACTGGCGATGCGTCGTAATCCCGAAGCTATTCTCGCTCTCCTACCAGCCGATGCGGTCATCGGAAAATCCACCATCTATCGAGCCCAGTTGGCCGCAGGCGCACGAGCCGCGCAAGCTACCTCCTCCTTTGTTACCCTAGGAATTAAGCCCTCTCATCCCGCCACGGGGTTCGGGTATCTTCACCTCGGAAATAAAACGTTGCCTAAGATTAAGGGCGGCCCCTTCCACAAAGTGCGCCGCTTTGTGGAAAAACCCTCGTTAGCGAAGGCGAAGAAATACGTCCGATCAGGCCAGTACGCCTGGAATGCAGGCATCTATCTTTGGAAAGCCTCCACCTTTCTGGCCGAAGCCCGCCGGCAACAACCCAAGCTGGCCAGATTTATCGAACGCTTCCCCAAATCTGGCTCAGGACCTTCGGTCGAAGCTTACGTGAAGCGAGAGTTTCCAAAGTTACCCAAGATCTCGGTCGATTACGCGATTATGGAAGGGGCCAAATCGGTCGTGGCGGTAAAGGCAGCTTTCCCTTGGGACGATGTCGGTTCGTGGAGCGCTCTGCCTGCCCATCTTCCGACCGATAAAAAAGGAAACACTTTTCGGGGATCGGTGGTGGCAATCGATTCCCAAAACAGCCTTGCCCTAGCTGAAGGCGGGCGGACGGTGGCTTTGCTCGGGACAAAGGATATCGTGGTGGTTGATACTCCCGATGCACTACTCGTTTGCCCGAAAGATCGAGTCCAGGAGGTCAAGAAGCTGATGTCACTCTTACCCCGAAATGTCATCTAGGTAGGGGAGGCTGTCTCTACCACGATCCAGACTTTGTTTTTGAAACTTCCCGTTCTGCTCCTCTCACCCACCGACCCCTTTCCGGATCCCTCAAAAGCGAATCGGGATGGGTTGGTGGCGATGACACGTACCCTATCGCCGAAACAACTTCTCGAGGCGTATCGCAAGGGAATCTTCCCGTGGACAGAAAACCCGGTCACCTGGTGGTCCCCCGATCCAAGAGGAGTTCTTCCTCTTGGCCAGTTCCATGTACCCAAGCGGTTAGAGAGAGCCATGCGCGGGGGGAAATTTACTTTCACCATCAACCAATCGTTTGACGAGGTTGTCCGAGGGTGTGCCCAAACAGCGCCAGGCAGAGAAGAAAGTTGGATTGGCCCCGGGTTTACAAAAGCTAATGGGGACCTCCATCACATGGGATACGCGGTCTCCTACGAATCGTGGAAAGACGGAGAATTGGCCGGAGGATTATATGGGGTTAAGATTGGAAAGTTTTTTGCAGGCGAATCAATGTTTCATCAGGTTCGAGACGGGTCTTCGGCGGCCTTGGTCTTCGCAGCCAAGACTCTACAGGCCGAAGGTTGCATTTTGTTCGATTTACAGATGGTGACCCCTCATACGAAAAGGTTCGGTGCGGTGGAGGTGAAGAGATCTGAGTATCTGAAGATGTTACGTGTGGCGGTGGGATGAGAAGAAGTGAGCCTTTGGAAATCGACCTCTGTAGAAATCGACCTCTGACCCCAAAATATTGAAATTTGACCTCTGACCCCAAATCTAAGAATTTGGAATCTATTTATCTAAACATGAACGAATTGTGTGGCCACTTTTTCGTTGAAATTGAAATTTGACCTCCGACCCCAAAATATTCTATTAGCTGATGCTGATCGGTTTTGCGGTCGCAGGGGTAGTGGCTACACTCCACCCCATGGGCATAGGAAACAGCATGGGAATCGAGAGGATGACAAGGAGTGGCTTAAGCCAGACGTCGGTCGCGAGATATATAGTTTTGCTCATGCCATCGCACATAAGTCCTAGACAAACCGCCGACAAAATCCAACCGGGCAGTTTTGTTCCCTTGGGTGCGAAGAAGTTACTCACGGCAACATAAGCAAGAAGAGGGGAGATGAGAACGTAGCTGTTGGTTTCGGCTCGCGGATTGAAGATGGTAAGAACGAGGACGGTGACAATAGCCAAGGCCCATGATCCTGCGGCCAATCCTCTTTGCCGAAAGCGGATCCAGACAAAGACGAGAGCGGCTAAGCTGCCCAAGGCGCGAGATATAGAGTTCACCGGAAAAACATTTGGAATCCCCGCTTTTTCCAGCATACCAAAGACATCGCTGACGCGGAGATTCACTGGAGTGTAGGCGTGGGAAACTTTGGTGGCAAACTCCACCCACTGACTCCAAGCGTAAGAGGGGGTGGGGTGGGTCATCCCAACAACCAAAAGAGCAGGTAGGCCACAAAGAAGAGGGATACGCATGGTTGGGAAAACGGCGAATGCGAGTAACCAAGGAGCAAGAGCAATGGGCTTAAGAACAAGGCAGAGAGTGAGGAGAACGCCGGCGATAGCCCATTTTCGCTCTCGAATTGTAATAAAAGTAAAAATGAAACAGGCGGAAAGGGGGAGATTCGTTTGACCATTATTGATCGAGGCTAGCGAAGCGGGGACAGCAAGTAGAACGAGTAATAAGAAGGCGAGCCCACGTGGAGATGAGGGGGACCGAGAATCATGAGTTGTAGGGGAAACAATCTGGGCGAGACGAAGGAGAGCAAGGGCAAAGAGCCCGAAGCCCATGGCCCGCCAAAGAATCTCGCCAAGGACGGGAGGCTGGATGAGATTGAACGGAGTAAAAAGAACTGCGAACTGCGGCAGGTAGAGAAACCCGTGGGTTCCGCCTGGGTACATCGATTTGGAAATCCACCAGTTTGTTGCGGCGAAACGGTAGTTGGGAACCACTCCAGTGCGGGTTGGGTTCAGGATCAGGTAGATCGCCATTCCGGCAAAAACGAGCCCGAGAATGGACCAAGCAAGAGACTTCCAACGGAGCTGCATAGTATATTTCACGCTAACCAGAACCGATTGGCAAGGCGGGTTATCCCCTGCTAGGAGGCTCTTGGGATAGAAGCGGAAGACTCAACGCCCCGTTTGTGCCACGTGTCGGGCCGTGAGCCACGCCTACCCACTGCGATCATTTGCCCTTTTTTACTATGCCAAAAAATTCACCTTACCCGTATTCACGTCGTAAATGGCACCCACCATCATGATCTTATTTTCACGGGTCAACCGATCCAAAATTGAACTCTTGTCGCGAATATAGTTCATCGTATTGAGAACATTCTTACGAGCTACCTCATCCACAAAGGCCTTCTTTTTATCATCAGCCCAGCTCGAAAAATCCTTCAACTGGCTAGGATCAATAGATCCTTGGATGATTTCCACCAGCTCATCCAGATGGTCACAGCCCGTGGCCTCCGCCGCACTTTTCCCAGCCACCTTGAGGTCCACAGACGCCTTCACGGCTCCGCACGAAGTGTGCCCCAAAACAAGTAGAAGCTTGGCTCCCGCCACACCACAGGCGAACTCCAGACTCCCAATCATTTTGTCCCTCGCCACATTGCCTGCGATTCGGGCTACAAAGGCGTCCCCTACCCCCAGATCAAAGATATGTTCGACTGGAGCCCGACTATCAATACACCCCAAAACCGCTGCGATCGGAAACTGGCCTGTGGCTGTGGCCTCGGCCTGTCGACGCAGATTCCGAACCAGAGGCTTGCCTGAGAGAAAGCGCTCATGGCCCCCTTTCAGGATCTCTAAAACATCCGCGGGCTTAAGGGACTGCTGCACCTCGCGGCTGGAGTAGTCGACAAAGGTGAGATCCTCCTGCAGTTTGTCGTACTTTTTCTTAAACCCAACGAAGGTCACCTCCACCTCGTGCACCTTGGCGGTGATCTCCTTAAAATCGGCCAGTAGATCGAGAATGTCCGGATCGATGTAGACGGTATTCGTTGCATCGATCTGAACTCGCCCGCCCCGAGGCACCTCAGTGAGAATCTTTTGCAGTGTGGCACGATTAAAGAAACTGACCTGTTCCGCTAGCTCCAATCGCAAGACGTCTCCATGCACGTGCTTTTCCAAGACCTGACGTATGGCCCGCTGATAGTTGCTCCGAAGAATGAAGAGTAGGCTCACCCCGAGACCAATTAAAATTCCAGTGAGAAGGTTCGAGAGCACGATAGCAATAATCGTCACCACAAACGGAAGGAACTGGTACTTTCCCTCCCCCCACATCTGCTTCATCACCTTTGGGCTGGCTAATTTGTAGCCCGTCACGATGAGAACCGCCGCCAAGGAGCAGAGGGGAATTTGATTGAGCCACTGGGGCAAGAGAGCAACACAAGCAAGCAGCAGGAAGCCGTGGAAAATGGTGGAAACCTTGGTCTGACAGCCGGCATTTAAGTTTGCGCCCGAACGAACGATCACGCTGGTCATGGGCAGGCCGCCCAGGAAGCCGCTGACTATGTTACCCGCTCCTTGGGCAAGAAGTTCGCGGTTCGCAGGACTCTTTCGTTGCTGAGGATCGATCTTATCCACCGCCTCGATGGTTAAGAGAGTTTCCAAACTGGCGATCACCGCCAAGGTTAGTGCGGAGGTGTAGAGGATCGGTTTGGAGAGAGCGGAAAAGTCGGGCGTGCTGAGAAGTTTCATCAAACCGGAAGCTCCCTCCGCAATAGGTACTTGAACGAGATGAGTGGAAGCAATGGCCCAGGGATGACCCATCTTAATCAGCAGCATGTTCCCTGCCGTTCCCAGTAAAACGGCTGCCAGAGGTCCAGGGATAGGTGATTTTTTCAGCCAAGGCACCTCCCCCCAGAGAACGAGTAGACCGAGGGAGAGCAGGCCAAGCGCAGTGGCTCCAGGCAGGATCAGGCGGAAGGCGTCGGCCATCGCGCTGAAGGTATTTTCATCGTTTGGCTCCAAGAAAGCGTGTGCCCCAGCGGGAAGCGCATCATACCCTACCAAATGGGGAAGCTGCTTAAGAATAATAATGATGCCAATTGCGGCCAGCAGACCTTTGACCACGCTCGAGGGAAAAAAGGAGGAGAGGAATCCACCTTTCAATAAGCCGAAAATGATCTGGAGAACTCCTGCAAGCATAACGGCAACGAGAAAAGCTTCAAATGACCCTAGCTCGGTAATTTGCACAGCGATTACCGCGGTTAAGCCAGCCGCTGGCCCAGCTACGCTGGTACTCGAGCCACTGAGAACGCCAACGACCAGGCCCCCGACAATACCGGCGATAATTCCAGCAGAGAGTGGCGCATTTGAGGCAAGAGAGATCCCCAAGCAGAGGGGTAAAGCTACTAGAAATACGACAAGCCCAGCAGGCATGTCTTTGGCAAGGTTCGAGGGCTTAAATAAGCTCAAAAAATGCATATAGCGAAATTTTAATGAGGAAATTACAGGTGTCTAGTCAAAGTGAGTTGCGGGATTCGATGGAGGAGGCCTAGGTAGGGCGACCAGTTTGCCCGCTCAAACGAATGTCTTTTCACTCATGGAATGAGAAACCCAATCGGGCGGGGGCCAATTCCGTCGCGTAAGCGAAAATATTTAGCCAAGCCGGAGGCGTGAATCGAATGGGCCAGGGGCGGGTATGCGGGGCTAATCACTAAAAAAGAAAACCCCCCGGACGAGCAATCACTCTCGTCCGAGGGGTTTCTAAACTAACTCTGCTCTAAATATTCTTTAGAAGCTGTAGACAACTTCCGCACCCGCGTAGTGAGCCGGGCCGGCACTATTTTGCGACTGGTTGAACGAACCAGAGATATTCGTTCCCCAATCCAAGCGATACTCAGCACGGAGAAGAACGTTATCGATCACGTTGAAACCTGCAGTGATCGTATACTCCCACCAACTCAGACCACCCTGAGTATTAGCAGTTGTGGTGCTGACTTTTGCGATGTTGTCACCACCGAAGTACTCACCACGGCTCGCAAGGGAGAACCAGTCGTTAAACTGGTACTTTGCATAGGCCGACGCACCCCACCAGGTCGTGTTATTTTTTGCATCGGTGCCACTGTTTTGTCCATTCGCACCAGCGGTGTTGCCGAGGACGGTGTCGAAGGCAAGAAGGAGCTTGTCATTGGCGAACTTAGGAGCCCAGTTGCCCCAAGAGTTATAAATAAGTGTCCAGGCGCCACCTGCAGCGGAAGTCGATCCAGCTTCGACAGGCAAGGCGTTCTGTGTCGTGTTGTTGCCATTAGCGGCAGTCGGGTTTGAACCCGTATTGTTTTCGCTGGCTGTGCTGTACTCGAAGTTATGGCTCCAGTTCGCATTGCCACCAGGGGCAGTCACGTTGAGTGAGGCCAGCAATGCAACACCGTCACTGCCACCGGATGTGGTGGTGTTGTTGTCGCTGTTCGCCCCGTTGGCTACACCCAGCTTGCCGTCGAGGTACTCGTCAAACTTGTAGGACGAGAGAACACCTGTGTACCAGAAGGGGAACTGGTTGTAGAGCAATCCGTAGGTGATGTTCATGTTGGCGGGCCGTTCCATCACTTCATATCCGAGGATCGATGCGAACTTACCAACCTTGAAGTCCCAGCCGTTGCCTACTGGGGCACGGAGTTGAACAAAGGCCTGTTCGAGGAACAGATAGTTCGAATCTTGTTGAGTATTGTTATAGCCAGCGCCGGGATTCGCCAAGTACTTGGCGTCTTCACCGATCATTACATCAACCCG
>CAJBOM010000080.1 GCA_903956835.1 uncultured Verrucomicrobiota bacterium
CCTTGGCCGAATCCACCAATCCCCGTTTCACCGATGCCAACGCCCCAGCATTCTCAAATAGCCATGTTTCAGAAAGAGAGACCGCCTTTACCGGGTCCAACACAATCTGACCCAACCGATTTCTGTAAACATTATAAGCCATATCCACCCCACCGATTGCGTGCCCCAACGTTAAACGCTTCTTCGCATCAGGCCTCAACACCTCATTCACCAGCTCAAACCCAGAATCTTTTACAGGACTACCTCTCATTCCCCCACCTTACCACTGTCCGACTAACCCACAAGTGGGAATTACCCACTTTTCCTCCACCCTCTGTCTTCCGTCCTCCGTCTTCCGTCTTCTCCCGTCGGTTTCCTTCACCACCCCCTGTATCCCTTCGCGTCCTTGGCGTGAGCAATCCCTACCCTTGGGTTGACGAATTTTCGCCCCCCGATAACGTCAAAGGATGAGCACGGTACAGGAAATCGAAATCGCCATCGAAGCTTTACCTCTCCCCCAACGCCTCCAACTTTACCGCGACTTGCCCAGCCTCATCGGGCGTAAGCCGGAAGACCTCGAGTGGCAACGTGCCTCCTTAGAAAACTTTTTTACCGACGACTCCTCCGACGATGCCGTCTATAACCAGCTTTAAAGTCGGCGACATTGTTTCCGTAAACTTTCCCTACTCCGATTTACAGGGATATAAACGTCGCCCAGGCCTAGTCCTACACTTTGACCAGCAAGACCTGCTCCTTGCACGCATCACCACCCAGCCCGCATCCCCCCCAACCGATATTTCCATCACCCAGTGGGCTACATCTGGCCTGCCACGACCGTCCACCATCAAACTTGCTAAACTAGGCTCCATCGATCAAAGACTCATCCACAAAATCGTCGGGCGACTGCACCCCACAGACTCAACCTCTGTCCTGCAAACCTTGAATGACTGTCTCCAAAAACTGCACGCCTCCCTCTTTGCCTAAATCCCTTCTCTAATCAAAAATTCACGCGTAAGCGTGTCCCGCAACCCCGGGGAAAAATTCAACATCCGCGCGTAAGCGCGTCCCGGGAATGCGGGACGTGAGCAATCCCTTCTCTAATCCAAAATTAAAAATTCAACATCCAAAATCGCCCGCCTCGGGCGCCCTTCGGAGCTCCTCCGCGAAGCGGGTTAGGAGCGTAGTAGGGCCAATTCCTCCTCCGTCCTCCGTCCTCCGTCCTCCGCCTTCTCCCGTCGGTTTCCTTCACCCCCCCCCTGTAGTCCTTCCCGCCCTTTGCGGCCTTTGCGTGAGCAATCTCTTCTCTAATCAAAAATTAAACATCCAAAATTAAAAATGTGCTGCCCAAGTCGCACCCCCTTAACTCCTTAACCCCTTAACCCCTAATTCCCCTTCCGCTTTCCGCTTTTCGCTTTTCGCTTTTCGAATTCCGAATTCCGAAATCCGAAATTAAAAATCTCCCGCGTCTGCGCCCCGTACTCCTGTCGGGGCCTGCCCCGACCGGCGTCGGGGCTTAACCCCTCTCTTCCCTCCTCACACTCAGCCCCTTCAGTATCCCCTCATACGCATCCGTCACCTTCTCCCAACTATAGCTCTTCTCCGCCCTCTCCCTCGCCGCTTTTCTCAACTTCTCCCTCTCCCCAGGATCTGCGATCAACCCACTCAGCTTTTTCGCTAAGTCCTTCTCAGGATTCTCCCCTCCAAACGATACGCCCGCCTCCCCGATCACCTCCCGCGTCGCCGCGCAATCGTGATAGACAATCGCGCTTCCAAATCCCATCTGGTCCAACAGCACCAACCGAGTCGCCTCCACCGTCCCTGGCAAAACAAAAATCCCGCACTGCGCACTCAACTCCCGATACCCCTCCCCATAAATCGGCCCAACCAACTTCACCTTTGCCCCTGCCATCTGGTGCAAGCTCAACCCGTACTCCACCTCATACCCCGCCCCCCCCACCACCACACACGGCCAATCCCCCGCCACCTTCCCATACGCCTTCACTAACAAATCGGGCCGATTCTCAGGCGTCAATCTCCCCGCGTACAACACATACTCCCCCGCTTTCAACCCAAACAACTTTAACGTCTCCTGACCACTCTCCTTCGGCCTTTCCGGCGTCCCATAGGAAAGATAGGTCGTCTTAAATCCATACTCCCGCTCATACCTCTCCATCACCGTGTGATTATCCGCAATCACCACATCACTTAACTTCGTTGCCCACCTCTCACTCAACTTCAGCCACGCCTTCGCTAACGGATGCCACTTCAACCTTCGAAAATCGTCCCCGTCCACATTCACAATCACCTTACTGCCCGCCAATTTTAAAATCCCCGCCAACGCTGCATTCCCCACCCCGCATAAATACACCACATCAAACCTCCGCACCGCCGCATGAATCACCGCTAGCAACGTATGACTAATCGTCTCCGTACTTTTCGTCCGCAAGCTCGGCAAATACGCGATCCGCATCCCGCGCACCTCCCTCGGCCGATCAGGATAGAGATGCGCCCGATTATAGACCGTCACCGCGTGCCCCCTCCCCGCCAACCTCGCCCCCAACTCCTCCACCAACGTCTCAAATCCCGAATACCTCGCAGGCACCCCTCGACACCCCAAAAAGGCGATCGTCTGCTTCCCAGACTTCGGCATGTCCGACGGCCTCGGCGTCACCCCCAGCAACCGATCCAGAAAAGTATAGTAAAGAAACAAACTATTAAATTTGAAATACCGCGGAAACATTCGCCTCGGCTCTTGCCATAACCGATACAACCACGTCAGCCCGTATTTCTGCATCGCCGCAGGCGCAAAGGCCCTTCTTCCCGCCAACAGCTCAAAAGCATCTCCCACCGCCAGAAAAACCCCCCTGCTGTGCCGCTTCAGATTTTTTTCGATCCACCTTTCTTGCCGACCCCCCCCCAGCGCCACCCAAATAAAATCCGCGCCCGATTTCCTAATCACCTCCGCAAAACCCTCCTCATCATTTTCCGTCCAAGCCCGAAACGGCGGCGATAACGTTCCCACAATCTCCACATCGGGTTGAGCCTGCCTTACGGCTATCGACAACTCTCGCAGACAACTTTTCGTCCCACCAAAAAAGAAGTGCTTCCATGGTCGAGGCAACATCCTCAGCGCCTCCAGCATGAAGTACGGTCCATAGACCCGATCCTCCAAAACTGCTCCTTTGCGACGCATCGACCAGACCAGCGGCATTCCATCGGGCAGCAGAAGATCAAACTCCCCTAACACCCTTCGGAAATCAGCCTGGTGCCGTGCCAACGCCACTAAGTGCGTATTGCAGGCGGCCACCATTCCCGCTTTTTTTCTTTTTGCCAGGCCCTCCAGCAACTTTACCCCACCCGCATAATCGGTCGCCATCAACCCCATCCCCAGCACCTCCACCCTTTTGATCTCAGTCTCCATCAACCTATTTTGCCTCCCCTCACCCCCTTGAGCCAGCTTCAACACCTTCAAACTTTCTCACGCCAAGTCCGCAAAGGTCGCCACGTTTACTCCAAAACCACATTCGCGCGTGAGCGCGTTCCGGGAACGTGGGGAAAAATTAAAAATTCAACATCCCAAATCAAATCCCCCCCTGTAGTCCTTCCCGGCCTTCGCGTCCTTTGCGTGAGCAATCCTTCCTCTAATCCAAAATTAAAAATCGCCCGCCCCGGGCGCCCTTCGTAGCTCCTCCGCGAAGCGGGTTAGGAGCGCAGTAGGGCCCCCCTAACCCCCTTAACCCCTTAACAGATCGGAAGAGCGTCGTGTAGGGAAAGAGTGTGCCTCTA
>CAJBOM010000081.1 GCA_903956835.1 uncultured Verrucomicrobiota bacterium
CAATCATTAGCATCGTCACCTCACTACCTTTCATCCCAAAAGCGTTCGCGTAAAACTCGGTCTGCCCAGGAAACCGAAACCCAACCCGTCGTAACCACTCCTTCGAAACAGGGCCATTCACCACGCCCGCGATCTCACCCGATCGCAACAAACGAACGCTCTCCTCTAAAGCCTTCATCGCCATCTGAGCACCTTTTAAAGTAGGTCTTCCAGCACGAACCCCCACGGATTCGCCAATTAATCTCAACTGATACGAACGACCAATACTCCTTACCGCCTCCCGCACGAGCTCAGGACCGACTCCTGCAGGATCACCTAGAGTAATGCCCAAAACAGCGGTTTTCTTCCCTCCCCCAGAAGAATTTCTCACAAGAATCTTTCGATATAGGCATCCCGTTTCAAACGTTCGATCCACTCCTTTTGTACCTTCTCGCTCTCCGCCGCTACCAAAGTGCTTTCAATCGCATCACGAATACTAGAGAGAGGAGTTACCGTAGCTTTCTTAACCTCCTCAACCTGTAACAGGTAGTACGCAGGCGGGCCCTTCGCAGAGGGCAAAGAAATGATTCCACTCGCTTGACCAGGCCGCAAACTGAAAGCCACGTCCGCAAGCTCTCCCTTCAAACCTTCCCGCTCGGCCCAACCGCCTTGATCCATAAAAAGCCCACCACCGGCCCGATTATAATCCGAATACTTCTTAGCCAAAACCGCGAAGTCCACCCCCGACTCCACCTGCGCCAAAACCTCCTTGGCCTGAGCTTCCACCTCCGTACTACTCTCTGGCGCCAAATAGATCATCCGCAACTTCACCCGGTCGGGTTGTAAGAAGTCTCGAATATGATTCTGATAATACTCCTCGATCATATGTGGCGAAATCGTGATAAAGCGCTTCGCGTTAATCTGCCTCATCTGCTGCACAATAAATGTTTCTTGAATGTTCTTCTTCCAGTCCGCCATCGTGATCCCTCTTTCTTCCAGTGTTTTCACTAAGGCCTGCCGATCTCCCCCGAACTGATCCCGCACTCTTTGCCTTTCCTCTCGATCGAAATAGTAGGCGGGAAAATTATAGCCCTTTTTCTTGTAATCTTGAATAATCAGTCGCGTTTCAATTAAGGAGTCTAGAACAGTTTTTCGTCGCTCACGGATTCTTGCCTTTCTCTCGTCATCGGTGATTTTACCCGCTTGCTGCTGGTTCTTTAAGTCGTCCTCCTCCATCTGCGTCTGAGCCAGCACATCTCGAAACGTAATCGCCTCGCTATTAATTACTGCCGCCACTCCGTTGTTGATCGAGTTTTGCCCCCAACTGCATGACAGCATACACCCGATGACGAAGACGAGGACCAGCGGGGTGGGTGGGATCATCTTAGCCATGCTTCCAGTTGAGCCAGCTTATCGTGGGCGGTCTTCTCGGTCAAACGGGGCAGTTTCGTCCCCACCATTTCTAACTCCATCCCCTTCCAAGCCCGAATCTTCTCCCCCTCCACCTCCAATCTCGTCACTCCGGCTAGTCCCGCCAGAACCCGAACTCGATGGTGCGCTAGTAAAAGTCCTATCTCCGTCGGCCATGGCCCATACCGATCCCGCCAGTTCACCCCAATTCTCCCCATTTCCTTAATACTCCCCGCTTCCGATACCAACCGATAAGCCTCAATTCTTTCTCGTACTTCAGGAATATAATCGGCTGGAACATACGCCCCCGCTCTTCCATCCCCCACCTCTGAACTTCGTAAGGTGACAAAATCCAAGCGCATCAACACCACGGGGGGGGGGCGCCACTCCCCCTTCTTCATCCTCGCCACCGCCGAACGCAAAAGACGGCAGTACAACTCGAATCCAATCACCGCTACGTGCCCACTCTGCTCCGTCCCTAAAAGATTACCCGCTCCCCGTATTTCCATATCTCGCATTGCGATCCGATACCCCGCGCCCAGACCACCATGCTCCTTCAAAGCATCCACCCTCTCCCCAGCCTCCCCCTTCCGCCTTTCTCGAGGCACCAGCAAAAGTGCGTAAGCTCGATGCAGCGCTCTCCCCACCCTTCCCCGTAACTGATACAGATCCGCTAACCCGAACCGATCGGCTCGATCTAAGATGATCGTATTCGCATTAGGAATATCCAGACCACTTTCAATGATTGTTGTGCAAAGCAGAATATCCGCTTTCCCCTTCACGAATTGCCCCATGGCAGTCTCCAGCTCTCCCTCCGCCATCTGACCATGAGCGATCGCCACCTTGATCCCAGGCAATAGCAACCGCATCTTTGTCGCTAGAATCGGCAAAGCCGCCACTCGATTGTGCAAATAATACACCTGGCCCCCACGTTCCACTTCGCGCCGAATCCAGTCCCGGATCAATCGTTCATCATACTCCGCCACCACTGTTTCAATTGGGTGACGGCCCAAAGGCGGCGTCTCGATCTGACTTAAATCCCTCGCACCCAACATCGATAAATAAAGTGTCCTTGGAATGGGAGTAGCCGACAAGGTAAGTAAGTCCACCCGGCGAAACCTCTCCTTGAGCTTCTCCTTCTGTTTAACTCCAAAGCGCTGCTCCTCATCGATCACTACCAAACCCAAATCATGAAAAGCCACATCGGCCGAAAGGAGTCGGTGAGTCCCCACCACCACATCGATTCTCCCTTCCGCCACCCCTTTGATAACTTCCCGCTGCTCCAACCCCGTCCGAAAACGACTCAACTCATCCACCACAATCGGCCAGTCTGCAAAACGTTCCCGTAAGGTCCGCGTATGCTGTTGAGCCAAAACCGTCGTCGGCGCCAACACCACCACCTGCTTACCGCCCATCACCGCTTTAAATGCCGCCCGAATCGCCACCTCCGTCTTTCCATATCCCACGTCACCACAAATCAATCGATCCATCGGTCGTGCCCGCTCCATATCCGCCTTAGTTTCAGCAATCGCCCTCACCTGATCCGCTGTCGGCACATAGACAAACTCTG
>CAJBOM010000082.1 GCA_903956835.1 uncultured Verrucomicrobiota bacterium
ACGACTTTGGCGACGAGGAGGAGGTTGGCGGCAAAGGTTTTTCGGCATACTTCGCACTACGACCATTTGATTGGGGCCTACTTGACTCAGAGAGCAGAGCCTGAGCAACCGGTGTTGCAAGAGACGGCGGGATTGCTACGGGTGAGGGCGCAGTCTTTGCGGTATGGGGAAAACCCACATCAGAAGGCGGCTCTCTACGGATCATTTTTGGATTCCTTCAATCAGCTCCATGGGAAGGAACTTTCTTATAATAATGTTTTGGATCTGAGTGCGGCGGCGGGTTTGATCGCGGAGTTTCGGGGATCGGCTCCGACCTTGGCGATTCTGAAGCACACGAATCCTTGTGGGGTGGGCACAGGGGAGAGTTTGCGGGTGGCTTGGGAGAAGGCTTATGCCACGGACCGGCAGGCGCCCTTTGGGGGGATCATTGCGGCGAACCGGGAGATGGATGGGGAGACGGCTGAGGCGATTGCGGAAATCTTTAGCGAGGTAATATTGGCACCCTCTTTTACGCCAGCGGCTTTAAAGATTTTGCAGGCGAAAAAGAATCTGCGATTAATCGAAAATCGTGAGAAGGCAGTGGGGGGGTACGAGATGCGGAGCGTACGGGGTGGTGGGCTGCTGGTGCAGGAGAGTGATGGGGCGGGGGATGATGAAACGTCTTGGAAGGTGGTGACGAAAAGGAAGCCGACCGATTTGGAGATGAGGGCGATGCGGTTTGCATGGAAAATCGTCCGGCAGGTGAAGTCGAATGCGATTGTTTATGCGGCGGAAGATCGGACGCTAGGGATTGGGGCGGGTCAGATGTCGCGGATCGACTCCTCGCAGATTGCGGTATGGAAAGCTGGGCAAGCGAAGTTGGATCTTAAGGGGAGTGCGGTGGCTTCGGATGCATTTTTCCCTTTTGCGGACGGATTGGAAGCGGCGGCAAAAGCGGGGGCGACGGCGGCAATTCAGCCCGGGGGGAGCGTGAAGGATCCAGAGGTAATTGCGGCGGCGGATCGGATGGGGGTGGCGATGATGTTTACGGGGCGACGGCACTTCCGGCATTAAGTCCAAGATAGAAGTCGGGAGCCGTCGGATTGGGGGGTAAGGGTTAGATCGAGAGTTTGGGCGGGCCAAGGTCCGGGGTAGCGTTCAGGCCATTCGACGGCGACGAGTCCTACGGTGTAGAGGCAGTCAGGCCAACCGAGGGAGATCCAGTCGCGAGCATTTTCAAGGCGATAAAGGTCCCAGTGTTCGAGGAGGAGCCGACCGCCATGGATGGGTTGGCAGAGGGTGAAGGTGGGGCTAGGGATTTCGCCTAAAACGCCGAGGGCATGAGCGAGGCCACGGACCCATTCGGATTTTCCCGCTCCGAGGGGGCCGTGGAGTCGGAGGATAGTGCCAGCAGGAAGGAGAGGGAGATGGCGGGCGGCGTGAGCGCGGGTGGCGGTGGCGTCGGCGCAGATTGTGTCTGGGGAAAGTTTAGCGGAGGTGGTCATAGCCGAGGAGGGGAAGGCCGCTTGTGTGATAGCCTTGGCGGGGGTGGAGGCAGTGGCCGATGAGGGTAAGGGGAGTGGAGAAGGGCCAGCGGCGGAGGAGGGAGGGAACGCGGTTTTTAGGAATAGAGAAGAGGAGTTCGTAATCCTCGCCGCGGGTGAAGGCGAGCTTGGGAGTGGCACGGGGAGAGAGGGGGATTTGGTCTGGGTGGATTTTAAATCCGATGCGGGAGGCGCGGGCGAGGCGAGGTAGATCGGCGCCGAGTCCGTCGCTGAGGTCGAGCATAGCGGAGGGGAATTTGTGGCGGACGAGCCATTGGCCTTCGGGGAGGCGTGGGGTAAAGGTGAGATGGCGGCGGGGCCAAGAGCCACCGAGTTTTCCTGTGACGAAAAGAAGATGTCCTGGGCGGGCACCGGAGCGGTTTGGGGAGTGGTGTTTTGCTACGGTGCCGAGGAGGGAGACGGAGAGGAGGAGTTGGCGGGTTCGGATGGTTTCGCCACCGACGATGGGAAGGCGGAGTTTTTTGGCGAGAAGGGAGAGTCCGCGATAGGCTTGGCGTAGACGCTGGGCAGAGCGGGGGTTAGGGCAACCTACGGTGAGGAGGGCGGCTCGGGGAGTGGCTCCGGCAGCGGCGAGATCACTGAGGGGGCGGGCGAGAGCTTTGCGTCCGATGAGGGAGGCGGGAGTGGAGCGGGTGAAGTGGATGCCTTCGACAACGGCATCGGTTTTGAGGACGAGATCGAGATTTTTAGAAAATGAGGAGAGGACGGCACAGTCGTGGCCGATTCCATGCCGCAAGTTGGCGGAGGGTTGGTGAGAGAGGGAGGAGGTCCAGCGTTGGATCCAGAGGTCTTCGGAGGAGAGTGGAAGTTTTTTCATGGAAGGGGGGGGCGAGAGAGGAGAAGTAGGATGCAGGTGTTGGCGTTGAAAAGAGAGTGGAGAAGAATGGAGGGCACGAGGCTATTTTTTGTTCGATAGACACCTGCGAGAGTGGCGCCGAGGAGGGTGAGGGGGATGAGGGTGGGGCCGTGGAGATGGACTGCACCGAAAGCGAGGGCGGAGAGCCACTGGGCTTGGGTGATGGAAAAGCGGGAGGTGAGCCAAGGAAAGAGAGTGCCACGAAAGAAGATTTCCTCCCAGATGGGGGCGATGATGAGGGCGTAGGTAAGGAAAGGGAGGAGGGTTTTAGCGTCGCGTGCTTCGAGGAAGCGGGTCATGGCGGGTTGGGGTTCGAAAGGAAGATGAAGGGCTAGATAAAAACCTGTGCTGAGGAGAAGTAGGAAAAGGATAGGAAAAAAAAGAGTGAGCATGGTTGCGAGGGAAAAGCCGAGATCGCGAAGTGGGTGGGACCGATGGAGGCCCCAGAGGATGAGTGGTTTTTGGCCGCTAAGAGTGGTGAGGACAATGCCGACGGCGAGGGCGGTTCCCGGAAGAAGAGGAGTGGCGAGCCAAGCGCACAAACCGAGAAGAGATGCGCCGATGAGCATAGGCAGGGTCGCGATATTGAGGGAAGGTGATGGGCTGTGGGGTTGGGACTGGAAAAGAGAGCGGAGGCGGGCAAAGCCACCGAAAAGGAGAAAGGCGAGGGCGGAGGCTAAAAGAATTGCGCCATAGATGAGAGCGGGGATGGGCAGAGACCAAGGAGTCATGGGGGGAGATTATGGGAAAAGAGGGGGGAGGAGAATTTCTGATTTTGGATGTTTCCCCGCGGTTGCGGGACACGCTCACGCGTGGATTGCTCACGCCAAGGCCGCAAAGGTCGGAAAGGGGGGATGATTAGGGATTAAGGGGTTAAGGACGCGAACCCTA
>CAJBOM010000083.1 GCA_903956835.1 uncultured Verrucomicrobiota bacterium
CGCCCCCTGAACCTCCCCGCCATGCGCAAGGCTTCCAAAATTCTCACAGGCAAACACGACTTCGCCTCCTTCACCTCCAACCCAGGCTACCAACGCAAATCCACCATCCGAAAAATCCGCTCCATCCGCATCGTCAAGAAAAACGGCGGTGTTTTGGAGTGCACCTTTGATGGAGATGGATTCCTCTACCGTATGGTCCGCAACCTTGTCGGCGCTCTTGTAAAAATCGGCCAAGGCCGACTCACCCCCGCCGAACTCAAAAAAATCCTCCACGCCCACTCCCGCTCCACCGCCCCCGCCACCGCCCCCGCCGAAGGCTTATATCTTTTACGCGTAAAATACTAAATTCTCAGCCCTTCGAAGTCCCGTAACCGCGGGACGAAGTAGGGCGCTGAAGGTCTCTACCTCCTCAAAGTCCGCTACTAACTTCAAAACCTAGGTAGGGGCGACATCTCCGAGGTCGCCTACGCTCAAACTCCTCGCCTCAACACCACATTCTCACTTTCCCACCTTCACACATTCCGATAACCATTCGCGTGAGCAATTCCTCCCTTGCCCTACCTCAAAATACAACGCTCGGTAGGGTTGACCGTCCCCTGGCCTTCGAAGTCCCGTGCATGCGGGACGTAGTAGGCCTGGTCAGCCGATTGACGCACTCAACACCCCTCACCCAAAACCTAGGTAGCGGCGACATCTCCGAGGTCGCCTGCGCTCAAACCCCTCACTCCAAACCTAGGTACGGACGACCGTCTCGGTCGTCCTAGTCCTTTCCAAAACTGGAAAGGACGTAAAAAAATCAAACATTCAACAAACATCCATAAATTCTTTCAAATCAACTCCTGCATCTCGTAGGGCGCCCTTCAAAGTGTATCGGTCTACCTCTGGATGAAATGGAAAAACTAGGCGCCGCCCGTCTGCGTGCTCCATCTTGACGTGACTTCCCCTCCTATGCATCTCCCGAAACCCCAAACGAACCAAAGCGGACAGAACCTCTTTTCCAGAGAGAAGAGGAACTTTCACACGCTCAATTCAACAACCTCTTTGGCACTGTGAGCCAAGACCTCTCCCTCGGTCGGTTCCAGATACAGATCAATCGCCTCGCGAATTCCCTGCAAGGCCTCCTCCCGCGTCTTACCCTGTGACCAGCAACTTTTTAGCGATAAACATCTGGCCACGAAAAATCCATCTTCCCCTTTCTCGACCACTACTTTTAAGTTCACTCTCCCATCTTATTCCTCATAATCCCGCCGTCAAACCGCGTCATGGCCGATGGAGACCATCGGCCCTACCTCAAACTACAACGCTCGGTAGGGCTGACCACCCCCTGGCCTTCGAAGTCCCGTGCATGCGGGACGTAGTAGGCTTGGTCAGCCGATCGATACACTCAAACCCCACACCACAACACCACATTCTCACCTCACACTCTCCAATTTCCGCATTTCGAATTTCGAAATTCCCCGCCCGCCCCGTACCTGCCCCGACCGGAGTCGGGGCTCTTGCCGGGGCTTGTCGGGGCTTCGCGTAAGCAATCCCCTTCCTAAAAACGAAAGAGCCCCGAGACTGAGCGAAGCAGTGTCGCCCTACTTCGTGATAGTCGCTCGGAGGAACCTCTTCGGCTCCGATGACACTCGATCCACACTGATCACCTTGCGGGTGGTATTCGCTGGCACGGGAGACGCGTCTGTTGAAGGATCGACCGACACTCCGCTTGTGCTCCAACTGCCAGCCAAAGCCAGATCCGTAGTCGTCTGCCCACCTAAACTGAGGGAAGAATCATCGGTCCGGAAAACCACAATCAGCTTCAACTTTGCCGAATCACTGTTGTCCATAATTGGCAAGGTAGGCGTAGTGCCCTCACTCCCGCCAAACCCATAGTTAGCCAGATAGCTCAGCCCATTCGGCGCTATATCGGTCATAATCTTTCCTGGGTAGGCTCCCGCAAACGTACTCCCCGCCGGATTCACCGTCACACTCACCATGGTGGTAAATGTGTTGTAATTCACCGTATCGGTCGGCGTAAAGGTTACCTCATAGCTCGGCGTTCCCACTGCAGGCACCTCGCTCGGCGTCGTCCAAGCGAAAGCCCCCGCCTCACTGGCCGAGCCACCCGTCAGGGTGGAAGCACTCAAAGCCTGACCCACCGTAATTGGCGAGGCGCTTGGAGCCACCGTAAGCGTAGGAGTGGTTTTTACCGGTACGTCCACCGTTAGCACCACATTCTGATTCCCAACTCCCGCCGCATTGTAAGCCGTCACCACCATGGTTGAGGCGGTCGCATTGGTGCTTAACAGGGTTCCGCTGATCACTCCGTTACTCGCATTCAACGTAAGCCCTAACGGAATATTTTGGGCCCAGAAACCAGTGGGAGATTCACTGGCCTCAATCTGGTAACTCACTGGCACACCCACTGTGGCAGATAGGGTGGCAGGACTTGAAACCACAGGCGCATTACTAACGATCGCGGCCGCGGTTGTCGCGATCTGCACAAACCCAATCCCGATTCTTCTAGAGCTACCATTGGTTTGCACCAATCCGCGATCCGAGGTCCAGCTCAGGCTGTAGGTAGCACCATTCGCAATACTTAGCCCAGTAATCTGTGCTGTCTTCGTTGCATTGGTTCCACCGAGAGTGCTGTAGGCCAATTCCGTCACCTCAGTTGTACCATTCGCATCCGTGGAATTCACCACCCAAGACGGGCATCGTTCATTGTTGGTTTGAGTAACTTCCCCCATGTAAGAAACGTAGAGGCTAGTCAACGTACCCCCACTTCGGTTCACCAAGGTAAGGGTATTGATATTGTTGCTTGAGGTTGATGTGTGGGTAAATCCGAGAACCCCAGGGCGATTTGTTTCTCCATAGAAACCAGCTGAAGCACTCGCCGAAGGCCAACTAGCTATGTAACTATTCGCTCCTCCAGTTGAGATACATTTCCATCCCGCTGGTATCGTCGTCATGCTCTGAAATCCGTTGAAGTTTTGCGTATACCCTGAGGTGAACTCTGGATTCGGGGCCATCGTCGTAAAGCTCGCTGGAGCGGAGTAGCTTGTTCCGATCGAATTAATCGCATAGGCCCGCACCGTAAAGCTGCTCGATGGCAGCAAAGGAGTGGCCTCATCGTCCAGCCTTCCAATTCCAGGCGTCGGAAACACCTTTTGCACAACCCCAGTTCCACCAATCGTGGGATTACTACTCTGCGATGTCAGACAGTATACAAAGCCTGATTCAGTTACCGTACTGCCACCATCGCTGGTCACCCTGCCCTCCAAACTGGCCGACGTGTCGGCAATATAAGTTGGATCCACCGTGACACCGCCCAACGAAGGCGCAGTCGGTGTAAATCCTGTCGCTACCTGCACATCGCTCAACCCGATCTGCTGGGATGTCCCGCCGTTCCTTAGATCGCGATCGGAAGCCCAACTTATCTGAAAAAGTGCACCAACTGGGATATTCAGTCCTGTGGTCCCCCCACTCATCTGATAGTTGTCTCCGTAACCTGTGTCGTAAGCCAGCCCTGGATTCGCCTGACCCGCCACAACCACACTGAACACTGGCTTCCGTGTCTCAGTCAACCGAGCCGCCCTGCCCTTAAAGTTTACCGTCAAAGCAGTGATCGGTGAGCCTGTGTTGTTCTGCAAACTCAGAGTCAGGGTTACCGTACCTGTGTTGCCCGTATGCTGATAACCCAGAATTCCTGGGGCCGTTTTCACACCCGTTGCTGTGCCACCCCACCCATCGGTTGTAATATTCTCATAGGTTGATCCTGCTGTAGACGTAATATACCAGCCTGTAGGCAATGGTCCTGCGGTTCCCATTGAGCTAAATACTTCTGTAAACCCTGCACTACTCAAGGAAGTGCCTGCCCGATCCACATCAAGTACCGACACCGATGCCGTCCCGCTAATGTAACTATCATCGACTACTGCAGCGGTCAGTGTGACAGCTTGATTGCCATCGACTGCCCCATCGACAGCTGGGCTTATCTTAAAATTAGCTGAAGTGCTTCCAGCAGGAATAGTGACTACCGTAGAAGCCGCAACACTTCCTCCAATCTGGCCAACTAAAATTTCTGTAGCATCGCTACTCGTGACTGTGACGTCTAAGTTGCTGCTTATCGCGGAAGCGATGGACACCACACCCGTTTGACTAGGCGCAGTTTCACCTACTGTCAGAGGAGCTGTAATACTGAGTAAAGGCTTTGTGTTGCCGGTGACCTTGAATTCATCTACTCGCCATGTCGCACTAGCTCCCGTGGTTGTCGCGCTCGGCTTGAAATAGAACGCGATATAAACCGAACTGCTTCCCGCCAAAGACGAGGGAAGAAACACTGAAACCGGAGTAAAGGCCGTGCTTGAGGTTGTACTTCCTACAGTAACGGGCTTCGTGAAAGGCACATCCGACCAGGTTGAGGAAGCAGGATTCCCAATGCCCGAATAATTTCCGGAAACCCTTAACTTTATTTCATCATCACTACTATTGGTGAAAGATTTCTGAATATTAAAATCCGCCACAAATGAATTGGCTGCACTGCAATCAAGAGGGCCGATGATCGCCCAATCATCTGCTGCCACTGCACCGACCGAAGAATCGAATCCATTGATTGTAATGAACGTGTTGACTGGAGTGCCCACCGTTCCAAGTCCCCAATCTTTCGCCCCCGCCGCGCTGTAAAAAAACCAGTTTCCTAATCCGCTGCTAAACGTTTCCGGTCCATAAGGCAAAGTTAATGGCTGAAGAGAACGGAATCTTGCTGAACTGGAACCACTCGCCGTCGTTACTGTGACGTTTCCATTAATTGTTCCTGCCGGCACGGTTACAGTGATCGAGGTATCAGTGGCGGCACTCGGAGTTGTTACAATCGTCCCACTTGCACCAGTAAAAGTCACAGAGGTAGCTGTGGCCAGATTAACTCCAGAAATCGTGACTGTGTTTCCGACTAAACCCGCTTCGGGAGAAAGTGTGGTGATGCTCGGAGCTAGCACCGTGAAGCTCGTCGCGCTAGTCCCAGTCGTTTCACCTGTCACCTCGACGGAAATTGCACCCGTCGTCGCACCTGTAGGAACATTTACAACAATGCTCGTACCACCTGTCACGGCGGGAGATGAAGCCACAACCCCATTAAATTTTACGGTTGGGCTACTTCCGAAATTGGATCCCGTAATCGTCACTGCATCACCAACCTTGCCCGATGCGGGAGAAAATGAACTAACCACGGGGGATGTGGCTGTGGCAGCAGAAGGCGTCACATCAGCCCAAGTGGTGCCAACTAAAATAGAATCGATTTTTGAAATAGGAGTGGCAGCGCTTTGACGAATTGCGATACGGTCTATTGCAACAGAGTGATCTGGACCAGAATTGTTAGTTAAAAGGGCTGCGGACTCGGCCGAACCTAACGTGGGATTAATCCACAATGACACAACATCGTCAGTTGTAAGTGCAGAATTACGGGTTAATTTAAGTACCACAAGATAGGTAGTGTTGAATGTTCTGACAGCTGAATCCCAAGTAAGCGTCGATGATGTACTGCTGTTCTTGACTAATCCGAAGTTAAATCCTGACCCACTCTGCCTGATGTATATTCGTCCGATATAACCGCTTCCCGAGTAAAGGGCATAGAAGTAATCTCCAGCTGTGCTTGAAGAACTTGCGACATTTATTAAAAAGGAAGTGTAGAGTTCTCCTGTTGAGTTAGCCGTAGTAAACAATTTTGTTAAATCTTCCCCATTGCCAGTTACCGATGCGGCGTTCCCGATACCTGAAGACGGAAAACCAGTATACGTCAATCCAGGTGAAACTGAATTAATAACGAAAGTGCCTACACCGCTAACAGCAGTCCAGCCGTTCGCTGTTAAGGCCCCTGTAAAATTAAAATTTTCTTCGACCAGAACAGTGGCTTGAGAAGCCCCGAAGATC
>CAJBOM010000084.1 GCA_903956835.1 uncultured Verrucomicrobiota bacterium
AATAAAAAACCACGATCTCCTCCCTCAACCATCCCTCCATCTTGCCACCCTCCCTCGCGTCCCTCGAACAAAAAATTGGCTAACCCCAATCTATCCTTGCCCCCATCGCGTCCCTCTTGACCCCCTTCGCGGCTCAGTTCACAATTACGCCTCATATGCGTGAAAAGTCTTTTGCCCAAGGCGAGATCATCTTCCGCGAAGGAGAGGCAGGCGCTGAGGCTTTTCGGATCCTAGAAGGCCGTATCGAAATCTCTATTCACATCGATGGGCAAGGTGATGCCCCTCTCGGTCACCTCCTTCCTGGAGATATCTTTGGCGAAATGGCCCTCCTCGATGATAAACCCCGCTCCGCTTCCGCTCGCGCACTTGAACCTACCCGCCTTCACCTCATGAACGGAGAGGAGTTTAACGAACTCTTCCTTCGCGACCCCAGTGTCCTCGCCCCTTTTCTCTCCTCCTTTTTTGAACGACTCCGCAACACCAATGACCTCCTCCGACGTGAACTGGAGCAGCGACAAGTCCCTTCCTCCCAACTCCACCAGCTCATTGAAAAAGGACTCCACTCTGGTGGCCACGAAACCCTGCATCCCCTGCCTCGCATCACCCTTACGCCCAAGAGCAAGGAGACCCGTCAGGCTGGAGCCCCAACCTCCGTCACTCTCGATCGCCTGCCCTACCGCATCGGTCGCCGACAAGCAACCGAGGGAGCCGATATTCTTTGCTCCAACGACCTTCCCCTGAATGACAATTTTCCCTACCAGATTTCCCGCAACCACTGCTCCATCGAGCGCCTCGGGGCCGAGATCGTGGTTCGCGACCGCGGCAGTACCCTCGGTACCCTACTCAATGGCCATCCCATCGGCACCGAGGCTGATCACATGATCACCCCCCTTTCCCTTGGGGAAAACCATCTCATCCTCGGCGGAGAGGGCAGCACCTACCAGTTCACTGTGCTCGTCGAACCTGCCGTCAGCAGCTAAAGCACTGCGACCGCATTGGCTATTTTCCCTTCTCCCCGAGAACAACCACCTCCTCTGCGTCATTCTCCGTAGGCTTTTTTTCCGATTCCGCCAACTTCGCTAAGAGCGCCTTCTCAATTCTCGCATAGAGGGCCGGATCTTTCTTAATTTCCTCCTTGGCCGCATCGCGCCCCTGCGCCAACTGCTTGCCTTCAAAGGCAATCCATGCCCCCCTCTTCTCCACCGCATTTTGCTCAATCGCCGAATCGATCAGAGATCCCGCCTT
Organism: uncultured Verrucomicrobiota bacterium; assembly: GCA_903956835.1. Taxonomy (GTDB): domain Bacteria; phylum Verrucomicrobiota; class Verrucomicrobiia; order Methylacidiphilales; family Verrucolacustridaceae; genus Verrucolacustris. The sequence continues at coordinate 1,246 of CAJBOM010000084.1, forward strand.
CGAAATCCCCTCGTTATACATAATATCAAACTCCGCTTCGGTAAATGGCGGCGCCACCTTGTTCTTCACAATCTTTACCCGCGTGCGATTCCCCACCACCGTACCGTCAGGAAGCTTGATCGCACTGATTCGTCGAATATCCACCCGTACACTCGAGTAGAACTTCAACGCCCGCCCTCCCGGCGTGGTCTCAGGGCTACCAAACATCACCCCGATCTTTTCACGGATCTGATTGGTAAAGATGCAAACCGTCCGCGCCCGGCCAATCAGTGCCGTCAGCTTCCGCATGGCCGCACTCATCAACCGAGCCTGCGCACCCACCGTGACGTCGCCAATCTGCCCCTCTAACTCCTGCTTCGTCACCAAAGCGGCCACACTATCCAACACCACCACGTCCAGTGCGTTAGATCGAATTAAGGTCTCCGCAATGTTCAACGCTTCTTCGCCTGAATCAGGCTGAGAAACCAGCAGTTCATCCATATTCACCCCTAACTTCTTCGCATAACCAGGATCCAACGCGTGCTCCACATCAATGAAGGCAGCCGTCCCCCCCATCTTCTGTGCATTGGCAATCGCCGTCAGAGTCAACGTCGTCTTCCCTGATGATTCAGGTCCAAAGATCTCCACGATTCTGCCACGCGGAAAACCCCCCGTACCCAAGGCTCGGTCGATCGTAAAACAGCCCGTGGGGATCACCGCGATCTTCAGCTTCGCCGCCGCATCACCCAGTCGCATGATCGAATTCTCGCCATACGTTTTGATGATCGACTGCAGAGCCAGATCCAAGTTGCGCTTCTCCGCCACCTTGGCGCTGTCACTCTTCGTTTGGGTTTCCGTCTTTTCGTTTTTGTCTGTTGTTTTAGTTGCCATATAGATTAAACCTCCGATGTGGGTAAAAGTTGCGGTAAAAGTTTATTTCGTAGCAGGTCGAGAGCCACCTGGGAAGCCATTGCCTTGAATACTTTTCGTTCTGGAACCAACTTCTTCTCAATAGTTTCCACTCCTTCAGGACCCGCAATTCCAAGGTAAACTAGCCCCACAGGTTTATTCGCATTTCCACCCCCAGGACCCGCAATTCCTGTCACCGAGACCGCCCAATCCGCCCCCGCCCTCCTTCTCGCCCCCACCGCCATCTCACCCGCCACCGCTCCACTTACCGCCCCATACTTCGCCAAACTCTCCGCCGATACTCCTAAATCCCGGATCTTGGCCTCATTCGAATACGTCACCCACCCACCCAGAAAAACCTCCGAAGCCCCCGCCACATCCGTAATCCGACTCGCCACCAACCCCCCCGTGCACGACTCCGCCGTGGCTAACTTCACTCCCGCCCCCCTTGCCAACCTCACCACCACCTCCTCCATCGTTTCCGTCCCCTCACCATAAACCGCCGCTCCCAAAATCTCCCGCACCTTCCTCACCCCTGCCTCCAGCAACTTCACCTCCGCCCCCCGCAACCGCACATCCACCTCCCCAGGCCGCGCGCAGTAACCCACCGCCGAAAAACCCAACCGCCGCAACTCTTCCTCACACCTCTCCTGCACTGCCGATTCCCCAATCCCCGTCACCCGCACCACCCTCATTCCTTCCGCAGGACGCGCGTACGAACGTAACCGCGGCTCCACATACTTCTCAAACATCGGCGCCAACTCCCGAGGCGGACCCGGCAACACCACCAACATTTTGCCCTTCTCCTCCCAAAAAAGCCCCGGAGCCGTTCCCCCATCATTCGGAATCACCTCCATTCCTCGCGGAACCTTTGCCTGCACTTTGACCGACTGAGGCGCCACCAACCCCCGCTTCTCAAAATATCCCAATATCTTTTTTTCAATCTCAGGCCGATCCTCCAATGGCTTCCCCAAAAATCCTGCCACCACTTCCCTCGTGATATCGTCCGAAGTCGGACCCAAACCACCCGTCACTATAATCACCCCGCCCCTGCCCCACGCCTCCCCCAGGACTTCCCCAATCGCCTCCCGCCCATCTGGCACCGCCGTCTGCCGCGCCAATTCCAACCCCAGCGTCGCCAATCTTGAGGAAAGATAACCTGGATGCGAATTCAATACCTGCCCCAAGAGCAACTCCGAACCCGTAGTGATCAGCTCCACGCGCATTTCTTCAAGGATGGCGCCACTCTTCTCGGGATCAAACAACTCTTTGGCGGCTTTCATGGAAACACCCTGACATCCTCACTTGGACAATAGCTGTCCTAGGGTAAATTATTATTAATAATTTCTTATCATACCTTGACGACTCCCCCCGCCCCTCCTTTCCCCCTTGTCCTTCACCCCGATCAATCCGATGCTCCTTTCCTTCTATGGCCAATAAATCCGCTATGCCCACTAAGAAGCTCTACCGCGAACTCCGTGCTCTTCCTTGGCTCACCCTCTGGCAAGAGGAAGTCCCCCGCTTTAATCAAGCCTCTCCTGAAGTCCGTATCCAACGCGTTGCCGTCATTCGCGCCGTCGGTGCCGGTCTCGCCGAGAACCAACAACCCGACCTCAAAGATACCGTTCGCACCTGGCTACTCTCCCTTCTGCAAGATCCCTCAGAAAAGATCCGACGCTACGCCATGGCCGCTCTCCCAAAAATCGGTGCGGGCCGGACCGAGGAACGTGAACTTCTTGCCCTCCTACAAAGAACGCCTGTCGACCGCGAAAAAAAGTTTCTCGGCCAAGCTCTCAGTAAAATCGGCGGCTCCGCCACTCTCGACCTCATCCGCGCGGAAGGAACCCAACTTCCCCCACTCACCGAACAACGCGCTAAAGCCAACCTCGCCCGGCAACAAAAGCCTTCAACCATTCGACTCGATGTTCCTTTGCCTGAACCCACTCAGGCCCGCATCCACCTCCGTTGCCGCACTGGCCTCGAACCCATCCTATCCCAAGAAATTAAAGATTCGGGTGCCCTCTTTCGTATTATGGAAATCCGTCCCGGCCTCCTCACCCTAGCCCCCACCGCCTCCTTTCGACTCAGCGACCTCTTTGCCTTCCGCTGTTTTTCTACTCTTTCCTTTCTTCTCGGTACTTTACCTCCCAGCTCAGCCAGCACCGCGGAAGAGACCCTCGCCACCCTAATCACCTCCCCACTCAGTCGCCGCATTTTGCAAGCCTTCACCGCAGGTCCCATCCGCTACCGCCTCGAATTTGTCGCCAAAGGACATCAACGCGGAGCCATTCTCAAAGTCGCTCAACGGGCCTACACCCTCTGCCCAGATCTTCTCAACGATTCCCGCGAGGCTCCTTGGGTCGTCGAAGTCCAACCCAGCCCAGGTGGCGATTTTGTCGAACTTCGCCCACGAATTTCTCCCGACCCGCGTTTCCCCTACCGTTTGCAAGATGTCCCTGCCGCCTCCCATCCTCCCCTCGCTGCCGCCATGGCCCGCCTCGCAGGCCCCTATGCCGACGAAACCGTCTGGGACCCTTTCTGCGGTTCTGGACTCGAACTCATCGAACGCGTCCGCCTGACCGGCGTCAGCCGTATTCTGGGAACCGATCTCAGCCCCGACGCCACCGCCGCCGCTCGCGCCAACTGGGCCGCCGCCCTCTTCCCTGGTATCCGCGCTGATTTCGTCGCGCGCGATTTTCGTGAATTCACCACCATCCCCAACTGGGGTCCAGCCAGCGTCAGCCTCATGATCACCAACCCTCCACTCGGCAAACGCGTTCCTATTCCCAATCTCCGTGGTCTCCTGGAAGAACTCTTTGTCGTGGCCACAATCGCCCTACGCCCAGGCGGTCGCCTAGTCTGGATTAACCCCCTTCGAATCAAACCTCCCGCCTCCTCCCTCCGCCTCGAATTTCAGCAAACCGTCGATCTGGGCGGATTTTCCTGCCGCCTCGAACTTCTCCGCAAACGCTAACTCCCCTCCGAAATCATCCCGTCCTTAGCGGATTCTTCGCAAAATCTTCCTGGCTCAAAATCTCCGGCTTGAGCGTGGATCAGGCACAATTCGTGCATTGTCGTAAGGGGCATACCCCGCAGGAGCTCCTGGAGTTAAAGGATTCCCCGCAGGGGGATTCTTCGCCTGCAGATTAGGCTTGGGCTGAGCCGCAACTTTCTTCTTATCCTCACTCCCCGCAGGCATCGTGTACGGATCCTGCGAAAGTCTCCTGTACCCACCCGATGGAGCCTCAGGCATCTTCGAGGCCGACGCCAACCGCGTATCACTCCCTCCGCTTGGGGGCATTATCGGCTTTGCCCCCGACTGATAATCCTTCCCCAACGGGCCCGTTGCAGAGGGCCCTGTAAAAGATTCGAAACCTGGTTGCACTCGCCCATCCCCAGAACTCATCGCCCTCGGCTTCACCCCATCCATTCCCGTCACCGATGGTAGTTTATTTTCATCCATTGGCTTGAAACCCTCCACCGCACCTTTCGAGACCGCTGCCTGCGAGAGATCACCGCCCTCCCCTTTCGATTTCTGCTTAGCCTCCTTCACCTCTTTAGCTTCTTTAGCCTTGGTCACCTCCGCATCCTTCGCCTTCTGCTCCTCGAGCACCGCATCCTCCGCCTGCTTTTTCTTGGCCGCAGCCTGCTTCTCCATCATCGCTTCCGCCGCCCAATCCTTACTCCCGCTTTTTGCTGGATCCGCTGCAGGCGGTCGGGGTTGAGGAATTGAAGTCGTACTTCCTTCCATCGCTCCCGACAAATCCGGAGTTGGTGAGGCCCCTTCGGCCTCAGGAAGATTGGCGGCCGCTTTGGCCGAAGGCAGATCAGGAATGTTCGCAGGTCTCGCTCCCACCTCAGTCTGCCCCATCGATTGCAAAGGCAGGAGAATGCCCAACCACAAGATGCTTCGCCCTTTCATCTTCCAACAACTTAATCCTCCGCAGTCACTCGTCAATCTCGCCCCACCCCATCAATCCACCTAGGATTCCACCATCATGGCATCGCCCTTAACCCTCCTCCTCAACGAGAAGATTAAGCAAAACGGTCCTCTCCGTTTCGATCACTTCATGGCCAGCGCCCTCTATCACCCTCTTCATGGCTTCTACTCCTCAGGCCAGACCCGTACCGGCACCCAAGGCGATTTCCTCACCCCCGTCTCCGCCGGCCCCGTCCTCGGCCAGCTCCTCGCTCGCCAAGCCGACGAACTTCATGCCGCCCTCGGTCGACCCCACCCTTTCCTGCTTTGCGAGCAAGGCGCCGATCGTGGACTCCTCGCCCACGATCTTCTCCACGCTATTTCTCTTCATCACCCAAAACTTCTATCCGCCGCTCAACTCCATCTCCTCGAGCCCCTCCCCCCCCTCACCACCCAACAACACTCCCACCTCGCACCGTTTCATAAAACAACGCAGATTTTCTGGCACGAAGATATTACGTCCTTACCGCCTACCACCGCCCCTATCTTTTTTTACTCATCTGAACTTCTCGACAGTTTTCCTGTACGCCTCGTCCGCTATTCCTCCTCTTCCGGATGGCAGGAACGATTCGTCACCACCTGCCCAGCAGGGTTCAACTGGATCGATCTTCCCGCGCCTGACGATCTTCAATCCCAGATTCGCCACTGGCAAATTCCCGAGATCGAAGGATTCACCGCCGAGGTTCGCCCCTCCGCCTCATCCTGGATCCACATCCTCGCCCAGCAGATTCACCAAGGAATAATTCTTACTCTCGACTACGGCATGCCCGCCGCCGATCTCTACCATCCCACCCGGCCAAACGGAACTCTCGCCACCCTCCGACGCCACACCCCAACAACCGACCCCCTCGCGCTCCCAGGCGAACAAGATCTCACCTCCCATGTTAATTTCTCCGAACTCACCACCCTCGGAGAGCAGCATGGACTCATCACCCATGGACTCATCGATTTCGCCAACGCCTGGACTCGTTTAGCCGCTCCCCTTTTTCAGGATGATCAACCTTTGCCCCAATCCTGGACACGCAACTTCCAGCATCTCACCCATCCAGCATTTTTTGGAAAATCTCATCACGTCCTTCTTCAATCCAAGAATCTGCCCTCAGATTTCACTCCCTCCATCGCTCGGCCTACTACACTCTAAACTTTGCTAGTTTTTCTTTTCCCCATCAACTCCCGCGCCATCGCCCGAGCGGCTTTTCCCTCGCCTCCCAACATCCGGCTCAGCTCTTTCTCACGACTCTCCCCCTCCACCCGCTCCAATCGAGCAAATGTCCGACCTTTCTCCACACTCTTCGTCACACAGAAGTGGGCATCGGCCACTCCTGCCACCGCCGGCAGATGGGTCAGGCAAAGCACCTGATGAGTTCGACCTAAATTATGCAATCGCTCCGCCACCGCTAGAGCTGTTTCGCCTCCCACATTCGCGTCCACCTCATCAAATATTAAAATCGGCACCTCATCTCGCTCCGCCATTACCGTTTTTAGTCCTAACATCACCCTCGCCAACTCGCCACTCGAAGCAATCGCTCGTAGGGGTCGCGGCGGTTCTCCTGGGTTCGGCGCAAACATCAACTCAACTCTCTCACCCCCTTCCGCCCCTGGTGCCTCCAACTTCTCCAAGGCCACCTCAAGCCGACACGCCCGAAATCCCAATCCGCGCAACTGCTCCGTCACCGCCACGGCGAATTTTGGCGCGGCCTTCCCCCTTTCTTTTCCCAACTTCAGGCACAATTCCCGATGCTTCTCCTTCGCCTGCTCGAGCGCCTTGGCCAACTCCCTCCCCCTTCCCTCCGCCTGACTCAACTCCGTCTGCCTTATTTTTAAGGCAACCAACTTCGCTAAGGCCGACTCCGCACTACCTCCATACTTTTTCTGAATCCCGAGAACCAGATTAAGTCGCCCCTCCAGTTCCGCCATACGTGCCGCATCCATTCCTACCTGTTCGGCGCGTCGTTCCGCCTCCCGACCTAACTCCCTCAACCCCGCTACCGCCAACTCGTTTTTCTCACGTAGCTCGCCTGCCGCCCCATCCAACCGCTCCCACTCCATCAACGCCTTCTGCACTTTCCCCAATATCTGTAACGCATTCTCTTCTCCTCCCTCCAATTGTCCGCTTACCTCAGCCGCCAACTCCACAATTCGGCGCCCGTGACCCGCGGCGGCGTGATCCCTTTGCAGCTGCTCATCTTCCCCCACTTTTATCTGGGCCGCTCCCAACTCCTTCACCTGGTGATCGATTAACTCACGAGTCGCTCCATCCACCCCTGCTATATTTTTTTGAAAAGTGATCATCGCCTCTTCTGCCGCAATCTTTTCATTCCACGCCGCCCGTACTCCTTCCACCACTGCCTCCAGCTTGCCAAAACCATCCACCGCCGAGCGTTGCACGCTGGGAGAAAGGAGCGTCTGATGATCATGCGGCCCATGCAAATCCACCAGCCGATCTCCCAACTCTTTCAGCACCGCTAGCGTGACCGAAGAACCATTGAGAAACTGCCGCCCTGTCCCCGCGATTCCGATCTGCCGTTTAATCACCAGAGTTCCATCTGGATCGGGTTCCACCCCTTTCTCTTCTAACCACCCTCTAAATTTTTCTGCGCCACCCAACTCCCCTTCGACCACACAACCGTCCGCACCTGTCCGCACCAAGCCACGATCCGCCCTCTCTCCCAGTAAAAGTAAAAACGCATCCACCAAAATAGATTTTCCCGCCCCTGTTTCTCCTGTCAGAGCATTAAACCCTGCGGTTAGCTCCCACTCGAGCTCCTCAACCACCGCCAAATTTTTGATCCGTAAACGCCGTAACATCTTGCCCCAGATTCTGCCACCTCCTTATTCCCACGCCATCTCCAAGCTCTACCGCCCCTCCCAAAAAAATCCCTTCGCTCCGACCCCTCTTTTCGCGAAACTGATCCTGTATGCCTCCCCCCACTCTCGCCCTCTCCACCTGCTGGCACGCCGACCGCACCACCGACGGCGCCAACCTCCTCCGCCAAGCCGTCGACCTCGGCTTCTCCAATGTCGAAATCAGCCACAATACCCGCTTCAGCCTCTGGCCAGGAATTCTCGCCACTCACCAATCGACCCCCACATCACCCCAAATCGATGTCCTGCACAACTTCTGCCCCGTCCCAGTCGAACTCTTGCGCCCCCACCCCAACGCCTATGAGTTTTCCGACCCACGCCCCACCGCCCGCCGCCTCGCCGAACGACACTCCTTCGCCACTCTCGAAGCCGCCGCCAGCGTCGGCGCCCAATTCGTCGTCCTCCATCTCGGCTCCGCTGGCCCCCGCCACCTCGTCGATCCCCTCGAATCCCTCGCTCTAGCTGGCCAACTCGGAACCCGCCCTTACGTTCGCAAAAAAATATCTACCATCCGTACGCTCGAAGAAGCCTTTCACAAAGCTTGGCCCCGCGTGGAAGAAATTCTCCTCCGTCTAGGGGAAAAAGCCTCCTCCCTCGGCCTCCGCCTCGGCCTCGAATGCCGAGAAGATCCCCGCGAAATCCCCCCTGACGATTTCTGGGACACCCTCCTCGCCCGCCTCCCCGCCCCAACCTTCGGCTATTGGCACGATTTTGGTCATGCCGCCGCCAAACATTCGCTCGGCTTTCTCGACCACGCCCAACACCTCCGCCGCCTCGCTCCCCGCATCATTGGCGTCCACCTCCACGACTACTCCCCCGAAAAAGGAGACCATCTCCCCCTCGGCCATGGCACCATCCCCTTCGCCCAACTCCTTCCCCTCATCCCCCCCAACACCCACTTCTCACTCGAACTATCTCCGGATGTGTCCGCGGACGATGTTCGTGCCAGCCTCTCATGGTGGAAACAAAACCAGCCCGTACGCTCCTAAACCGGCTTGCCCCCTGGATACGTTTTGGCGTCACCGCCAGCGTCCTCGGCTTTCTCGCGGGCAAAATCAACTGGCCCAACCTCGCCCACCGCTTCACCTCCGCCCAACCCTACTGGCTCGCCGCCGCCCTCCTCGTCACTCTCCTTTCCATCCTGCTTTGTGCCACTCGCTTCTTTTTTGTTCTTCGCCTCCAAAAAATCCATCTCTCCTACTTCCGCACTATCCATCTTAACTTCGTCGGCTTCTTCTTTAACCTCTTCCTCATCGGCTCCACTGGCGGAGACGCCATCCGACTCTTCTATCTTCTTCGCTGGTTCCCTCAACAAAAAGCCCGTGCCGCCCTCTCCATCCTCCTCGACCGCATCTTCGGCGTCGCCGCCCTCTTCGGCCTAGCCCTTCTTTTTCTTCCTGGCACCGCCGATCGCCTCCGCGCCGATCCTACCTTCGCCCCTCTCGCTCAAGCTCTTCCCTGGCTCGGTCCCCTCGGCGCCTTTCTCCTGCTCCTTGCCTTCATCCTTCCAGGACTCCTACCCAATATCCCTCTTCCCCAAAAACTCCCCGCCCGCTCTCTCATCCTCGATCTCCTTCACGGCCTGCGCGATACCATCCACGGTGGCTGGAATACGGTCGCCGTCGTCCTCGTTTCCCTCTGCGTTCACCTCGCCAGCTTTGCCGGTGCCACCCTTCTGGCCCACTCTCTCGCCCTCCCCATCAACTACTCCCTCGCAGGCCTCATCCTTGTTCTCATCTTCACCGCCTCCGCCCTGCCCATCAGCGTCAGCGGTCACGGCGTCCGCGAAGGGGTCATGGTCTTCCTCTTTCTTCATCTCGGCCTCGGCACCGATCCAGAATCCGCCATCGCCTACTCCATCCTTATCTACGGACTCGGCCTATTCTGGAGCCTCTTCGGCGGACTGGCCTACCTCACCCTTAAATCTCCCCAGTCCAAACCATGATCCGTCACCCCCAAGCTGAACAGATCGTTCAAAAACTTGCCCAAGCCGGCCACGTCGCTGTGTACGCCGGAGGTTGCGTCCGCGATGCCCTCCTTCAACGCACCTATCCCGATGTTGATATCGCCACCTCTGCCACCCCCGACGAAGTCCAATCCCTCTTCCCCAAAGCCTCCGATCCTCAAGGCAAGGCCTTCGGCGTCATCCGCCTCCGCCTCGACGACCACGTTTTTGAAATTGCCACCTTCCGCGTCGACGGCCCCTACCTTGATGGTCGCCGCCCCTCCTCCATCACCTTCACCACCGCCCAAGAAGATGCCCAACGGCGCGACTTCACCATCAACGGCATGTTTTTTGATCCCCTCAAAAATGAACTCCTCGACTACGTTCAAGGCCAAGCCGATCTCGCTACCCAACAAATCCGCGCCATCGGCGATCCTCTCGCCCGCTTTACCGAAGACCGCCTCCGCCTCTTCCGCGCTATCCGCTTCGCCGTCCAACTCGGCTTTTCCATCGAACCCACCACCTGGAAAGCCCTCTGCACTCTCGCCCCCGACTCCAAAGTCATCTCCCCCGAACGCATCCGCGATGAACTTGTTAAAATTCTCACCAGCCCCGATCCCGCCCGTGGCTTCGATCTTCTTCACGATTCAGGCCTTCTCGCCGCCTGGATTCCCGAACTCCTCCCCATGCGCGACTGCGCCCAATCTCCCGAACACCATCCAGAGGGCGACGTCTGGGTCCATACCCGCCTCCTCCTCACCCACCTGAAAAATCCTTCCCCCGTCCTCGCTCTCTCCGCCCTTCTCCACGATATAGGGAAACCTCCTACCTCGAAAACCGATCCCGACGGCCGCATCCGGTTCTTTGGCCACGAAGGTGTCGGCGCCCGCATGGCCGAGGAAATTCTCCGCCGCCTCCGCTTTCCCAACGATGAGATTAGCGCCATCACCGCTTGCATCGCCAACCACATGGCCTTCAAAGATGCCCCTAACATGCGCGTCAGCACTCTCAAGCGTCTCCTCGCGCGCCCCACTTTTTTGGAAGAACTCGAACTCCACCGAATCGACTGCTCCTCCTGCCACGGACAACTCGATATCTACAACTTTCTCACCGCCAAACTCTCCGAGTTTTCTAAAGAGGAAATTAAACCCAAGCCCCTTCTCAGCGGTCACGACCTCCAGGAGCTCGGCGCTACCCCAGGCCCAAAAATGGGCAAAATCCTCCATCAACTTATGGACGAACAACTCGAAGGAAAATTCACCGACCGCACCAGTGCCCTCGCCCGCGCCCAAGAGCTACTAAACTAGCTTCCTTCTCCGCTTATCCCGCTTTTGTGGCCTTGCTCCCTTACGCATACGCCACAAACGCTTCGTACACTTCATCAGGAATATCCAGCAACTTGTAATCGCCCGATGAAACAAAAATCAACTGCTGCTTACCCTTGCCCAATTGATTTCCCGCAGAATCAAAAATCTGATGCTCCAAGGTGACAAACTTCCGATTGTACTCCCCCACTTTGATTTTCACACTCACCCTCTCAAACTCCCGCGTCTCGCGCATAAACTTATGCTCGAATGACCGCGTCAAAATATAGTAGGGGGTCGTCTTTAAATTAAATTTCGGCAAACAACGGTTGAAAAATAACTCCCGTGTCTTTCCTACCCACATCGCGTACATCCCGAAGTAAACATTCCCCACCGAATTCGTATCGGCGTAGGTTGCGACAAACGAGTGCACAAACCACTTCCCATCAAAATGCCCGTACGGATCATGCCCATCCACCACACTCCCGCTGGGAAACGGAACCACCCGCCCAGGCTCCACCCCCGCCTCGCTCGCTCGAATCTCCCCCCTCGCGCCAGCCACCGCACTCTCCAGCTCCTCCACCCCTCTGACAAACTCCTGTGCTGAACCTGGCTTAAGCAAAAGCCAAACCACATAGCCCACGGGCAGAACCGATCCCACAATCATCCCCCACGGATTCTCCAAAAAATATCCATACGCAAAAATGACCACCGCGACACTTCCCACACAGAACATCTTCACCTGCGGTAAAGCATTTCCTTGCCCCGTGTGGAACGCACGCAACAACGCCAGTCCCGCATATCCCACAAAAAACGTCGCGTAGAAAATCATGAAGTACTCCAACTCCAACTTCAGCACCACCGCCGCCACCGTGAACAATCCCGCGAGAACCAACGCAGGTAAAGGCGATCCCAGTAAAGCTTCCGGCAATAGTGTTAACGGGAAGGGTCGCGCCGCTCCGCCCGACTTACTCAAATACCAGCGCAACGCGATGTATCCGCTATCCAAAGTGGTCAAGGTCATCACACAGAGAAACACCATATAGGAACCAAAAGCCCACGGATGCGCCGAGGCCGCCGCCCAAAAAAATCGCACGATCCCATCCTCCCCGTACGCCAACCCGTCAATACCCTGGCGCATCGGCGCCCCCCCAGTTTGCCCCGCTACCCAAAGGGCCAAGCTACCATGGGCCAGCAACAGAAGAAAAAAAAGCGAGCCCCCAAACAAATAACTCACCGCCGCCGATTTTCCCTCCCTTTGAATCTGGATCGCCCGCTGCCACTGCTGGAGATCCAGCCAAGGACCTAAGGTGAGCCCCACGCAAATCGGAATCGCATAACCCCAGAAGTTCATTCCCAAAAATGGATTACTTCCCGTCATCATCGGTTGCCCTGTCCCTAAGGACGGGAGTTGAAAATAAATAATCCCCATCGCCACCAAAGCAATCAAGCCAAGGACTCCATGACTAAACTTGATTCGCCGAATATCAAACTCCTCCCCAAACAATGTCGCCGCCGCCAAAATCACCAGCACCGTCAGCAGAAGGTACAACCCCGCTGGCTCTAGCCCCAGGGGTTGCCACCCATATCGGACCAGTGCAAAGATCGTCAATGTGATCGCCAGAATCTGATACAGGAAAAAGATCAAACGATAAGGGCGCGACCAGTTGGCAAAAAAAGATCCTAGAGCATCAGGTCCATTACCCCCTCGATGCGCAATCAGCTTGGTCAACCCGCCAAAAATCATCAGCCCAAGGGCGTTGGGAATGGCAAAGGCCAGTAAGCCAAATAATCCGTACTGCAGAGAAAATTGGACGCTGAAAAACAGCCCCAACCCCCACATCCACGAAAGGGCCACCGAGACCCCCCAAAGCGCATTCATCGCAATCATTCGAAATTAAATCCTACCTTCACTCGCAGGATCGTTCCAACCCAAAAGCCCACCTCACCAACCACCCACCCCTTTCGCCCAGCGCAATCCTATCGAAGATTTTGGCAGAAAGTAAGTCTCCCGAGCGGGCGAAGGGATTGGTCCCAAAAAAACCTGCCCCCGACCTATCCTATTTACGCCTCTGGCAGGTGGAATAACGCCCGAGCGGGCGAAGGGATTCGAACCCTCGACATCAACCTTGGCAAGGTTGCACTCTACCAACTGAGTTACGCCCGCGTTCGACTGAAATGATCTGCTTCCTGCCCTCCCAGCGCAACCCTTTTTCCCAACCCCTCAACCCTCCACTTCAATCCTCGGTCCCGCCTTCCCCGCGCAAGTTTCATGTACCCGCACCCCTTTTCGCCCTGCCCGATCTAAAGCCTCCTCAATAGCCCGCCGCGCTAACTCAGGCCGATTGCACTCTTCGCTAATATGCCCAAGAAAAAGCTCCCGCAACTCAGGTCCCGCCACCTCCTCCACTAACTTCGCCGCCGCCTTATTCGACAAATGCCCATGCCGCGCCGCAATCCTCTGCTTCACCGACCACGGTCTCTTCACCTCCGCATGCAGCATCGCCTCATCATAATTCGCCTCCAACACCAGAGCCGTACACCCCTTCAACCTCTCCACCACTAATCTCGTCACAAACCCTAGATCCGAAATCACTCCAATCCGTGTCGTTCCCACTGTTACCCTCATCCCAATCGGCTCCGCCGCATCGTGCGGCACCGGAAAAGTCTCTACCGAGAAACTTCCAATCTCTACCCGAGCGCCCGCCGCAAACGCCCGCCAGTCCGCCATCGCTACCGTCGGCTCCAACGCATCTTTCGTGCCCTCACTCGCAAAGACAGGACACTTTCTCGTTTTAATAAAGGTCTTTAACCCCGCCGTATGGTCCCCGTGCTCGTGGGTTAAAATAATCCCCAGAATCCGGCTCGCCTCCGCCCCCACCTCCGCCAACCGCGCCTCCAACTGCCGTGCACTCAATCCCGCATCCACCAAGATCGCCTTCCCCTCACACTCCAAATGCAACGAGTTGCCCCGACTCCCACTTCCCAGAACGGTTAAAGTCACTTTGGCCATAACACGTTTTGCCTTTTTCCAGACAAAGCCCAATCTCTAATTCTAGTCATGTCCCTATCTCTCCAGCCCAGCCTTCGCCAAACCACCACTATCTCCCCACAAATCCAGCAGTCTCTTCAACTCCTGCAAACCCCCGCTCTCGAACTCCAAACCCTTCTCCAAACCGAACTTCAAACCAATCCCGTCCTTGAAGAAGAACCTCTTCTCACAGAAATCCCCGAAGAACCCACCGACCAAGACGACGATTCCGATCTCCTCAGCCAGAACACCGATTGGCCCGTCAACTCCGCGCCCCCAGACCGTCCCCGCCTCGATGCCCGCCAAGCCCTCCTCGAATCCAAAGTCTTACCCGAATCTCTCACCGATCACCTCACCGCCCAACTCACCCTCACCCTCACCGAACCCAACCTTCGCGCCGCTGCCTCCGAAATCATCGGGAACCTCGACGACGACGGCTTCTTGCATGTCGACCTGTCCGAAATCGCCACCTCCGCCCAAGTCTCTCCCGCCATCACCACCCAGGCCCTCGCCCTCGTCCAATCTTTTCACCCCCCAGGCGTGGCCGCTCGCTCCCTCCCAGAATCTCTTCTTCTCCAGCTTCACGCCCGAGGTCGCGATGACTCCCTCGAATGCCGTATCATTCGCGACTACTTCGACCTCTTGGGAAAACGTAAATTCGCGGAGATCGCCGTCGCCTCCCATGCCCCCATCGAGGCCGTCACCGTCGCTGCCGAAATCATCTCCCACCTTTCTCCTCGCCCTGGCGCCACCTTCGCCCCCGACCGTCTCGACCTCGTCGTCCGCCCCGAGGCCTCCTTCATCCGCGACGGCGATAAGTGGATCCCCCTTCTTGAAGGAGATCTCCTCCCCCGACTCCGCATCAACGACGTCTACAAAGACCTGCTCAGCGACGCCTCCGCCGATGAACAAACCCGTTCTTATCTCAAAGAACGAATTCGATCCGCGCGCTTCCTCATGCAATCCCTCGAACGACGCCAGGAAACCCTCCAAAAACTTCTCGAAATTATCGCCCAACGCCAAGCCGACTACTTTTCCCAAGGACCCTCCGCCCTCCGACCCCTCACCATGACCGAAGTCGCAGGCCAAGTGGGCGTTCACGAAACCACCATCGGTCGCGCCGTTGCCAATAAATATGTCCGCACCCCCCACGGCGTTGTGCCTCTCCGCTTCTTCTTTGCCACCGCCCTCGGTGGCGTAAACGATTTCGAGCCAGCCGTCGCCAACACTCGCGCCAAAGAAATTCTCGCCGAAATTGTTGGGCGCGAAAATCCTGCAAAACCCTTCTCGGATGCCGCTTTAGAAGAAATGCTTCGCGAGCGCGGCATTCCCATCGCTCGACGTACTATTTCGAAATACCGCGCAGAGCTTGGCATCCTTCCCACCCACCTTCGTCGCCGTTCATGACCGCCGCTCTTCGCGCCCTGCCAACCGTTTTTTCTATCGGCCTGCAAAGGCAGTTGGCCTATCGCTGGAACTATCTTCTCCGTGCTCTTTTTAGTGCCGTTCCTCTTCTCGTCTCTTGGGTTTTTTGGGAAGCCGTCTTCCAAGGCAAAGAGACTGTCGGTCGCTACACTTTGGCCGGACTACTCACCTACTACGCGGTGCTTCTCATCGTCGAAGCCGTTAGCTCCCCCGCCGACGACGACTTCCAAATCTCGCGTGAAATCCGCGAAGGCATGCTCAATCCGATTCTGCTTCGCCCTCTCCCTTATGGTCTTTATCGCGGAGCCCTCTTCCTTTCGGGTCGTTGCGCCTACCTTGTCGCTGCCTTTATCCCTGTTTTTCTCTGTTTTTTTATTCTCTCTCGCGTAGTCCATCTCGAATTGGCTTCTTTCGATATTCTACGGGGTCTTCCCGCTCTTTTCGGTTCTGCACTTTTACAGTTCAGCCTAACCCTTTGCCTCTCCCTCACCTCCTTCTGGTTTCTGGATATCAGCTCCCTTATTTTTCTAGTCTACTCCCTCGAATTCCTCGCCGGCGGTCACGTCTTTCCTCTCGATCTTCTCCCTGCACCACTTTTCACTGCCGCACGCTTTTTACCCTTCGCCTACGAGTACTGGTTCCCCGCTGCCGCCCTTTGCGGAACACTTTCCCATCGGGAGTGGCAAATCGGAATCGGCATGCAGTTCGCTTGGGCCATCTTTTTTCTCTTTTTCGCCTACTTCCTTTGGAAGGCTGGCCTACGCAAATACACTGCGGCGGGTGGATAAATCGATGCCGTATTTTATCCATCTCCTCAAGCTCTGGCTTATCCAACTCCGCTATGCCATCACCCGCGAACTCGCCTTCCGTGCTAACTTTTTTGCATGGGTCATCGTTGAACTTGCCTGGTTCGTTCTCCAACTCGCCTTTGTCGGCGTCGTCTATCAGCACGTCGATAGTGTCGCGGGTTGGAACCGCTACGAGATGATCGTCCTCGTCGCCACCAACCAGCTCATCCAACAAATCTTCACCGCTTTTCTCATGCCCGGCCTCGTCAAACTGCCCGACCTCGTTCGCACCGGCGGACTCGATTTCCTTCTTCTCAAACCCGCCCCACCCCAATTCCTTGTCAGCACCTCCAGTCTCGAAATTGGCCCTCTCGCCAACGCGGGCATCGCCCTCATCGTCGTCCTCTCCGCTCTCCACTCCCTCGCTATTACCCCCACCCTCTCGGCCACTTTTACTTATCTTTTTCTCGTTCTCGCTGGTCTTTTCGTCCACTACGCCCTCCTCCTCGCTCTTGTCTCTTTCACCTTCTGGATCGTCCAAGCCGAATCTGTCCTTCTCGGCTACTACAGCATCTTTCAAGTCGCCCGCCTTCCCCGCGAAGCCACCCGCGGTTGGTTTCGCGTCATCTTTACTTTCGCTATCCCTCTACTCCTTGTCGCGAATGTTCCCGCCTCCGTCCTCATTCGTAATATGCATATTACCCCTATTCTTCTCTTTCTTGGAACCAGCCTCTCCGCCGCCCTCCTCGCCTCCCTCTTTTTTTATCTCGGACTCCGCCGCTATCAGAGCGCTTCCAGTTGAGGAAATCCCAAAAAACAGGCTATCCTTCTTCCCATGGCTCAGATCACCATCCGCGTAACCAGCCCCCGCCAACTGCCCAAAACCGTGCAAACCCTCCGCCTCCTCGGGCTCCCCCTCTCCCCCTCCACCGCCACCTCCCCCTTCACCATCTCTCCTTTCCCTTTCACCTCCTCCCGATCCTCCCACATTCCCAAGAATGTAGGAACCTCCCCCACCCCGCTCCCTTCCCTCCTCGTCCCCCACGCCCCCACCCCAAAAAAAACCCTCGCCCTCCTCCGCCAACTCGGTACCTCCGCCCCA
The DNA here is from genome assembly GCA_903956835.1 of uncultured Verrucomicrobiota bacterium. Classification (GTDB taxonomy): domain Bacteria; phylum Verrucomicrobiota; class Verrucomicrobiia; order Methylacidiphilales; family Verrucolacustridaceae; genus Verrucolacustris. The sequence continues at coordinate 18,573 of CAJBOM010000084.1, forward strand.
GGCCCATTCTTTGCCGCCAGCCCCGCCGGCGCCACCAACGCCGCCCTCTTCATCGCCGCTTGCCTCGCCCCACGCCACCCCAAAATCCGTCGCGCCCTCCACCGCTTCCGTTCCCGCCAAACTCTCTCCGTTCCCCATCACCCCAAACCCCTACACCCAACTCTCTTTATGCCCGCCACACCCAATCTTTTCGTCGCTAATCTCCAACCCTACGAGCCAGGTCGGCCCATCGCCGATGTCGCTCGCGAACACGGACTCTCCCCTTCCCAAATTATCAAACTCGCCTCCAACGAAAATCCCCTCGGCCCCTCTCCCCTCGCCGTCCAAGCCATTCGTGACTCTCTCGATCATACTCACCTCTACCCCGACGGTGGCGGACTCGACCTCCGCCAAGCCATCGCCAAATCCCACGGCCTCACCCCCGACCACGTCGTCCTCGGTTGCGGCTCCAACGAAGTCATCGAATTCTGCTACCACGCCTACACTCAGCCAGGCCAAGGCCGCGTTCTTGCCTCCGCATACGCCTTCGCCGTCTATGGCCTCATGGCTCGGCTCTTCCATGTCCCCTTCGAAGAGGTCCCTGATCGCGATTTTCATCACGACCTCGCCGGCTTCACCGCCCGCCTGCAAAACGATGTCCGCCTCGTCTTCCTTGCTTCCCCCAACAACCCCACCGGTACTCGCATCCCCAACGCCGAACTCACCGCCTTCGTCCAAAAATTTCCCGACGGCCCACTCCTCATCCTTGACGAAGCCTACTACGAATTCATCCCCGAACCTCCCCCCTCCATCCAATGGATTCAAGAGGGCCGCCCCATCGTCCTCCTCCGCACCTTTTCCAAAGTCCAAGGCCTCGCTGGGCTCCGCATCGGCTACGGGCTCGCTCACCCTTCCATCGCCGCCGTCCTTCAAAAATCACGCCAACCCTTCAATACTTCCGCCCCCGCCCAAGTTGCCGCCCTCGCCGCTCTCGCCGATCCAGAGCACGTCCGCAAAACCATCGCCCTAACCAACGAGGGACGCGATCGCCTCCACTCTTTCTTGAAAAAACTGAAACTCCGCTTCATTCCTGGCACCGCTAACTTCGTCATGGTCGAAGTCGGCGATGGCGACGCCGTCTTTCGCGCTCTACAAAAACACGGCCTCATCGTTCGCCCCCTCCGTAGCTACCATCTTCCCACTTGGATCCGCATCTCCATCGGTACCCCCGCCCAAATGTCCCGACTCGAAGAACTCCTGCCCCAAGCCCTCCCCACCCAAAAATGAATCCCGCTAAAATCACCATCTTCGCCCCCGGCCTCATCGGCGGCTCCGTCGCCCTCGCCGCCACCCAAGCTTTTCCCAAAACCAAAATCGCCATCTGCACCCGCCGCCCCGAATCAGTTCCTGCCATCCGCACCATTCTTCCCCAAGCCGAAATCGGCACATCCCCCTCTCTCGCCTCCCACGCCGACCTCGTCCTTCTCGGCTCCCCACCCTCCGCCCTCCCTGAACTCGTTCGTACTGTCCTTCCCTTCCTCTCCCCCACCACCCTCGTCACCGACGCTTCCAGCTTCAAGGAGTCCGTAGAAAAAACTATCGCTCCTCTGCTTCTCGGCCATGCCCGCTGGATCGGTTCCCATCCCATGGCCGGCTCAGAACATTCAGGAATCTCTGCCGCTCGAGCCGATCTTTTTCATCAAGCTCCCGTCATCCTCACCCCTACCGCCGCCACCTCCACCGATACCCTCCAGCAGGCCACCTCATTCTGGCAAGCCCTCGGCGCCCGCGTCCTCTCCATGACCCCCCAGTTGCACGACGCCCAAATCGCTCTCATCAGCCACCTTCCTCACCTCATCGCCACCACCCTCGTCCTGACCGCTGGATCCGATCCCCTTCCCCTCGCTGGATCCGGCTACCGCGACACCACCCGTATCGCCTCAGGCCCCGCTCCTCTCTGGAGCGAAATTCTTATCGGCAACCAGCCCGAACTTCTTTCCTCCCTCAAAAAGTTCCGCACCACACTCGATCAAGTCACCTCCGCCCTCGAAAATAAAGACGCTTCCACTCTCTCCAAACTTTTAGATCAAGCCTCCCACATTCGACGTACCCTTTCCTCCTCATGAGTAACCTCGAAATCCGTCCACTCCGTCGCCTGAATGCCGAATTCTCCGTCCCTGGCGACAAAAGCATTTCCCACCGCGGAATCATCCTCGGCGGTCTCGCCTCTGGCACAACCCGCCTCCGTGGCTTTCTGCCTGGCGAAGATTGCCTCTCCACTCTTCATGCCCTTCAAGCCCTCGGTTGTCGTATCGACCGAGTCGCCCCCGATGAAGTTCTTATCGAAGGCCGTGGAGGAAAGCTCCTCGCTCCCGCCGAACCCATCGATTGCGGCAACAGTGGCACCACCATGCGCCTCCTCGCGGGAGTCGTCGCAGGCCAACCTTTTCAAACTCGTCTCTTCGGCGATTCCTCTCTTTCTCGCCGACCCATGGCTCGTATCGCCGATCCTTTGCGCAAGTTCGGAGCCGAAATTCTTTGCGCAGGTGCCAACGACCGCCCCCCGCTCCACGTCCACGGCACCCAACTCCACGCCACCGACTTCACCAGCGCCGTCGCCAGTGCCCAAGTCAAATCCTGCTTTCTCCTCGCTGCCCTCCAAGCCAACGGCAAATCCACCTTCCACGAGCCCACCCTTTCCCGCGATCATACCGAACGTCTTCTCCCCGCCTTCGGTGCCAGCCTCCGTCTCGAAAAGAAATCCATTGTCCTTCACGGACCCCAACGCCTCGAAGCCACCGAACTTGATGTCCCTGGCGACTTCTCCTCCGCCGCCTTTTGGATCGTCCTCGCCGCTGGCCTCCCAGGCTCTCGCCTCACCCTGCGTCGCGTCGGCCTCAACCCCACCCGCACCGCACTCCTCTCCGCCCTCCTCCGTATGGGTGCAGGCCTCGTGGAAAAAGTAGAGCAGTCCACCCCTGAGCCTTTCGGCACGATCACCATCCAAGGCAACACTGCCCTCAAGGCCACCACCATCTCAGGCAAAGAAATTCCTAATCTCATCGACGAAATTCCTATTCTCGCCACCGCCGCCGCTTTCGCCAAAGGAATCACCGAAATTCGCGACGCCAGCGAACTCCGCCACAAAGAAAGCGATCGCCTTGCCGTCGTCGCTCAAAACCTTCGCCTCTTCGGGGTTCCCGTCGAAGAAAAACCTGACGGCCTCCTCATCGAAGGCGGTTGCACTCTTGTCGGAGCCGAGGTCGAAAGCCACGGCGACCATCGCATCGCCATGTCTGCCGCTATCCTCGGCCTCCTCGCCAAAGGACGCACTCTCGTCAAAGACACCGCCTGCATCGAAACCAGCTACCCAGGATTCGCTCAACAGATCGCCCTTCTGCAAGAAGTCAGTCGCTAATTTATGCTTCACCCCGTCATCTGTATCGATGGCCCCGCCGCTTCAGGAAAAAGCACTGTCGCCCGACTTGTCGCCCACGACCTTAAGTACGTCTACGTCGATACTGGCGCTATGTATCGTGCTTTCACTTTCCTTACTCTCGAGGCAGGTCACGATCCCACCTCCCGTGCTCGCATGAAGCAACTCCTCCAGAAAGTAGATTTTCATGTGGAGATTGCTGCCCAGGAAATCTCCCTACGAGATGGCACACGGGATCTCGCCCCTCATACCCGCCTTCCGGAGGTGAATGCCGCCGTTTCGCCAGTCTCCGCACTGCCCGAGCTCCGCGAGTACCTTGTCAATCTCCAGCGCAAACTTCGCCTCTCTGCTCCTCTTGTCATGGAGGGCCGCGATATCGGCACCGTCGTCTGCTCCGATAGCCCGTTTAAATACTTTATCGATGCCTGCCCCATCGTCCGTGCCGAACGCCGACGCAAACAAGGAGAAAAAGATAATCTCGTCGCCCGCGATAAACAGGACTCCTCCCGCTCCGCCGCACCCCTTGTCCGCGCCGCCGATGCCACTCTTCTCGATAGCGGAAAGAACGATGCCCGCGCCCTTGCCGACCTCATCGTTCAAGAGGTCCGTACCCGACTGCAACCTGGACCCACCGTTCCGTGAAAGTCTGTCCCTTCTGGTTCCACCTCGTTCGCCTTTTTTCGCTCACCTTTTTTAAATTTTTCCACTCCTTCCGCACCTCTGGCGCCGACTCCCTGCCGCCCGGTCCTCTCATTCTCGCTCCCAACCACGCCAGCTATTTAGATCCACCCGCCACAGGCTGTGGTCTGTTCCGAGTCACCTACTACCTTGCCCGCCACACCCTCTTCAAACCACCGATCGCCTCATGGCTTCTCCCCTCCATCGGGTCCATTCCCGTTAATCAGAACTCCCCAGGTCCATCCTCTCTAAAAAATATCTTCGAAGTCTTTAAAAACAAAGGGACTCTCGTTCTCTTCCCTGAAGGCCAGAGAACTTATGATGGCAACCTTCGGAAAGCCGAACCTGGAATCGGCATGATTGCCGCCCGAGCCAACGTCCCCGTTGTTCCTGTTCACATTATCGGCAGTCGCGAAGCCATGCCCCGCAACGGATCTTGGCATCCCTTCCGCCCCATCCGCGTTGTCTACGGTCAACCCATGCGTTTCTCAGGCGACCCTAAGAGCCGTGAAGACTTTCAGAAATTCGCCGACGAAATCATGTCGGCTATATCCAAACTGCAGTAACGATTTTTAATCTTTAAAATTGGTAAGAGGGTCCACGTGGTGCCCAACCATTTTCCACTTCCCCTCTTCCTTGCGAAACGTATTCGTCGCGCGAATCGACACCTCGCGGATCACCCCTTTGTTATCTTTGTTTTTCCCTTTTTCAACATTGCATACCGCGGCCATGTTTCCATTGGTATTCAACATGACGTGGGGGTCCACCGCCTCAAGTTTTCCGCCCATTTTCATGGCCGCCTGCCTCTCCCACTCTACCAGCACCTTGGGCCAGCCTACTAGGAAATCTCCACCCGGCCCCATGTAAATCACATCCGAAGCGTGCGAGCAAAGTTCCTTCATTAAAGTTAACTCTCCCGCGAACATTTGGTTGAGCGCCTTATAAAACTCTACGTTTGCTGCCAAAACCGTCTTCTCATCCTCATTCCCCGCCTTGGCGCATGGCACCCCCGTAAGCACCGAGATCATTCCCGCCACCAGCATCAGTCGGCCAATAGATTTAATATTCATTCAATTAAACTCTGCCTTAGAACACCCAACGCAAGCCCTATTCGCCCCCCCTCACCCTTCCTGCCTTCTCCCCTTACGACTCACCTAAACTTAAACAGTAACACGTGTTACACTTTTAGTTTAACCCGCTTTCCGCTCAAACTTCTCCCATCAGTAAATTAATCCCACAAATGATCAATCCCACGCCGTACAGCTCCAAACAACTCGTCCACCTCTTTTTCTGTGATCACTAAAGGAGGCGCGAAGGCCAACAGATCCCGAATCCCCCTCACGATCGCTCCCTCCGTTCTCACCTTCGCTGCCCCCGTAATACCTAAATTCATCCCTGGCTTTAAATCCTTCCTACCCCCCTTCGGCAAAAGCTCCATCGCCCCAATCAATCCCACCCCCCGAACCTCCCCTACCGCCGGATGCCCGGCAAACTCCTGCAACTTTTTCAGAAAATACGGTCCTATCTCGTCTTTCGTCCGCTCCACCAACTTCTCCTTCTCAATAATATCCATATTTGCCATCGCCGCCGCCGCCGCCACTGGATGACCCGAATAGGTAAATCCATGCGCAAAATACCCGCCCTTCATTAAAACCTCCGCAATCGGTTTTGAAACCATCGTCGCACCCATCGAAATATATCCACTGGTCAAACCCTTCGCCAAAATCATCAAATCTGGCTCCAAATTCCACATGGCGCTCGCAAACCACGCCCCCAATCGCCCAAACGCTGTAATTACTTCGTCCGCCACGAAAAGAATCTCGTACTCCCGTGCTAATTCCCGCATCGCCTTGAGATATCCCGCCGGCGGCACTATTACCCCACCCGCGCCTTGGACCGGCTCCAAAAACATTGCTCCAATCGTCTCAGGTCCTTCCTTTTCAATTATTTTTTTTGTCGCCGCCACACACTCCTCCCCATACGCCTCCGCCTCCTTTTCCCGACCCACCGCATAGGCGTACGGCGCGGGTGCATGCAAAAATCCTGGTAGAGGTAACCCATACGGAGTCTGACAACTTGGCAATCCCGTCATACTCGCCGTCGCCAAGGTCACCCCGTGATAGGCAAAATCCCGCGTAAGAATCTTCGTCCGCTCAGGTTTCCCCTTCAAAATCTGATACTGCCGAATAATCTTTAATGCGGTCTCATTTGCCTCCGATCCCGAGTTACTAAATACCGCATAATTCAAATTCCCAGGAGCCATCCGACCCAACCGATCGGCCAAACGCACCGCCGGCTCTGTCGTAGAATTAAAAAAGCTCGGATAAAAAGAAAGTTCCTGCATCTGCTTCGCCACCGCCTCCACAATCTCCTTCCGCCCGTACCCCACATTCACACACCACAACCCCGCCAACCCATCCAACAACTTTCCCTCCTCCCCCTGCAAATAACAGCCTGCCCCGCTTTCTAGGATATGCGTCCCACTCGGATGCATCGTCGCATGATCGGTAAATGGATGAAGATGATGCGCCCGATCCATTTTACGCAACTCCTCCAAATGGGGAATTGATGTGGCCATACCAGACCCTAATCCAGTTTTCTAATTTCCGCCAGCCACACCCTTTTCCCCGCTCGCCCTTGCGCTAGGTTTCATTATGCTTCAGGCATGGTAATCGGCGTTCCACGCGAGATTAAATCCCAGGAGGCTCGCGTCGCTCTTCTTCCCTCCGCTGCCTATCAACTCATCCAGCGCGGCCACCAAGTCCTCGTCGAAAAAGATGCTGGCCTCGGCTCAGGCTACCCCGACGAACAGTACACCTCCGCTGGCGCCAAAATTGTCCCCAACCATGCCGATATTTTTTCCGCTGAACTAATCGTCAAGGTCAAGGAACCCCTCCCCGATGAATATCCCCTCTTGCGCTCAGGCCAGATCCTCTTCACTTACCTCCACCTCGCCGCAAATATAAATTTAACGAATGCCCTCATAAAATCCGGTGTTACTGCCGTGGCCTACGAAATGGTGACCCAAGGCCGGCGCCTTCCGCTCCTCGAGCCGATGTCAGAAATCGCCGGCCGCATGTCGGTCATCGTCGGTGCCTACTTTCTCGCCAAACACGCTGGCGGTAGCGGCGTCCTCCTCGGCGGCGTCCCCGGAGTCCTCCCAGGTCGTGTCGTCGTCATCGGCGGCGGTTCATCAGGAATCAACGCCGCCCGCATGGCCACAGGCCTCGGCGCCGATGTCACCATTCTCGAGGTCGACCTCGAACGCATGCGCTTTCTCGATATTACGATGCATACCGCCCACACCCTCTTTTCTAATCAAGCTCATCTCGACGAACTTCTCCCCAACGTTGATCTCCTCATCGGAGCTGTCCTCGTTCCAGGAGCCAAGGCCCCCAAGCTCGTCACCCGCGCCATGCTTCGCCGTATGCGACCTGGAAGCGTCCTCGTTGATATCGCTATCGATCAAGGCGGTTGCGCCGAAACCTCCCGCCCCACCACCCACGACAACCCCGTCTACGTCGAAGAAGGCGTGCTCCACTACTGCGTCGCCAACATGCCAGGCGCTTACGCCCGAACCGCTACCCAAGCTCTTACCAACGTTACCTACCCTTTCATCGAACTCATCGCCGACCACGGCCTCCCCATCGCCACCCAACGCCAACCCGGACTCCTCACCGGCATCAGCACTCAAAACGGAAAACTCACCTGCCCAGTCGTCGCCTCCGCTCACAAGCTTCCCAACCAAGCACCTACTTTCGTTTGAGCCGCACCCCAAAACTCATTTCCGCGGATCTCTCCCCTGGCGATCAGCGCTCCGCCAACGCCGAGCTGCCGGGCATCGTCTTCCACCTCATCGAATCCGCCGATGACCCTTTCTTTCAAATTGGCTTCGATGCCCTCGCCCAATACTTCGGTCCCATCGGCGAAATGGAAACCCTTTCCGTCCTCCAACATCGCTTCCGCTGGAACACCGCCCGACCCGTCCCCAGCAAACCCCTTTTTCACTACGCCATGATTCTTGCCCTCGATCCCAAAAACCAAGTCGCCGGCGTGCGCGATTACACCGCCATCGTCCACGCGCCCCCAGAACGCGCCGCCGCCACCGTTCACCTTTCCCATCTCTGGATTCATCCCGACTTCCGACGCTCAGGTCTCGCGGGTTGGATGCGTGCTTTCCCCATCGAAACCGCCCGAACTCTCCTCGCTCGCGCCCGTCACGCTCTTCACGCACCTATCACCCTCGCAGCCGAAATGGACCTTCCCAAGGTTCAAGATCCCGCCAGCGGTATCCGTCTACTCTCCTACGAAAAAGCGGGCTACCGCAAAGTCGATCCCCGTGTCATGCCCTACCTCCAACCCGATTTTCGCGAGCCCGCCGCCATCGATGCATCCGGCACTCTTCAACCCATTCCTATGACCCCCATCCTTCGTCGCGTTGGTCACGAAGCTGAGTCCTTCGCTCCCGCTTCCGAAATTCGCACTGTCGTTCGCGACCTCTACGCCATGTACTCCGATACTTTCCGCCCTGCCGATATGGCTCCCCTCTGGAAAAAATGGAGCGCCTACCCCGACGGACCCACCCCCATCCCCCTCCTCCCTCCTTCCCAGCTATGATCGAAGCTTTCCACTCTCCCAACTCGGCCGCTCCCATCGGGAATCACACCATGCCTATGGAAAAGTTTCAGCTGGTCGCCGATCACGCCGCTAAAATCTCAGGTGTCCGCCTCTTTCTACCCGCCCCTGTCACTCGCGAGGACCTCCTCCGCGTCCACTCCCAAGATTATATTCATGCTGTCGAAACTGGAAATCCCCGTGCGCTCGCCGAATCTCAGAAGTTTCCCTGGAGCCCTCAACTTTATCCCTCCGTCCTTCTCACCAACGGCGCCGTCCTCGCGGCCGCCCGCTCCGCTCTCGCCCACGGCATCGCAGCCGCTGTCGCCAGTGGATTCCATCACGCCTTCTCCCAACACGGGGAAGGCTACTGCACTTTCAACGGGCTCATCATCGCCCTTGAGAGTCTTCGCTCCGCCGGCGCCATTCGCACAGGCGCAGTTCTTGATCTCGATCTTCACTACGGCAACGGGACCGCCTCCCTGCTCCATCACCGTCCTTGGGCCCGCGCCCTTTCCATCTACGGCAACGACTACTGCAACAACCTCAGCTACCGCGATGTCTCCACCCTGCACCACACGGATGGCCCCAATCACTACTCCGTCCCCTTGCCTGCAAAAACCGATGGCCCCCAGCTTCTAGAACTTCTTCAACAAAATCTTCCTCGCCTTCTCCATCCCACCCCGCCCGATATCCTCCTTTACCAAGCCGGCGCCGATCCCCTTCGCGATGACCCCTACTCCCCTCTCGATCTCGGAGCCGCCGACTTGGAAGCCAGGGATCGCCTCGTCTTCGAATTCGCCCGCCGCCACAGCATCCCAGTCGCCTGGACGCTCGCAGGCGGATACACTCGCCCTGTGAAAAAAGTAGTGGATGTTCACCTCGGCACCTTTCGTGCCGCCCTCGCAACCCATGGCTCCTGACCCCACCTCTTGGCAAAACGCCAACCCAGGAGACCTTTCCGATCTTCTCCCAGAAATCTCTGCCTCCCATAGTGGAACCGTTCTCGCCGCCGCCACTGCCGCTGCTCCAGGCTGGGCCGAAACCCCCCTGCCCGAACGAATCGAACTTCTTCGAGCCGCACAAAAAGTCCTCTACGCCCACCAAGAAGAATTAGCCCAAGGCATCTGCCGCGAAATCGGTAAACCTATTGTCGAAGCCCGCTCCGAATCCGCTGCCCTCGTCACCAAAATCGATTTCGCCATTAGTGACGCTGAACGCTTTCTCACCGAAGAAAGTCCCGACGATTGTCCCCAACCCAGCCGCATTCGCCTGCGCCCACGAGGCCCTACCCTCGTCGTTGGTCCCTTTAACTTTCCCCTCCACCTCAGCAACGGCCCGTCCACCGCTCATCTTCTCGCTGGAAATCCCGTGATTTTGAAACCCTCCCCTCTTGCCCCACACGTTTGTGCCCGCTACGTCCAACTCATCGCCCCCATCTTTCCCCCAGGAGTTTTCCAAGTAGCTCAAGGCGGCGCCCATCTCGCCCGCACTCTCGCCTTCGATTCCCGCATTCGTTCCGTTGTCTTTACCGGCTCTTTTTCTGCAGGCCGCGCACTTCTCGCCGAACTCGCCGCCCTCGATCCCGCGAAAGACGTCGCCCTCGAACTCGGCGGAAAAAATGCTGCCATCGTCCTTCGCGATGCCGACTTCTTCCGCGCCGCTAGCTCTATCGCCGAAGCCACCTGTCTCACCGCAGGGCAACGTTGCAACGCCACCGCCCGCATTTTGGTCGAAGCCTCCGTCCTTTCCGCTTTCCTCCGCGATCTCACTCCCGCCTTCCTTCCCTACCAACCCAACTGGCCCGCCGATGAATCCACTAAACTTGGCCCATTGACCACCTCCGCCTCCGTCGACCGATTTCGCACCGCACTGCAACCCATCGATGGAGCTACTTTTGTACTTCCTGGAAACGTCGTCGAAAAAGTTGGTTCAAGAAAAGGTTACTACGTTGAGCCCTGTGTTCGCGCTTGGTCTAATTCCCCCACCTATCTCGCTCACCCCTTTGCCCGTCAGGAGTTTTTTGCCCCACTCTTGGAAATCATTCCCGTCGAAGGAATCGAAGCCATCATTTCGGCCCACAACGCGGTCCCCTTTGGGCTCACCGCCTCCGTCTTTACGGCCTCCCGCAAAAACTTCGAACATCTCGCCAACCACCTCCACGCCTCAAACGTCTACGCCAATCTACCCACCACATTCTCCCCTTCCGCTCTTCCCTTTGGCGGTTGGGGCGACTCTGGAAATCATCACCCAGGTGGGCGAGGCTTCATCCGCTTCGCCACCGACGAACAAGTCCTCCAAGAAGCCCGCGACAGCTTAAACTAACCCTCCCTCTACGATTTCGATCGATGCTTGGCTGTCTTTTGTTTGTCCATCCCAGTCCTCATAATTTTGTTAGCTCGTGAAGAACTGAAACTTATCGCAAAAACGCCCCAAACGTCCTTTCTTCCTCTCCACCTTCCTTTTACCCTTTTACTATGACCCTCCCCGACTGGCTCACGATTGCCCGCGTCATCACCGCTTTTGTCCTTCTCATTCTTCTCCAAGCCTGTGCCCATCCCCCCGTCCCCGCTTGGACCGCTTGGCTCGCTCTAGCCCTCTTCGTTGCCGCCGCCCTGACTGATTGGCTAGACGGACACCTCGCCCGCCTCTGGAAAATCGAGTCCGATTTCGGCCGCCTCTTCGATCCCCTCGCCGACAAACTTCTCGTCGCCGTCACCTTTATCGGCCTCCTTGGCGCAGGACTCCTCCCCGTCTGGTTCGTCTCCCTGGTTGTCGCCCGCGAGTTTCTCATCACTGGCATCCGCCTCGTCGCAGGCCAAAAGGGAGTTGTCCTTTCCGCCGAAAAAGTTGGCAAACATAAAACCGTTACCCAAATGGTCACCGCCATCCTTGCTCTTCTTCTTCTTGCTCTCAACCCCTCCCTGCCCGCAGGACGAATCCTCCTCGAAGTCGCCGCCATTATCACCGCCCTGATCACCGCAGGCTCAGGCCTCTACTACCTCGCACGCAACTATCCACTTCTTATTTCAAACGTGCGCCGATCATGATCCAAGGATTCAAAGAACTCGCCTCCGTCTGCCACGCCATCGGCCAAGGCCGCCAAACCGTCCTTCTCCGCAAGGCCGGCATCCGCGAATCCACCCACGAAAGCGCATTTCAGCCGAAATCCTTCTACCTCCTTCCCACTCACTACCATGAAAAAGGCCCCAAATCCCCCTCCCAAGATTTCCCTATTTCCCTTCGTGTCGAGGTCGTTCGTTCAGGTGACTTGATCCACTGGGCTCAAATCGAGAAACTCCTCCCCTTCACCGCCTACGATCCGAAAACCATTCGTGAACACTTCGATTCGCGTGACGAAAAACTTCTCCACTTCGCCCAGATCCAATCATTCACCCTCTCCCCCCTCTGGAACCTTCCCCACTCCCCCGCCCTCTCAGGTTGCCGCTCTTGGTTTGAACTTCCCCCACCTCCCTCCAACCTCACCGAAGCCCCCAACACGACGAACCAATCCGCCCGCCAAACCGCCCATCTCCTTTCATGAATCTCGAAGACACCCACCTCGACGTTCTCCTCAAAGCCCAAAAAGCCCAGGGCATCACCGATCGCGATCTCGTGAAACTCGCGGAGATTACTGTCCCAGACCTGAATAATCTTCGAGCAGGACGACGTGAGCCTACCGCCATTGAAAAAATCGCCCGCGTACTCAACCTCCGACCCAAAGCCATCATTGATCTAGCCAACGGTACTTGGCACGCACCCGCCGCCGCCTTGCCCCCCCACGTCCTTCAGTTCACCACCCCGTTTGCCGATATGACGGTGAATCACTACCTCGTCTGGGATCCAAAAACTCTTCTCGCAGCCGCTTTTGATACTGGGACCAATGCCGATCCTCTCTTCGCCGCACTCGAACGACATAAACTTACCCTCGCCAAGATTCTTCTCACCCATGCTCACGGGGATCATGTCCTCGAACTCGACCGAATCGTCGAACGCACTAAAGCCGTTCCTTTCGCCCCCGAAGCCGAACCCCTCGCAGACTGTAAACCCGTCAAAGACAACCAACGATTCAAGATCGGCGGACTAAATATTACCGCCCACACCGTACCCGGGCATTCCCCTGGTGGAACGATCTATGAAATTATGGGCCTAGAAAACCCGCTCGCCGTTGTCGGCGATGTTCTGTTCTCGGGCTCCATCGGTGGCATCCGCTCACGCTATCGGCCCGCTCTGGAATCTATTCGTGCGGGAGTTCTCACGCTCCCGCCCGAAACCATTCTTCTGCCAGGACATGGTCCTATCACCACCGTCGCTCACGAACTCGCTCATAATCCATTCTTCCCGTGAAAATCGTTGTTCTTCTTTCCGGTGGCCTTGATTCGGTCACCGCTCTGCATCATATGGCCGCCACGGAGAAAGTGGTCGCTGCCCTCAGCTTCGACTACGGCGCGAAACACAATGCCCGAGAGCTCCCCTGCGCCGCCGACCAGTGCCGCTCTCTTCGCATCCCCAACCGCATTGTTTCTCTCAACTTTATGGCCGATGCCTTTAAATCTGATCTCTTAAAATCAGGCGGGATAATTCCCGATGGTCACTACGAAGAAGAGTCGATGAAGAAAACCGTTGTCCCCTTTCGAAACGGCATCTTTCTATCACTCGGCACAGGCTACGCCGAGAGCTTGGGCGCCGACGCCATTGCCATCGCTGCTCACGCTGGCGACCACACCATCTATCCCGACTGCCGTGAAGACTTTCTTTCCCCTATGGCCCAAGCCATGGAAAAAGGAACCTACGCAAATATTAAACTTCTGCGCCCCTTTGTCTCGATGGACAAAACTTCCATTGTCCGCAGAGGAGTAGAACTAAAAATTAACTACGCCCGTACCTGGTCTTGCTACAAAGGCGCAGTTCTTCATTGCGGCACTTGCGGAACTTGCATCGAAAGACGAGAAGCCTTCCTCAACGCCGGCGTCGCCGATCCTACCCCTTACGTCGCCACTCCTCCCCTTCCGCCTAAACCTACCACGGAAAGCTGAAGCGATGCGAATCGCGGAAATCTTTCACTCGATTCAAGGAGAAGGCCTTCTGGCGGGTGTTCCCTCCATCTTCATTCGTACCTCCGGCTGCAACCTTCGTTGTGACTGGTGCGATACCCCTTACGCTTCTTGGAACCCTGAAGGAGAAGAAATGTCTGTGCCGGAAATTCTTAAAAAGATCTCGGATTGGGACTGTAATCACATCGTCCTAACTGGAGGAGAACCCATGATTGCCCCGGCCCTCCCCGAACTCGCTGAATCCCTAAAAAAGCAGGGTAAACACATCACCATCGAAACCGCCGGCACTATTCCTCCCAACCGTATCCCCTGCGACTTGGCCTCCATCAGCCCCAAGCTTTCTAACTCCACTCCTCCCTCCTCTCGCGACCCAGCGTGGGCAAAGAAACACGAAGCCGCCCGCCTACAGCCCGATGTAATTTCCGAATGGATTCGAAATTATCCATTTCAGTTGAAATTCGTCGTCTCATCCGAAAACGATCTCGCCGAAATCAAAAATCTCCTGTCCCGCCTTCCACCTGTTCCCTCCGACAGGATCCTTCTCATGCCCGAAGGCATCGATAGCAAAACCCTCGCCTCCCGCTCTCCTTGGCTTGTCGATATCTGTAAACGCGAAGGCTTTCGCTTCTGTCCCCGCTTGCACATAGAGCTCTTCGGTCACAAACGCGGAACTTAAACCTACCGCGGGCTGGCGGACACCACAGTTTTACTACGCAATCTTCACAATTCGCCCGCTCTGGCTACCCGTTTCCGCTGCAACCAACTCCATAATAGGAGCGACCACCTCCTCCGCCTTCTTGCCCCCCTTGTGCATCTCGGTGTCTAGAAACGGCGGTTCTACCGCGTTGATGATCACATCCACCCCCTTCAGTTCATAGCCCACCGCCTTGGTCAACGAATCGAGAGCACACTTCGAAGCACAATAGGCCGACGCTTTCGGCAGGTGTTTGATCGGTGCACTGATATTCACAATTCTTCCAAACCCACGCTGAATCATTCCTGGCAGAATCGCCCGAATCATCAAATACGGTCCCCGCACATTCGTGGCCATAATCTTATCCCACTCCTCGACTGGAAGATCCTGTACCGCTTTCAATCCAGTAATGATCCCTGCGTTGTTGATTAAGATTTCAATCGGCCCAACCTTCTCCGCCTCTTTCACACCTTTCTCGACCGATTTTACATCCGTCACATCTATCTCCACCGCCGTTCCCAACCCTCCAGTCTTCGTCACCTCTTCAGCGGTTTGCTGAATCTTATCCTTTCTCCTACCCGCACAGATCACTTTGGCTCCAGACTGCCCTGCCGCTAGGGCTAACGCCTTTCCCAAGCCCGAGCCCGCCCCAGTGATTATTATAACTTTATCTTTCATTTCCATATTTTTATCCCCCAATCAGTGCGGTGGCCTTTGCCGTCGCCTCGTCCAATACTTCACCGGGCACCTTAGCGATGAAAGCAGCCTTGCGATCTCTCCAGTCTAAGCAGCGAAGCTGATCGCTCAGCACAAATCCTTGTATTTTGAGGCCTGCCGGAAGACTACATTCAAATGGATAGCCCTTTCCCTGACTGGTGATTGGACAGATCAATGCCAAACCTGTCTTCCGGTTATAGGAACTTGGGCTCAGCACCAGACCGGGCCGATGCCCCGACTGTTCCCGCCCTGCCTGTGGATTGAAATTCAGCCAGACCACATCTCCTCGCTCGGGAACGTAGCGACCCGCCCTCACCAAACCTCATTCCCTCGAGAATTGCCCCAATCGATCTCCTGATGGATCTGGTTTTTTTTGATATTCCGAATGAGATCCGTAGCCCGATAAAGAGGCTTAGCCGCCTGAATGGTTAGCTTATTTTCCGAAAGGGAAAGCCGCAGCGGATCCCCTTGCCGCAGCTTGATCTGGCGGGCAAACCCTGCCGGAATACGCAAAGCCAAACTGTTGCCCCACTTTTGTAGTGCCACCTGCATGTATCTACAATGTGTCCACTTTTTGGTTTGTCAACGCCTCCTCCTATTTCCCCAGCCCATTCTCTGTCTTCTGCTCCCTTTGTAACTCGCCCCCTAGCGAGCAAAGGCAGAGGAGAGTCGGGTCCAGCGAATTAGGCAAAAACTAGTTTACCTTTTGCATCAGGGATTTCTCTGCCTTGACTCTTCGCTATTTCCAACCAAAGGGCTACCGCCTGCTCTGCACTTTCCAATGCCTCTCGCTTGGTTGTTCCGTGCGCTTTGCATCCCGCCAGCTCAGGAACTTCTACAACAAAGATTCCATCCTCTTGGTCCCAGTAAATGATCGACTCGTACTTATTTTCACTCATCGGCTGCCTCCTTGGGTATATCGATTTGGTACTTAATTCAAATATCACGAATTTGATGCACTTGATAGCGTTTCGCCGTGGAGCCGTCAGATTGAAGGTTGATTAAGGCATCGATCCCCTTTTTAGTGAATAGGTTATGACTTCCCCTAGTCCGTAAATCAAATCCACATCTTCGGAGGTAGTTAACCAATTCCGCAAAATCGATATTGCCATCACACTGACCGAAAAGAATCTTCGATCGGAATTTCTTCCATTTACTCACTTTTCTGCTCCCCGCCAATCGCTGGAACAACCGCGTTTGTTTCAGAGGTTGGCTGTGGAGAAGTCACCGCAACTTGCGGATACGGCCACAAAATAAACTCACTCCGATCGAACCATGGCCCTGTCGGCATAAGAAAAGTAGACCCCGCCCACTCCATCCCAGGCTTCGAGTGAACGGGGAAAAATCCCGTCGCTCCCAGCAACGCCGCCTGCTGCGATGGAGCCAACAGAAATTCACAAAACCGGTAGGCCATCTCTTTTCTAGGGGAGCCTTCAGGTACAGCCATCACCTCGAAATCCACCAACGTCCCTGTGGGTAGTGCCGACCACCGAATCAACCCGCCCCCCGCCTGCGGATCTAAAATCAATCTCCACGAAGGCAAGTAAGAGAAGTTAACTCGCCCATCTTTCAATCCATTCCAGCACTCCTCTTCCGTTGCCATCTTTCCAACCAACGAAGCTTCAACCTGCTGTTTGGCGATCGTCCAAGCATTCTCCCCTCCAAGATTGACCGACCGGTTCTGACTTTTAATCCAAATTGCCGCCATCAGATCTGTGTCCGCAGGGAAAATGGCCCCAGGCTCACTCGCCCAGCGGAGCACGGGCGCCATGGCCACTTTAGGATTTGTTCCCGCCGCCACTCTTTTCATAAAAAACCATGGGCTAATTCTCCACGGCCGACTCTGCAATCCCCTCGGATCAAAAGCCTGACCGCGATAGACAGGGTTCACCCCATCCATAGGAACCTTTCCCGTCAAATCTGCCCAAGACACCGCCCTTCCTAACTCAGAAAAAGATCGGGCTTTGAGCAGATAAACATCTCCGTCACTCGGCCAAGTTCCGTCCGCGTTCCGAGCCAAGGTTCGTAGATCCACTTTCAGATAACCAGCCCCACTCGAAAAAGTATCCAGCCACAGTTGGGGGATCACGGGACCCTCCTGATACACCACCAGTTTCGAGGGCAGCTGGAAAATGGAGCTTGGCGCAGACGGCATGGGAAGCCTGTCCGATTCAGACCCCGTAGGCTTCAGCCACTGACCCAACCCAAATCCCAATCCCACTGCAACTAGTAGCCCCAGTCCAATTAGCCCAGGCATCCGCGATTCAGGCCTATTTCCCGTTGGTTCCACGGCAATTACCTTCTCTCAAAAGTTGTCTGCGGGAAAGCCACAAGGTTGTCTCACCCGACACTTCTGCCCATAATCTCGTGATGGAAAAATCAGCTCAAAAGATCGATCTCTGGATGGAGCAACTGAGGCGGATGCGAGAGATGCAGTACGCCTACCACAAAAAGTTCTTCCACGGCCTTTACCTTTTTCTCGTGCTGGTGATTGGTTGCCTTCTCTGGGATAGCCCTGTATCTCTGGCCCTCGTTCCCCTGCTCGTTATCACCGCCGGAACCCAGTCCTGCTTCTACCTTCATTTTGTAGATTTTGCCCGTATTCACGCTCGTTTTGTCGAAGGTCGCCTGAATCAAGCGCTCGGAAAGTTAACCTTGGTTGGATCCGAAATCGAAGACCTTTACTTCTATCCCGTCGACGCCCCAAAGATTGGCGGTTTTATTCCTTCCGCTCCCCTCCGCTTCTTCAGCTTCTTCACCTTACACTGGACTCTCCTCTGGCTTGGCCTAGCAGCCTTTGCCCTCTGGCGCCTTCTTCCAATGATGGGCCCCTGTGGCCACCACTACCTATGTCTCCTCGGCCTCTGGGGTGCTCTGAATTTTATCTACCTCGCTTGGTTTTTTTGTCGACGCCAAAGTCTGTCTTTAACAGACAGGTACTTGCATAAAGCTCTCTCGCGTGGATAGGTTCGCTATCTGTCACATAATGCATAGAATTAGAAATGGCAAAGTTAGCCCAAATATTCAGCTCTTTTTCAAGTCACGAAAAAGAGGACAGCCGCTTTTACCGAAGCCTCGGCTCGGCAGAGCGCCTAAAGATTTGGCTACAACTGTGCCGCTTTGACCGCAACGATGCACCTAGGAAAAGACTTAAAAGAGTTTGTCGGATTACTCCGCTCCGAAAGGGTTAAATTCCTGGTAGTGGGTGCGGCTGCCGTGGCGGTGCATGGCCGTCCTCGATACACGGGGGATGTCGATTTTTGGATTGAATGCTCTTCTCTCAATGCCGCAAAAATGCAGAGAGTCTTTATAAAATTCGGGTTCGGAGGAACCAAGCCATCCGATTTTGAAAAGCCAGATCGCATCATTCAGTTGGGCCGTCCTCCGAACCGAATCGACATCCTCACTGGACTTACAGGAGTCACTTTTGCCTCCTGCTGGAGAAAGAAAGTTGTCCGGCAGGTAGAAGGCCTACGGCTGCCTTTCTTGGGACTGAAGTCGCTGCAGGCCAACAAAAAGGCAACGGGGCGCCCACAGGATCATGCCGACTTGAAGGCCTTATCGAAAATCAATTAGTCCGTGGACAAACAAGTGGATATCTCGATAGTCACGCCGGTCTTTAATTCAGTCCGTTGGATCGAGCTGTGCGTCCAGTCGGTTCGTCACGCCCTCCAAGGACGAAATTACGAACATATCCTGGTGGATGGGCGCAGCACCGATGGAACTCTGGACTACCTGAACCAGCAGAAAGATATCCGCCTCATTCCAGGGCCAGACAAGGGAATGTACGACGCTCTGAACAAGGGCATGGCCGCCGCACGTGGTCGTATCCTCGGACACTTAAACGCCGACGAGCAGTACGACCGAGGGGGCCTAGCCCACGCCCTTCAAAAACTTGATCAAACCGGGGCCGATGCCGTCTTCGGCCCCACCCTCATGCTCGATGAACACCTAAATTTCCTCTACCTCTTCAACCAGATCACCGTTCCACGCCCCATCGATGCGGATTGGCATATGCCTGTGCAAACCTGCTCGTTCCTGTTCCGCCGTCCAATTTGGGAGCGCTGCCCCTACCCTGCTGAATATCGCGTCGTCGGGGATCACGTCTGGTTTCGCCGTCAAATGAAGCTCGGCCTGAAGCTTGTCTCCATCCGCAATCCCATCGGCCTCTTTACTTGGCACGGGGATGACATCGCAAAAAGACTGGGCCCCCACAAAGAAAACGCTCTGGCCGATGTAAATCGAAAATCTCTACCTATGCGCCTAGCAAAACTTCGATTCCGTCTGCGAAAACTTGCCTGGGGCGGGTGCCTACCCCCTCTACAACTTTCCTACGAGATCATCACCGAACAGAAAACAGGGACAAGGCGCTCCATCGTCCTCCCTCGCTTGGGACTTTAGCCCTCGAGAAACTTTTTTCGAAATAGTTCCATCACAACCCTAGGATCCGCAAACGTTTCATACTCGGTCCCATGGGTCTTATGAGGACGAAACTCCCTTAGGATCCCTGCCAATTCACCAACATTACGGTATAGCAAAGCCTGATTCCCCAACATCTCAAGATGAGCCCTCTCCCTTGATTCTGAAAATGTAATCACTGGCTTCCCCAAAACGGCAAACTCTCCCACGGCTAAACCGAATGTTTCCCCATGCCAGCGGGCATGAAGCATGGCATCGCAGGTGGCGAGGAATTTCGCCTTTTCGAATGGATCCACTGTGGCCTGAAGATAGTGAACATTGGAGAAGCTCTCAGTCCCGCGGATGGTTTCAGTATTGAGAAATACAAAATGATCGCCCGTGCAGTTTCGCGCGTGCTCAAATACAGCCCTCCGTACAAAAGGGATATTAAAAGTGTCCCACCCGCCATGCCGACCAAAGACCTTAGCGCCATTGGGAATCCCCAGTTTTCCCCTGAGGTCTTCCTCAGAAACGAGCTGGGGGACAAAAAATGGGACAAAAGAGATCCCCCGCCCGGTCATCACCCGTGACATCCAGGACGACAGATAAGCATACGACTCCCCGTGAAATTCATCGCAGAGAAACTGGGCATGAACACAGTTTTTAATGCCTGGCACAAGAAAACCGTCAAAAGGCCCTGGTTTGGTTAGGTATAGGACTCCTGCCGCTTTTTTCTTCAGCTTCCTGCTTAGGTCGTTTTTATCGGCGTACTGAATTACCTCAAACTCCTCCCGCCATTTTTTTAGCAGAGGGTTTGCGGCAAATTCAGGGCGATCTGGAAGACAGAGAACCGATTTGTTCCCCAACACGGAACAATTCAACCGCGCGTAATCCAACATGGCACCCTCTGATCCCCGCTCGGTCAATATTCGACTATGAAAGGCGACTTTCATGTCAGTAATAGGAGGTCCGAGGACTGATACCAGAATACAGCTTTTTGTAATACGGCTATACTCATCTTTTCTCCGCCGGGGACGAGGAACGGCAAAAACTCTCCTGTTTTGCCATCATCCCCCCAATCAACCTTCCTATTTCTTGAGAGAGCAGGATGAAGGACTCTTTGGACTCCCCACTCAAGTAGCCAGAGGCGTAGGCTGTGTCGATCCAGTGCTGACTTTCCTGAAGCTCGGCATCGGCGTCGGTCATTTTACTAAGAAAGTGGGCTGGATAGCGCCTCTTGGCCCATGCCTCTGCCATGGCTGCACCGATGGCCCGTGAGGATCTTCGTATTTGGCTGGTAAGGGCATAAAGCTCTTCTTTCGGCCAAAGCTTGCTCTCCTCAAAAACCATCTCTTGGAGCCTCACCGCCTCCTGATATGCCCTGAGCTCTTTAAAGCTGGAAATTATTTCTGCCATCTGTCTTCCGTAATCTGTCGTCGGGTTTCTGCACTGACATAAAACTCCATCCGTTGATAAACCAGCTCGAGCTGATAGCCCGCACTTCTCATTCGCTGAAACCAGGCAGGTCGCATTGTCGGATTCCATAAGCCGACCCATTGAGGCCGGATCTGATTGGTTCGGATTTCCCTACAAACACCCGTCGCCTCGCGCGACCCCCTTGTTGTGATACCAAGAAGATCTTTTTTTCTCTCTTTCGCTGACCATTTAATCAGGCGCCCTTCATGAATCTCGGTTTCAAGACGCGTTTTTTTGAGCGAAAACAAAGGAAAAGGACGGTGCTCCCAAGCCTCAACGCTCCATCCATCGCCCAGCCCCTCAAGCCAAACTCCCAAACTCCCCACGAGGCCATCTCCCGCAACCAGCTCGTATATCCGACCGGGCCTATTTCTCCCTAAAAACCTATCATGAAATACCCTGAAGAACCCCTCCTTGGTAAATCCCTCCTGCTCCAAACCCCATCTCCGCTCATACCCCGCCAACTTTTTGCGGTACCAGCCGCGTGATACTGCAGGGTATCGCCGGTACAACCATCCGCGAACAATACGAAGAACCGGTTTCATAGACCCTTTTTCTAGCACAGAATCCCCTTGGAATCGTCTTCTTCCTATCGCCGTTTTCAGGAGTTCCGCTAGGATCTTGTCCTATGTCCCCTCACCGCACCCTAACCCCGGCCAGCCTTCGGCTTGTTGAACAGGGTTGGGAAAAACTCGGCCTGATTCTACCAAGATCCATTTTGAATTGGGCTGAAGTTCATGCCGCTCCAAGTCTTGTGTCGAATGCCGAAACCAAGAGATGCCTGGATTTCTGGTCCTCTCGGAAAATCGCCCTAGTCAAACAAACTGCCTATCAAGGAGCTTACCTTCCGGGAGCGGGAAGAAGCTGGGTCCAAACGATCCTGACAGCCCAGGCGCACCTTGGTCCCATGTCCTTTTTGGCTGATCTCAATGCCGACTATTTTGTTGTGCGCCAAACCCCTGATCCGGAAACCTATCTTTGGAAAAAAAAGTTTGCTGGGGATCCTAACCCCGAGATTGCATTTCGTCGGATCCAAACATGGCAAGAGAAACAAGATGAGATGGGCGTGGTAGATTGCGATCAGATTCGGTGGGATGATTACGATCTTGTGATCGGTCTGGATATTCCTATCCCGACCCGCATTGTTTCGAAATCTAAAAAGACGATTTGGGCCTACTACTCCGTTGAAGCGGGCGGCACCCTCCACAAGAGCTCCATTCAGAAGCCCGTAAGCGGGTACCACTTGTACCTGAATCACTGTTTCCGTCGTTTTCGCGCCCGGCCTGGCAATAAAAGCCATGTCCTTGAATTCCCCTTCACTTTCCAATCGGCAGCTTCATGGAGAATTTTAGCCAAAGAGACGGCCAGCGTAGTTACTAACCGCCGGGGCGCTGTTGTCGACCGAGCCAGCTGGCAATCCCATACCGGGGGAAAACCCACTTTCATGACCCCCTTATCCGGGGATGCCGCCGCCTACATCCGGCTGATGTCATCGAGTCAGTTCTCCATCCGGACCGACCCGAAGACCCGCTGGGGAAATTGGGCCCTAGAAGCTATTCAGGCTGGCAGCCTTTTCTTGGGCCGAGCGGACTCGCTCGCCATGCCCGGGGTTCTTCTTCCAGATCTGATTGTTGCAGACCTTGCCTCAGCCCATAAAAAGATTGAAGCCCTTCTCAATAAGCCTCTCTATATGCAATCCTTGGCCCGGACTC
The DNA here is from genome assembly GCA_903956835.1 of uncultured Verrucomicrobiota bacterium. GTDB lineage: Bacteria > Verrucomicrobiota > Verrucomicrobiia > Methylacidiphilales > Verrucolacustridaceae > Verrucolacustris. Next base: position 41,331 of record CAJBOM010000084.1, read on the forward strand.
AGGCAGCTTTGGCGGAACATCTGGCTTTTAGCCGACCCTTGATGGATCTTACCGCACGGGCAAAACAGTTCTTCCAATCATGAAAACCAAAATCTCAATTAACTTCATCGATTTTCCCGCCCAGAGTCGGGCTTTTTTTCTCGATCTACTTTCCCCCCACTACGACTTCACTTTTGACGACACCCCGGATTTCCTTTTTTACTCTCACATCGGTCACCGCCACCGCCTCTACAACTGCACCAAGATTTTCCACACGCAGGAGAAATATTGGCCTAACTGGAGGGAGTGCGACTACGCGACTGTCTCTGTCTTGGTCGACGATCCCCGCTCTGCCTACCTGCCCATCTACGCCTTCGACGGGCGAAAGGACAAACTGGTCCGCACTTCTGCACCGGATCCCGTGACCATTCGGGCATCAAAACCGCGCTTTTGCTCCCTGCTCTGCGCCTATGTTGATCGGACCGTGCGTCGGCGCGAACAGTTTTTTCATGCTCTGAACAGGCTTCGCAAAGTAGATTCAGCCGGTCGAGCTCTGAACAACACTGGGTACCGGTTGCCTCCGGGTGACCGCTACCAGGTAAAAGTTGATTGGCTCGCCGGCTATCGTTTCAACCTCGCCTTCGAAAACACTCCACGGGCCGGTTGGTGCACGGAAAAGCTGGTGGACCCCCTCCATGTGAACACCATTCCAATCTATTGGGGCGATCCTCGGGTGAAGGAGTTCTTCAACCCAGAAAGTTTTATCTGCAGGGACGATTTCTCCTCCGACCATGAACTCGCTGAGTACGTTCTGCATGTGGACGACACTCCCGAGCTATACGCCAAATACATTCAAGCCCCACCGTTCCATAAGAATGTACCCAACTCAGCATACGATATGAACACGTTGCTCGCTTTTTTTGATCGGATTTTTCGACACCCTCAAAGACCTGTGGCTCAGCGACGCTGGTTTTTTGGGCTTACGAAGTGGCGCCTGGCCAAGAGAAATAAATTGCCTGGGGAGTAGCTCGGCCTACAGATCTCATTTCGGACAGACCCCTAAAAGGTAATTGGCATAGACGGGCTTCAGGCTTTCCTCGCTGTAGTTTGACTGCGCAAAACTCAAACAGCTTTGGGAAAGCCGACCATATGATTCAGGGGTCATCTTTGAATTCACAGCAAATACAATCTCTAGGGCTTCCCTTGTCATCTCCGAAAGCAGATTTCCCGTAATCCCATTACGAACTGATTCGGCCACTCCCCCCCGATCAAGGGCCACTACGGGACATCCCAAGGCAAGACTATCCTGAATAATCAAAGGGAAGTTATCGATCAGCGAAGGATGAAACAGAAAATGGACTCGATTGAACAGTTTTCGGTACTCTTCGGGATTCTCCACATGCCCCAAGGAGATGATCCGATCTGAGCAAAGGTCTGCGGGAAGATTTTTCCCAAGACAAAGGATTCTTGAATGTGCTTTTTCCAAAAGATCGTTTTTATGAATCATTCGGAGGGTTGGGAGAATATTTTTTCTTTCATCTGCAAGATTGTCCGCCCCCACTAGGTAAGTCGTATATTCTCCATCCTTTTTCGTTTTGGGGATTTGGGCGAACTGCTCAGGCAATAGGGGGACAAGGACCTTGCCGGCATCTATCCCGTAAAGACTCTTTGCAAGTTCACGCAGCCAGTCTGAGGGCGCATTGACGAATAGCTTTTTACTTTGAAGAAGATCGTGAAGCTCCTTCGGTTCCAATCCCGCAAACCTAGTTGGTTCGATGGACTGATCCCACACATAGGATCCCTTCACCCCAAGATAAAACATGTCATGCATGGTGATGATTACAGGAGAATGATTTACAGCCTCACGAATCCAGTTGCAGGACCACCCCCATTTCTCTGCCCCGGCGATGTTCTGGAACCAGATAAGGTCCTGCGGATTCTTTCGAAGAAATTTTCGAAATCTAGTCATGGCCCTCAATTGCCGAGATTTATCCATTTGTCCCCTTCCGAAACACATTTCTGTGAATTTATCCAACCAACCTGCTTTTCCATGGACAGCGCAGCTACGAAACTGCTTAAGCTCGACCTTATCCCCGTGGATCGAAATGGTTTCATGACCGAGATCTTGGCAGACCGACCGCATTCGCAACGCAGCTTTGGCCGCGCCACCAAGGAAAAGATGGTCGTGCACGAAGAGGATGCGCAACTTTGTCATTCTTTGCCCAAAACTCTTTGAAGCTTAACAAGTATTTTTTCGATCAGACTCAATCTCCCAGAGATACGGCGATAGTGGTTATAAAAAACTTCCTTATCCCATCGGATTGAATCTGCTTCAGAGGCTATTTTGAGTTTCTGATTGAAGATATCCCCACAGGAACGCGTCATGAGTTTTCCTCCCATGCCCCTAGTGTTTTCAGCCGAAGAGTCGAATCCAATATTTTTCACAAGGTTGGAAGTTGGATTCAACGATCGAGATCTATTTTGCCAATGCGCAAACATCCAAGGATAAGCCCAGCTTGAGATCTTGCCCGCTTGGATTTGATGAACTACCCCCTGCCAGTGTATCTTTTCCCTTCGGCTAAGATTTTGACCCTCGAGAATCCTCCTCAACGCTGCTGGCGAATAATGAGCCGAATATTTTCGCCACGCGCGCCTCCAAGTAGCCCACCCCCAACAATGTGGATATTGCGAAAGGTAAGCACCAGCGTTAACCACTGTGTTCGATGGGAGAAAACAGCTTCCTGAGATGCTCATTACCTTGGGATCGTTTTTGTGATTCCTCAATCCTTCTTCACAAAATCGAAAGAATTCTCTCGTCGGAACGCAGTCATCTTCCAAGACAATAGCATGCGGAACCTTTCGAAAGACATCAGCCAGCCCCGTTTCCACGTTCTTTTTGAGGCCCAACTTTTTCAGTGCATACCGCATCTCTAATCTACACGGCCAATCAATCCCCGACCGCAGAGTCTCCCTTGCCCGCAGGCACTGGCTTTTTTCGTTTTCACTCCCTTTTTCCCAGGCGTCAGCGAAGCAGAACACTCTTGAGGGTCGATACTTTCGAATTCCACAAAGCACTTTCTCAAGATGCTTATCCCTTCGGTGGATAAAAACAACCACCGGGATTTTCCCTCGACTCAGGCGCATATCTTTTCTTTTTGAAATTACTCTTTTCATCCTTTGGAAATCACCCCGAGACCACTCTAGGCTTTATGTTTGTCCTGCGAAGGAAAATTCCTCTACTCTTAGCCTCTTGAATCTACCCACCCCCATCGCCCAATGCTGAAAACACTTTGCAAAAGTTGGTCTCGCAGGTTCCGTGGCGATCTCCCTCCTAAATCTCTCCTTAAAATCCCCCGTAAGACCACAGGAATGATCACTTTTCGGGGTCATGAATTTAACTACCTTGATCCACTCTCTCTTTATTGGAGTTGGCAGGAAATCTTCGGCGATGAGATATATCGTTTTCCCCATCCCACGGGCAACCCCAAGATTCTTGATGGGGGCGCCAATCTGGGCCTTGCCTCCCTCTATTTTCTAAGCCTTTTCCCTAACGCCAGTATCACTGCGATTGAGCCCGACCCAATCTGCTTCAACTTGTTATCGAAGAACTTGTCCTGGGCAACTACTTCCTCTCTCGTACTTAGAAACTGCGCCTTGGCCGGTCAGCGCGGTCAAAGAAAGTTTTTTCCTCATGCGGGAGATGCAGGACGGTTGGATGTGCCTCTCGCTTCTGCTTCGACAGGAGTGGAGGTCGATTGCTTCCCTTTGGATGACTTCTTATCTGAACCCATCGATTTCGTAAAATTAGACCTTGAAGGTGCCGAAACAGAAGTTCTCACTTCTTCACGACTACTCCATTGTATCCATCATCTCTTTATTGAGCACCACTCCTTTACCACTCGTCCCCAGGACTTGGATCAAGCTCTTCGGACTCTTTCCGATTCAGGGTTCCGCTACTGGATCCAATCACAGTTCCTTCCTAAGAAACCTTATGAGATCTTGGAGACCAATGAGGGCATGGACTTACAGGTGAATATTTTTGCTACCAACCAAAAGTGGAATAAACACAACTAGCCTGCCTTGTCTTTCTTATGGAGCTTTTTTGAAGCAGACAGAAAACTCCGTATTCCATCCTCTAAGCCTATTTTTGGGAGCCACCCTGTCGAACTAATGATTTTTTGAGAGCTTAAATTTGTCCTCTCAACGTCCCATGATGGATGCGCAAGAAATTCGCAGTCAGGATGCCATTCGAGGCAGCTTGAGAAGACAGAGAGTACCTCGAGAACTGAATGGGATCTTCCTGTGCACAGGTTCCAAATGCCATCCAGTCCACCCTCAAGAATCCGAGAAACTGCCTCACAGAAGTCATCCACATGAAGATAGTCTTTGGTCGCTGTTCCATCGCCCCAAAGAGTGGGTTTGGTGTTTTTGCAAAAACATTCAGCCAGTTTCGCTATAACACCCTGTGGAACCTTGCTCGCCCCTTGTGCCCCATAAAGATTTGAAATCCGCAGAATCGCAACCTTACCAAGGCCATGAGCAGAGTATTGCTGTAGAAGCTCCTCCGCAGCTACTTTCCCTGCCGCATAGTAACTTTTGGGAGCCAAAGTCGTTTCCTCAACTGCAGGCTGGTTTCCACATTCCCCATAGACTGCCCCAGTCGATGGGAAAACGAGCAAAGGTCTCTGCCTATCTGGAAGCCGGCCTAAGGCCTGAAGTAGCCTGGAAATAAAGGGCAAATCTTTTTGCCATTCCGCCCCCTGCTGCTCCTCAGCGACTTTGGGGACTGTTCCCCAACCAAAGTGTAGAATCGCATCGAACAGCGACAAATTAGAAGGCTCAAGAAGAGCGTCTAATCCTTGATGCTCCCCAGCCTCTTTCCTAGAGAATGTTTGTACCACAGCGCTTTTTCTCCTCAGAGATTCAGCTACGATGGGGGCGTATCGTCCACGCGCACCAGTAACCGCTACCCTCAACCCTTCCAACTTTTGATTCATTGATTTTGGTTCGGCTTTTAGACGCAATACTTACGAATATTTCTCATCCAACACTCTCCAACCAGCAACTTATAAGCCATATCAGTATGCCGCGCCTTGGTTTGCCCTAAAGTCAAAACACGGTAAATCCAGCGCTCGGGAAGTAAACCGCTTTCAACCCAAGCCCCCCCGGAAAGCAAGGACCCATGCTTCTTTAGGATAGCTCTCTTCCACTCTTTTCCGGGCGGCGCAAACCCTCGTTTCGGTCGATCCAGCCACCAAGCAGGCAAAATATCGCGGGCCACATTTTTTAGCCATGTTTTGGGAGGGAGAAACTGATCTGCTGTGGCAGCACGATGGCCTAAGACTTTCTCCCAAAGTCGATGATCCAGCAGAAGTTGACGGGCCTCCACCGAATGAGCCATCCCAAGCCGGTCCGCAAGGGGCAAACCGTTCGCCAAAAGATAAGTGCGGGAAATCATTCTTGTAACTCTCAATCCGGCTGAATCTTCATGCCTGTCCCACTCTTTTCCGGCAG
>CAJBOM010000085.1 GCA_903956835.1 uncultured Verrucomicrobiota bacterium
ACGGCTTACATTACGGATGTGGGGTTTTGTGGGGCACACGATTCGGTGATTGGGCGGGAGAAGGGTTTTATCATTGATCGGTTTCGGACCTTGATGCCAGTGAAAATGCATTTGGCGACAGCGGGAGTGCAGTTGGACGGGGTGCTTATTGATGTGGATGAGGAGACGGGGAAGGCAACCGCAATTCAGAGGATCCAACGACCGAAGTGAATCGGATAGAGCCGCTGACGGTATCTGCGTTGACGGCGCAGATTAAGGAGATCTTGGAGGATCAGGTGGGTGAGGTGTCGGTGACAGGGGAGATTTCGAATTTACGGCAGCAATCTTCGGGCCACTACTATTTCACCCTGAAGGATGAGGGATCCCAGATTCCTTGCGCCCTGTTTAAGGGGTCGGCAGGGCGGTTGGCGGTGGCTCCGAAGGATGGGGCGAAGGTGGTGGTGGAGGGGGAGATATCGGTCTATGCGCCGCGGGGAGCGTATCAGTTGATCGTGAGAAGTTTGGAGCCTGTGGGGAAGGGAGATCTGCATCAGCGGTTTGAGGAGTTGAAGAGAAAGTTGCAGGGGGAGGGATTGTTTGATGAGGAACGCAAGAGGCCGATTCCTGAATTTGTGGAGAGGGTGGGAATTATCACGAGTCCGACGGGGGCGGCGGTGCGGGATGCGATTCATGTTTTGCAGAGGAGATGTCCTCGGGTTCAGTTGACGGTATTCGGAGTGAAGGTCCAGGGGGAGGGAGCGGCGGAGGAGGTGGCGGAGGCGATTGGGGAGATGGGGAGGAGGAATTTTGATGTGCTGCTGGTGGTGCGTGGGGGAGGAAGTTTGGAAGATTTGTGGGCATTCAATGAGGAGGTGGTAGCGCGGGCGGTGGTTGGGAGTCCGATTCCGGTGATCAGTGGGGTGGGGCATGAGACCGATTTCACGATCTGTGATTTTGTGGCGGATGTGAGGGCGCCGACTCCTTCGGCGGCGGCGGAGATAGTGAGTCGGCCTGATGCAGATTGGGTTGAGGAGTTGCGGGCGTGGAGGGATCGGTTGGGGGAGGCGGCGGTGGATTTCTTAGGGGAAAAGAGGAGAAGGTTGGGAGATTTGGCGGGGAGCTATGTTTTTCGAGAACCGCGAAAGATGGTCGAGATGAGTGGGCAGAGGGTGGATGAGTTGGCGGTACAGTTAATGCGCGGTTTGGAAGGCGGATGGCGATATCGAAAGCAGTATGCGGAGGGATTGTTGGGAAGGTGGGCGACGTTGCGACCCGAACGGCGTTTGAGGGAGCTCTCTTTGCGGGTCCGAGCAGCGATGGATCGTTTGCGGGCACTGGGCCCGGAAGAGACATTGAAACGCGGTTATGCACTGGTTCAATCACTGGATGGAAAACTGATCCGAGGCGTGGCGGCGGCGAAGAAACAAAGCGAATTGGTGGTCCGGTTCTCGGATGGAAAATTGCCGGTAACTTTTCATCGTGGTGCCAAGACTTAGGTAGGTCTGGTTCGGTAAGCCGAGGTACCAAAGCGGTATTTGGCCTGCTTTTGGAGCAGGACGGGTGGGAATCTCCGTTCGGATCGGTCGAGGGGATTGTTCGATGTGCCTTTGCTCATTTTTAAAGAAACGGATGTAAATTATTAAGCAACAAATAATTATCAATCAAAGGGATAAATGGATGAAAAATCCTTCTCATTGCCTTGCAGTGAATGGCATCCTGAAGAAGAAAGACCCTATCTTTTTTTGGATAACAGGTTAATGTGGAGAGATTAATTTTATGTTCCGCGTAATGAATCAGGTTCCATTTTTTTTTAGAAAAATGGCTGGAAGGTACTTCCACTTTTTCCTTTTGGGCAATCTGTTTTTGGCTGGTGAACTTCCCGGTGAGATACAAAAAGTCCAGCAAGTCGTTGTAATCGATTCAACCCTCGCAGGCTACATGAAGGGCTTTGGATTGAGCGGGGCCGACGCCGATGGCACGGCAGATCCGGACGGCGATGGAGTGAACAACAACGCCGAGATGGCCTTCGGCACAGATCCATCCAACGGCGCGGGTCATGTGACCACCTTGGTCAGAGGCACTGATACGATCAAATTATTATACACGCAGCGCAACAGCGGAGTGAGCTACACCGTCAAGTCGTTCACCGATTTAAGCACTCCGTTTGACAGTGGGGGCACGCTGGTCACGCCTACGCTGACCAATCCACAGCCTGGGGATATTCGCTACGGCTACACACAGTATGAGGCAAGCCTGAGCACGGGATCATCCAATAGAGGATTTCTGCGAGTGAAGGCAGTGCTGGCGGCTGCTCCGGTGGCCGGTGCGGCCACCCAGAGTAGCCCTGACAATGCCACCGGTGTGGTCACGGGGTCGGCATCGTTCACGGATCCTGAGGGATGGTCTCTGACCTTCAGCGCCACAAGTACTTCCGCTGGCGGCGGCACCGTCAGCGTCGATCCCGTTACCGGGGCGTTCACCTATACGCCCACCCAGGCTCAGCGGCAAGCTGCCACGTCCAACACCACCGACACCTTCACCATCACAGCGTCCAACGGTGCCAATAGCACCGACCAGACCATCACCGTCGCGGTGGGGGCTGGTACTCCAGTCGCCGGATCGCCCACCGTGGGCAGCCCTGCCATCGACACTGGCGCGGTCACCGGCTCGGCCTCGTTCACTGATCCCGCCGGACGCATGCTGATCTTCAGCGCTACTGTTATTTCCAATGGCGGCGGCACCGTCAGCGTCGATCCCGTTACCGGGGCGTTCACCTATACGCCCACCCAGGCTCAGCGGCAAGCTGCCACGTCCAACACCACCGACACCTTCACCATCACAGCGTCCA
>CAJBOM010000086.1 GCA_903956835.1 uncultured Verrucomicrobiota bacterium
GCATCGTGGAAAAAATCGTGGCTGCCCGCCCGCAGGCCCATGTGGTGGTGGCTCAAATCACCCCTCTATTGGCATTCACCCAAAGCATCGCGGACTACAACACCAGCATCCGCGACACGCTGGTGCCGGAATTCCAGCAACGCGGATGCAAGGTCTCCACGGTCGATCAATACCGGAATATGCTGAAACCCGACGGCACGATCGACCCTGGACTCTTTTCGAACAAAATCAACCACCCCAACGCCAGCGCTTGCCACATCGAATTATCTACCACCTTCTGACTCACCTGCGGAAAACCGTTCGCCGCCAACACCTGCTCCAGATTTTGCTTAAAGGCGAGGTCGACCGTTACTTTATATCCTGTATTCCCCTGCGCATCCATCCTCACACTTTTCTTTAACGCTTCCGACGGCTCAAATTTCCCTGAAAGCCAACGCACATTGGCCGCTGGCTCCACGTTCAAAACTACCTCCTTGACCTTCCCCTCCTTCAGATATCCCTCGAACTCAGAAAACGTCAGGTCTCGCACCGACGCCGCGTTCTGGTTCTGATGAGCGTAGAAAGCCAGAAGCAAGACCGAGGCCGAAACAAGAAAGAGCACCACCCCACGCCAATTTGGGCCATCCCCTTTTGCAGGGTCTGGTCGACGCATCGGTGGCCGAGGTAATTTCGGCGGTTTACGGTGATTGGATCGAGGAGTCGCCATAAGAGGGGAATAGAAAGGTATCACCCCTTTTTGGGTTTAGCAATCCGACCCCTTTCCTGCACATAGGCCAGCTTGTTTCCTGATCTCCGCACCTGTCCACCCCCTCGCATCTGCCAACCCGCGGTTTTGCCCCCGCCCAAAAGCCTTCGCACTCCCTCCACCTCCGCCAGATTTGCCCCAAGATATCCTCTCTTGCCCAGCCAGCTTCGAATCGCCCTCCTTTGCCAGGCCACCGCTTCATTCCTCCACTCCCGCACATCAGGATGAATCGAAATCTTGCCCAACTCCTTTTCCCAATACTCCTTCTCGCCCGCCATAATCTCCGCTGCTCGGCACAGCGCTCCCCGCACCTCTCGCCCATACATCTTAGATAAATACGGCAAAACTTTGTGCCGAACTCGTGATCTCCACCCTCTTTCATCCTCGTTCGTCTTATCTTCCCGCCAACTCAACCCCATCTCCCCCGCCGCCTGCCTTACCTCCTCCCTAGTGAATCCCATCATCGCCCGAACCACCACCACCTTCTCTTGCCTCGATCGAACCGCCATCCCCGCCAGTCCATCTGCTCCTGCCCCGCGCAACAACTGCATCAAAACCGTCTCCGCCTGATCATCGGCTTGATGCGCTAACCATAGCTCCTTCACCCCACACCTCTTGGCTGCTTGCTGGAAGAAAGACCACCGCGCCGTCCGTGCCTTACCCTCCCCCGTTCGCCCCGCTCTCTCGGCCCTCCCCAGCACTACCCGCAGACCCCTTTTCCTGGCCCACGCCGCCACCCATTTCGCATCTCCATCTCCCACCCGACCACGCCAACAATGGTTGAAATGAAAAAGAATCGGTTTCGCCCCACTCCGCCACAACGCTTCCGCAAGAAGAACGCTATCCGCCCCACCCGAAATCCCCACCGCACTTTTCACCCCACTCCTTTGTGCTGCTGTGACCGCCGCCAACACCCTCACCCAACAGCCCTTGCGAACAATCCCTTCCTGCTCCATCATCTTCCTTCCCATGCCCCGCCTTCCAAAAACTCTTTTGCTCATTGGTCTCATTCTGCTCACAACCAGTCTCGTCGCCAATCTCCTCTTCCTCTCCAAAGACCACCATCTCTTTTCAGGAGCTTCCCATCTCCAATCCGCCCCTTCCTTCGAAGAAGAGTTAGTCGAAGGAAACGACTCCCAAAAGAAGCGCATCGCTAAAATCGACCTCTTTGGGGTCATCGCCCAAGAAGTCCCAGGAGATATCGGATCCAGCATGGTCGACGATATTATTCTTCAGATCCGCCAAGCCGCCGACGATGACTCGGTCGCCGCCATCCTCCTGCACATCGATAGCCCAGGTGGCGAAGTCACCGCCAGCGATAACCTCTATCACGAACTCACTCTGGTTCGCGAAACCAAGCCCGTCATCGTCTACCTAGATTCCGTCGCCGCCTCGGGTGGTTACTACACCGCCATGGGCGGATCCCATCTCGTGGCCCACGAACTCTGTATCACTGGCAGTATCGGCGTCATCATGCAGGCCCTCAACTACGAGGGACTCTCCAAAATCCTCGGCCTCTCCACCCTCACTTTCAAAAGCGGTACTCTCAAGGATCTTCTCAATCCCTCTCGTCCCGCCAGCGAGCAGGAAAAGAAACTCGTCCAAGATATGATTGCCGAAACCTTCGAACGCTTCTCCTCCATCGTCATTGAGGAACGCCACTTTCCAAATCATAAACTCCCGGGGGAGATGGCCGACGGTAGAATCATTTCAGGAAAACAAGCTCTCGATCTGAAATTGGTCGATGCCACCGGATATCTCGATGACGCCATCAGTGATGCACGCGAAATCGCCAAACTCCCCGATGACGCGCCCGTCATTCGCTATGTCGCCCCGTTTCATTTTAGCAAACTGCTCCGCTTCCTTGGTCAAAAGCAGGACAGTAACACCAAAGTCCAAGTTAATCTCGGGCCCGACTCCTTCCACCTTCAAGCCGGCAAACTCTACTATCTCTCGACCCACCTCTTTTTCCGTCGCTAAGAAATCATAGAGTCGATCAAGAGTCCCGAGGCAGTTCTGGACTGCCCAAAATCAGTAATCCCGAAAAGCGGCGATATGAAAAGGCCTCGCGGCTGGCTCACCCTTGCTATTGAAGGTATGGACAACCATCTTACTTGGATCCTTATCCAGCGAAACGGTGATCAGACCAGCCTCGACCGGCTCTGTCATGGCACTTCCGATGGTCGCGGAAAAGTTTGTCTTCACCACACCTTGGGGAATCTTTCCTTGGAGCGGAATTTTCCAGGTAATCACGTATTCGTTCGCTCCCTTTAGCTCACAACTTTCGATTTTGTAGCCACGGGCAATTGTCCCGTCCGCCTTAATCACGCAGGCCAAGCGGTTGATAAAATCTTCTTCCGACTGAACACCACTAACTCCAACAATCATTCCGACGATCAAGGCATAGATATATTTCATTTAGAAAATTACGAAGCTGCAGCCTTTCAACAAGTTTTATCTTGTTACCGCATGACGCCTATTCAAAATCAATCTATGCACAATCCCCGACTTGAAAAAATCAGCCGCCGTCGCTTCTTTTATTACGGTTTTGCTGGCCTCGCCGGCCTCACCGGAGCGGGTCTCACCCGCTACCTACCCAGTACTTCCTACGCCGCCAAAAACGAAGACGGTATTCTTATGGAAGACGCCGTCTATCAGGGGATTCGCGAATCTCTCGGAAAATACATCTACCTCACCCCACAAAAACTCGGCGGGGGCACCCACGCCGTAGATCTAGCCACTCAAAAAACACTCGCGTGGATCTCGTACTGGAACTACGGGGACTCCTGCCCAATTTCCCATCACTTAGCCGCTTTCTACGCTGACAGCGGGGATCCCTACAAAGGCTTCGAATTCATTAACTCCACTCAAGGCGGTGAGAACGTTCTGATGTACGGCCTCAACACGAAAATCAAAGAACACGGCATGCTCGACAAGTACGGCATGGGAAACCACATCTACCGCGTTGGCTACGACGGAAAATCAAATCAGATGGAACTCCTCGAAGATATCTCGGAAACTACTGGAATTGGTCTTGGCGTCCACACCGTCCCCTTCCCAGACGGAAACGGCTTCGCTTGTGCCGATGGTCAAAAAGATGTCGTGGGATTTTTCTCCCGCGCCCGTGGTCAGGACAAAACCAAGGTCCTCTCCGCCTTCCGCGCCGATTGGGTACCCAACTCCAAAGTCCTAGCCGAAACTTGGACTAAGGGTGGCACCATCCGACTCGTCAAACTGGCTCCCGGAAAAGACGGCAAATACGACTATTACGGCACCAAAGGAAATAAGCTTAATTACGAGATGGCTCCCATGGCCGAACTTCTCGTCGAAAAAGGCCAAACCCCTGGCGCCAGTCCCCATACCCTGACGGGGCTCGACTTCTGTCTTCACGATCCACGCAACCGCTACTCCATCGCTGGTCTTCGCATGTGCGGAGGCGGTTTCATTATCGATCGCACCTCCATGGAACCCATCTGCTATCTCATGGCCAATGAAGGCCTCGCCGATAACTGGCCCATTAAGAAAGTCTCCAACAGCCCCGACACTTGGGAAGTCACCCTCCCCTCCGTCGGCAACCCCATCCATGAGACAGGATTCAATCCCTCCGGCAATCATCTGGTCATGATGAACAATCTCCGCGCTAACAATGTTGCGGTCTTCGACACCTCCAACGAGGATCCGCGCGCTTGGAAACGAGTCACTTTCATCAAAGACAAAGAATGGCAGGGCGAATACCCATCCCCTTTCCACGTCAACTTTTCCATCGACGGTTCGAAATGCTTCATAACTGTCCTCCGTCCCAAGCCGATGAAGTCGGACGTTTATGTCGCCACCACCAAGGACTGGAAAATCGTGAAAAAGTTCCGCAACGTGGGCGTCGATACCCAAACCACCGCCACCACCTACGACGGTAAGTATGTCTTAGCCATCTTCTCAGGATTCCAACGCATGGAAGCCGGTGCCTTTGTCTTCCGGCAGGATACCCTCGAACAGGTCGGCTACATGCCTAACTTCGGTGGTCACCACGACTGCGTCATCGTCCCCTCCAAAGTGGAAGAGATGAAATATAGCCGAAGCTGCACGGTCTAACTCCTCTGCTCCACCGATTGCGCCTTCTACCGCTGGCGTTTCGTCTGCTTCTCCAAGAGGCCAGACGGAGCTCAGGTCGGTATCTCCTCCTCGCCCTTGCTGTCTCCGTCGGCTCCTCTTCCATTTTTCTCACCCTAGTCATCAGCCATTCAATTCGACGCGGACTCGAATCCTCCCTCAACCGCCTCGGGGCCGACCTCCTCATTCTTCCCAAAGGCATCACTCATAACCTGACCGCCGCCCTCCTTACGGGGGAACCCAATGCACCTCTGCTCGACCCCTCAGTTCTCACCGAAATCATAACTCTCCCAGGATTGGAAAAAATATCCCCTCAACGTCACTTCTCTCTCCCCTCCGACGAAGGCCATGGCGAAACCGACCTAATTGCCTTCGACCCTCTCACCGATTTCACCTTGCAACCCTGGGTTCGGGAACACCTGCCTAGGCCCTTCTCCCTCAGCGATGTTCTTATCGGTGGACGTCGCTCCGAACCCCTCGGCTCCACTATAAATTTCTTTGGAAAAAGTCTCGTCGTCTGGGGAAAACTCGACCTGACTGGGGTCGGCCCCACCGAACGTTCAGTCTTCGGATCCTTTTCCACCATGGAAGAACTCGCCCAAGAATGTCGCTCTCGCGGATTGCAATCTTTCGGCACCTCTCCAATCAACGGCTCCGCCTCGGCCCTTCTCCTTCGCTTGTCTCCAGGCGCTGGAGCAGGCCACGTCCGCTTCGCCCTCTCCTCCGTTCCTCAGGTTCAAATCATCAGCGGCTCTAACCTTGGCATCCAAATCCGACAATCCATTCGCACTATCCTCACCGGCTCCATCACCTTCACTCTCCTTAGCCTCTTCATGGCCGGACTCCTTATTCTCGTCGTCTACGCCGGAATCGTGGCCGAAAGAAAATCGGAATTGGGCCTCCTTCTCGCCTTAGGACTTACCCGTATCGGACTATCCTTATGGTTGGCAATGGAAGCCGCCCTCTGCGCTTTTATCGGTGCCCTTTTCGGAGTCCTCCTTGGCGCTACCGGACTAGCCATCTTCGTCCGAACTTTCGGATATCTCCTCACCTCCCGCGGCATCACCCTCGAACTCCCCTCCCTCTCCTTTCAAGTTTTCTCCGCCCTTCTCAGCCTCTTCCTCTGTTCATGCGTGGCCGGACTCGGCGCCCTACTCCCCTCGTGGCGTCTTGCCGGTCGGGAACTTTACCAACTCCTTAGGGAAAATAACGAATGAGCGTTGTCCTCTCCGCCCGCAATCTCAGCCGGATCTATCCCGCTCGGCGCGGTTCCATCGCCGCCGTTCACCAAGTCTCCCTCGAAATTCAGCCGGGCGAATTCGTCGCCGTTTGCGGACGCTCTGGCTCTGGAAAATCTACCCTCATGGCCCTCTTAGGCGCCCTGGCCCGTCCCGACCACGGAACCCTTCATTTCGAAGGAATCGACCTTCTCCAACTCTCTCCCCGTAAGCTCGCCCATCTCCGCTCCCGCCGAATGGGCTTCATGCTCCAAACCAACTCCCTCCTTCCCGGACTCACCGCCCTGGATAATGCCGCCCTACCAGGACTACTTGCTGGGGAATCCCAAAATCATGCCTACTCCCGCGCTCTAGCCCTTCTCGCCCGCCTCGGTATGGGAGAACGCTGGGATGCATTTCCCCATGAACTTTCAGGCGGCCAACAGCGTCGCGTCTCCTTAGCGCGAGCCCTTCAACATGAACCCTCCCTCCTCCTACTGGACGAGCCCACCAGCAATCTCGATCCCCTAGCCGAAGAAGAAATCCTCAAAGTTCTCCAGGAACTTCGGGACGAACGGAAACTCGCCATCTTCGCGGTTACCCATGGAGACCAACTCGCCTCTTTGGCTGATCGTGTTTTCCAAATGTCCTCTGGAGAACTCTCCCTCTCAGCCAAACCCTCCGCTCCAGCCTTTCCCTCCTCCCTCATCGATAGAAGTGGACCGGTTTTTGAGAAGCCTCCCCAGAACCTTGCCACCCAAGAAACACCTACTCCCGCACCCGTCGGCGAGTGGCGTGGCCCCGCCTCCTTCTTTTTAGCTACTTTAATTTTGGGCGCCGCCCTTCTCTTCTCTGCCGATCGGATCATCGCCTGGTCCCAAGGCCGTCAGCTATGGGCCAAACAAGAGAAGAAACGCATCACCGAGGAGATCGCTTTCCGGCAACTCCGAGCCGATGTCGAATCCATCGAGGCAATAGGCGACGGCAATATCCGTGCGAATCTGTTCCTCCAGAATTATGACTCATCCCGTGGCTTTTTTGTTCTCGGCCCCTCCCTCCGCATTTTTTATCAGGCGGACGGGCACTGGGATTCCGTTCCTCAAGAGACTCCCGAAGGATCCGAGGCAAAGATCCGGGAAGTTGTCCCAACCAAAACCCTCATCCCTTTCCAGTTCAGACTACTCCCCTCCAAATACGACGAGCTTATCCGTGGCTATTTTCATATTCGCATCACCAGCAACATGGTCATTAGCGAAACCCGCGAAGCCAAAGGCGACCTCTTTGAACGGCAAGACGACTACTACATCTACCTAAAAGATCCACGCCTCACCGTGGAAGAAATTCGCCGACGTAACGGCTGGGTGGCGGGAAGCGTTGTCCCCCCATGGATCGCTATGCCCGCCCACTAGACCCATGAAATCCCCCTGGCCCATCGCTCTCTTCCTTGTCGCTCTGGCCGCCCTGATCTATGGATTCACTCGTCCCGTTTCACAGCAACCTGCTCCCTTAAACGAAAAAATATCACGACGACATCCCACCCCGCTCTCCGACCTGCAAACTCTCAACCAGTCCACAGGGCAAAACATTTCCCAAAGCGTATTCCGCAATCCCGATGGACAGCTCGCCCCCTGGTCCTCACTCCCCAAAGAAAAACCTTTAGTCCTTGTTTTCTTTTCCCACGACTGCGATTGCAGTCTCGAGTTCGCAAAATATTTCATCTTGGCCATGAAGAATTCCGAAACTAAGGCCGGCTGGTATTTTGTTTTCGCAGATACCCCCGCTCAGATTCATGCATTCATGGACGAGGTAGGAACAGATCTCCCATCCCTACAGGACCCCGAATCTAAACTGGGCCACCGCTTGGGCATCACAAAGTCGGGATGCTTTATCCTCGCCCAACCCGATGGGCTCGTCTCCGCCATCTGGCCCGGAACTTCTCTCGCCAGTCTCAACGATCTCTTTTCTCGACTCCACCTGCCCCCTCTCTCACCCGACCTGCCCGGCCTTTCCGGAATTCCCCAAGCCCCCACCGTTGGCTGCCCCCTCCAACCCTGATCGTAGCCATCAGCCCCCGTCCCGACCCCGTTCGAAAACTATTTTGGCATTCCCTCCCACCGCCACGTTCCCATCGCCCTATCCGGTTGCAACCGCACCGCCCCGCTCTTTTTTAACTGCACCACCTCCATCCCCAACACCCCAGCCAACTGATTCATATCCACCGATAACGAAGGATCATCCTGCATCGGCTTTGCCGATCGAATTAAAGTTTTCGGTTGAATCATTTGCAGCCACTCCCGCGTCAAATTCATCGCACCCTCTTTGGCGGGCCCCTGCACCAACACCCCGGCCTCCAAATCCGACCCATACAACCGCACCAACTCCTTCTCTCCTTCAGCCGAAATCGTTCCCGCCCAAAGCAACCGCGCCTTCCCGCAATCCAGACGAAAGACAATCCCCTCCTCTTCGCTCCGCCCACTCCCACCTCCCACAGGTGGCCAAAGAACCTTCACCTTCCATTCCGCTCCTAGATCCACCTCATCACCCGCTCGCCAATATCTTCTCCCCACTTTATCCTCCGCCATTTCCTTCCTCCACTGTTTGATAAACCCAGATTTTCCTCCTAGACCCGATTCCGCCCACCAACCTACGGGCATCGCCATCCTCAACTCCTCTGCCCCACCCGATCGATTCGATAATCCCGCAGTTAGCACCACCCCCTCCAATCCATTTACCCCAGACCAGTTCAAAAAAGGCCGCACAGAATTTGCCCACGCGATCTTGGAGCCCGGATCCACCAGCCATCGCCCATCCCGCCCCGAAATCAGTGTCGGCGCCGCCCCCTCGACCGAAAGAATTTCCACCGCCGGTCCGCTTTGAAACCACACGCGTGGATCTGCCACCGCAAAATGCCCTCCAGGCCACGTCGCCATCCACCCCAAGATCGCCGCCAAGAAATGCACCTGCTTCCCATTCACTAAATTCACCCCCACCGCTAC
>CAJBOM010000087.1 GCA_903956835.1 uncultured Verrucomicrobiota bacterium
CTGGTTTATTATAACTTGCCCTTTTTGGCTCGGGCTTTTCCCGAAGGGAAACGGGTGGCGGCCTATGGGCGTGTGGAAGAAAAGAAAGGAATCTTCACCTTGGCTCACCCTGAGACCGAGTCGATCGAGCTAGGTAAAGAGGAGGGAATTCACCTCGACCGAGTGGTGCCGATTTACCCGCTGATTACGGGTCTGACCCAGCGCCGAGTCCGATCGACGATCTACTACTATTTGAAATCTTCTCCACCCGTGGTCCCTGAATGCTTTCCGACATTGGAAGGATTGCCCACACGGGAGGAGGCTTGGAGGATCTTTCATTTCCCTGAATCGCTGGCCGAGGTGGAAAAAGCTCGTCGACGGCTGGCTTACGAGGAGCTGGTTGGAATCCAGTTCTCGCTGCGGGTTCGTCGTGCAGCCCGCGAGGCGATTCGAGTGGAGCGTCCTCCCAAGGTGCGGGACCTAGTGGAACCTTGGAGTAAGACCCTGCCGTGGAAGATGACTGGAGATCAGATCAAGGTGTGTGCTGAGGTGGATCAAGATCTACGTCTGATGAGACCAATGCACCGACTGCTTCAAGGAGATGTCGGTTCGGGAAAGACTTTGGTAGCGGCCCATGCTTTGCTTCGGGCGCTGGAACACGGATCTCACGTGGCCTTGATGGCTCCAACCACTCTGCTGGTGGAGCAACACGCGACCTCCTTGAGGAAAATGTTGCCAACAAAACATCTCGAGATCGTCACTTGGACTTCCGCATCGAAGCCTGGTCCCGCTGGACTATTTCCAAGGATTACCATCGGAACTCACGCACTTTTTGCCGAGAAGGCCCGTCTTTCGCGGCTTTCCTTATGCGTGATCGACGAGCAGCAAAGATTTGGAGTGAAGCAGCGGGCGGCTTTTTTGGCGAAAGGGGAACGCCCCGATCTGCTGGTACTAACGGCTACCCCGATTCCGCGGACATACGATCTGTTGATGCATGGAGATCTGGATGTTTCCCTTTTGAAGGAAATGCCTCCAGGAAGGGGAAAAGTACGGACCTTGGTTCGGGATGGTTCAGCGGTGGAGAAAATATGGGCTCATTTGAAGGATCGAGTTGAGCAGGGCGACCGAGTTTATGTGGTGGTGCCCCGCTTGGGAGATGAGGTGGAGGATCCCGCAGAGGAAGCTTCGGTGCGCAGAACGCACGAGCAGCTTTCTGCGCAGATCGGTGCGAAGCGGGTAGCGCTGCTTCATGGGAAGATGAAGGAGGCCGAGAAGTTGGAAGTGTTAGAGCAGTTTCGGCAGGGAAAGATTTCTGTGCTGGTGGCGACGACGGTGGTGGAGGTGGGTGTGGATGTTCCTGAGGCCAACTGGATGGTGATCGATTACGCAGATCGACTGGGACTTTCTCAGTTGCATCAGCTCCGCGGTAGAATCGGGCGTGGGGGTCGCAACGGGACTTGTGTTTTGATTCATCGGACAGGTCAACCTGATGCGGTGGCGAGGCTCGAATTCCTAGAAAAGAACCAAGATGGGTTTCTAATTGCTGAGGAGGATTATCGAATTCGCGGTCCTGGAGATATTTTAGGGGCGGACCAGAGTGGGTTGCCCAGATTTCGACACGCCTATTTACCGGAAGATCTGCCCCTACTGCAGACGGCACAAGCGGAAGCCCAGCGGCAGATGGCTGGCGGGTGGGAGGAGTGGAGTGGCTTGGTCGAGGCGGAGAAGAGAGCCCGGGCCGATTTCGCCGCAAATTAAGCTTTAGTCCACCTAAGCTGGAATTCGGAACGAGTTCCCGTAGGCTCAGAACATGGAAAATGGGGGCGGAAAGAGATCAAGAGAGCTTTTTGCGGCGGCTAAAAAGGTAACGCCGGGGGGTGTGCACTCTCCGGTGCGAGCCTTTCGAGCAGTGGGTGGAACGCCTGTTTTCATGGAATCGGCCAAGGGTTCGCGAATGCGGGATGCCGATGGGAAAGAGTATGTGGATTATGTCGGTAGTTGGGGGCCCGCGATATTAGGTCACGCTCATCCTGAGGTGGTTGAGGCGGTGAGAGAGGCGGCGGGGAAGGGAATCACTTTTGGAACCCCCCATGCCGGGGAGGTGGAACTTGCGTCGATGATCTGTCGTCTGGTTCCGAGCATGGAAAAAGTTCGTTTTTGCAATAGTGGAACGGAAGCAACCATGTCCTGCATTCGATTGGCGCGCGGTTTTACCAAAAGAAATAAGATCATAAAGTTCGCTGGTTGTTATCACGGGCACAGCGATGCTCTGCTCGTAGCAGCAGGTTCTGGTCCGCTGACCCTGGGGCAACCGGATAGCGCAGGGGTAACGCCTGGAGCGGTGCAGGACACCCTCGTCTTACCATTTAACGATCAAGATGCAGTTCGATCCTGCATGAAAAAATACGGAGAAGAGATTGCGGCTGTTTTATTAGAACCTATTCCTGCAAACGTGGGCCTTATTTTGCCAGAGGAGGGTTTCCTCTCCTTCCTACGCACGGAAACAAAAGCCTGCGGGGCCCTGTTGATCTTCGATGAGGTGATGACTGGATTCCGTTTGGGATTGGCTGGGGCACAGGGTCTATTTGGAGTCCGACCAGATTTGACGGCGTTTGGTAAAGTGATTGGAGGCGGAATGCCCGTGGGGGCTTTTGGTGGGCGGGCGGAGATTATGGATTTTCTGGCTCCTGACGGTCCGGTTTATCAGGCAGGTACATTATCAGGAAATCCGATGGCGATGGCGGCGGGGTTAGCGCAGCTAAAGGTTCTGGAGCGTGGCGGAGTCTACGAGAAGCTCGAAGCAACCGGCTCGGTGGTTGAGGCAATCTTTGTCGAGGAGTTGCGCAAGGCTGGATTGCAGTACCCGTGGGCGAGAATTGGGTCGATGTTCTGCCTCTTTTTTCGGGAGGAGGGAGGGAGGGTGCGTAATTTAACCGAGGCCAAAACTTGTTCGCGCGAGGCCTACGCCAAGTTCTTTCACACTTTGCTAAATTGCGGGGTTTATTTTCCGCCATCGCAGTATGAAAGCTGTTTTATTTCCTCGATGCATGATGCCGTCGACTTAGAGACTACCCAACGAGCAGTGGCTCAAGCCCTGAGTGGCAAGGCTTGAGGCGAAGGGCGACTCAAGGCAAGGTAGATCGATGTCCTCTTTGGGAACGCAGTTTAGCGACTACTTTGATCCCCAAGGGCAGGGGCACGAGGAACTTTTCGCTGGGGTTAAACATATTTGGGAAGTGTTGCCCAAAATTGCCGGTTATTTAAAAAAGAACTTACCCAAGGGATCGAAAGGGAAGCTTTTGGGAGCGCCCGTGATTGGTGAAAATGTGTTTCTGGGCGAAGGCACGGTGGTTGAGCCTGGGGCCTATATTCAAGGGCCAGCTTGGATCGGGGCCAATTGTCAGATCCGTCATGGGGCCTATCTCCGGGAAAACGTCATTGCGGGGGACGGATGTGTTTTGGGTAATAGTTCTGAATTTAAAAACTGTGTTCTTCTAGCTGGGGCGCACGCCCCGCACTTTAACTACGTGGGCGATTCTTTGGTGGGAAGGGATGTGAATTTGGGGGCGGGGGTGATTCTTTCGAACTATCGGCTGGATGGAATGCCCATCCGGGTGCGTCTTGCGGGAAAAGTTTACGAAACGGGCTTGCGTAAATTTGGGGCAATTATTGGAGATGGCGCGGCGATTGGCTGTAACAGTGTTCTAAATCCAGGAAGCCTGGTTTTGAAAAATGCGCGGGTTCTTCCCGGAACGATCTTGTCGGGTGCGAAGTAGGGTATTGATCTAGGCGTAGGGGGCGCCGACGAAACTGTGAAAGGGGGCGGGGGTGAAGGCGCGTTCGATCAGACCACTGAAGATGGCGGGAACGGCGTCGGCCGTTTGGGAGTGAAGATCGTGGAGTAGTATAATCGATCCAGGCTGAGAAGCTGAGAGAACGCGTGAGGCGATGGCACTGGCTCCTGGTTGGGACCAATCTTTAGGATCTACTGACCAGTAGGCTACGCCGAGACCGAGTTTGGCAGCGATGGATCCTTGTTCACGGCGGAAGGCGCCGTAGGGAGGACGGAACCAAACAGGGGTGATCCCAGTGGCACGGATGATGGCTTCTTGGGTTTTTGATAGCTGTTGAGCGACGGCACTATCGGACATGCCTGCGAGACGGGGATGAGTGTAGGTGTGGTTAGCTACATCATGGCCTTCTTCAACGATGCGACGGGTGAGGGCGGGGGAGGAGTCGACTTTCGATCCAATTAGAAAAAAAGTAGCATGAAGATTGTATTTGGAGAGATCTGCCAGCACACGCTCAGTGACTCCTGGAGTTGGGCCGTCATCAAAGGTGAGGGCTAGCCGGTTACCGAATCCTGGCCCGCTATTGATGAAGTGGGGATTCACCTCCGATTCTCCTTCGATGGTATTGGGACCAGGCTGAGCAAAGGAGGGGGTAGCCAAACCTGCCCCAGCGAGGGTGAGCAGGCGCAGAAAGTCGTTCCGTCTCATTAGTTTCCATTTTATCACGAAAAGAGGCATGCTCCAAGGCTGTTTGCATGAAGATCTGTGACTTAACCCAAGTGTATTCTCCGATGGGAGGTGGGGTTCGCTCATATCTAATGGCCAAAAGGGCGTATATTCGGAAGCACACGGACCACGAGCACCTATTGATTGTGCCTGGAGAAAAAACGGAGCAGGTGGAAGGTGGTCGTACGCAAATTTGGACGGTGCGAGGTCCCTTAGTTAACGCCACTTCCCGTTATCGTTGGATGCTCGATCTGCCTGCGCTCCTCCGCATTCTCTATCAGGAGAAGCCCCAGATTGTAGAAGCGGGAGATCCTTATCATGCCGCTCTTGTAGCGCGGAATTGGTCGAATCGAAGGGGTTCGAGGTTTTATATGTTTTACCATTCCCACTTTCCTGACGCGCTTCTGCGGACAGTTTTAAAGTTTGCGGGGAACTGGGCGAGGGCGGTGACGGAGCAGTTGGCGGGAGATTATCTGCGTAATCTCGCCCAAACTGGAAAGGGAGTCTTTGTGGCAAGCCGACACCTTATCGGGGTTCTGCAGAACTGGGGCATCCCGCGTCTGCTCCACTTGCCGTTAGGAGTTGATACACAGATATTTCATCCGGTTACCAAGGAGCGACGATCCGAGTTACGTGAAAAGCTAGGAATAGCCAAAGATGTACTACTGGTTCTATACGTGGGCCGTTTCTCGCCCGATAAAGATACGGCGCTTCTTTTGCGCACGTGGAAAAAAATGGAGGAAAACTCTAATTTACCCTGGATGGGGGTTATGGTGGGCGAAGGTCAGATGAAGGGAGTGGTCGACGGGTACATTCGAAATCATCCAAAGGTGAAACGAGTCCCGTATTTGCAGAAGACGGAGGAGCTCGCGGAGTGGTATCAAGCGGCAGATCTTTTAATTCATCCAGGCCGATGGGAGACCTTTGGGCTGGTTTTGCTGGAGGCTCAATCATGCGGCCTCCCAGTCATTGCTTTTCGCGGGGGTGCGATGGATGAGCAGGCATCCGATGTAGTGGATTGGCCACCCGAAAGGGGATCCAGTGCCCTGAGCGCTGCGGTTCTGCGAAAGCTAGTGTCATTGGGCGATGCGGAGCGGACGAAGGTAGCCCAGTTTGTCGCGGACAACTTTAGCTGGGATAAAACCTTCTCCCGCCAGATAAAGATTTATGAATCCTGAATCTTACCCCAAGCCTACCGTGCGCTCCTATCAGGCGCGCGATCGGCAGGCGGTTCGGCGGGTATGTGCAGATACCGGATTCTTGGGAAATCCCATAGATCCGCTTTTTGAGGATCGCGAACTTTTCGCTGATTTCTTAACCGCCCCTTACACAGATGCAGAGTCGGAAAACGCCTTTGTCCTGGAAAACGATGAGGGGAAAATCCTTGGTTTTATTATGGGATCGCGCAGTGCCAAGCTTCATCGGGCCTACCTGCTGCGCCACGTGTTCGGTTGGATGTGTCGGGCTTTGCGAGGTCTGTTGTGGAGCTATCGACCCGAGAGTCGTCGGTACCTCTGGTGGCTACTTTTTCGTGGGCGAAAAGAGACCCCGGGCACTCCTCCTCATGGAGTGCATTTCCATATCAACCTGCTTTCTGAGGTGCGCGGAGGTGCGGTTGGACTGCTTCTCTTTGAGACATTTCTAGATCGGATGGCGGAACTTGGGGAAACCTGTGTCTTTGGGCAGGTGGTGGTGAAGGGGGATAGGCGTACCGAGAGGATGTTTGGTCGCCACGGCTTCACGATTACTGAACGGAAGGAAGTCACCAAATTTAAAGAGCAGCATAAGGAGCCAGTCTTTCTTTGTACTTTGGTCCAAGTTCGCAGAAGGGGAGCAAAGTTTCGTAAGCCCGCACCACCGATGGGGGAAAAGCGGTTGCTTCTTTCTCTGCACGACTTTCATTCAGGCAGTCGAAGCCAACTGGAAGAGCAGATGGAGTTCTGCCTGCACCGCTGCCCAGGTCATGCCTCGGTCCTGGTGGTTCCCGATTATCATCACGGCGGGTCGATTGAGTCGTCAGAGGA
>CAJBOM010000088.1 GCA_903956835.1 uncultured Verrucomicrobiota bacterium
CCACATCATCTCTCCCGCAGGTCCTCATCCGCTGGGTCGGCTCTACTGGGCTCGACACCATCAACTTGAACGCAATGTCCAAGTTCTTGTTCCACCCGCTGGCTCCCCCCATTTCACTAAAGCCATTCGCAACTACGCCCGACTCAATCACGCCTCCATCTACTCCCTATACGAATCCATTCCTTCTGACGAACGCATCTTTGTTGCCCTAGAACCCGTCGCCAACTCCTCCCTGCTCCACTTCCATCTCGCAGAAGAAAAACCTGATCTCGTCTCCTGTGCTCGCCTTGCCTCTACCCTTGGTTCCGTCCTTTGGGAAATGGAATCCTCCTCCCTCCCCGCCCGTCTCCTTAGCGCCTACGACTACACCCTCTCCACCCGTGGCACCCCACGCCTCCGCAACCCCGCCGCCTACCTCGGCGCCCCCGAAGCTACCCTCCTTGAGAATTCCAGCAACCTTGCCTCAATCTTGGAACCACTTCTCCCCGAATCTCCCCAAACCCACCCCCTCCTCAAACTTTTACGCGATCCTGGCACTTCTGCCTTCGATCTCATGCGCCGAACCCGTGACTTCGAACGTCAACTCGCAGGAGTCCAAGCCGTTCACGTTCGCCAAGAAGAAATTGAAGCGACCCAAAAAGCCATTCGGGCTCGTATCCGAAGGAAATGGATAATTCTCATCGGATCCATTGCCGCCGTCGCTTTTCTCGCTCTTTTTGTTCGTGTCCTCTACTGGGCTTTCGTCACCGATCTCCCAGGGAAGCTCGGCAACGAATCTATCCCAGTGCCTAAAGGTAAATATCTTTCGGGCCAAGAATCTATCCATGTCCGCGACTTCGAGCTCGATCGCCACGAAGTCACCATCGGTCAGTATGAAAAGTTCCTCAACGCCATGCAGTCGGAAAAGAATTGGAAAACCTATCTTCCCTTTGGTTCCGCCGCATCCAAAACGAAGCCCGAAGATTTACAACCCAACGATTGGCAGGAGATGATCACCCGCGCCCGTAAGATGGACAAATACAATGGCCAAATCCGCATTTCTCGTGATACCCCCGTTTTCGGAGTCGACTACCCCAGTGCCTGCGCCTACGCCAAGTGGCGAGGCCGTCGTCTCCCCACCAAAGGCGAGTGGATCCGTGCCGCCTCAGGAAAGGACAACCTACCCTACCCATGGGGCACCAGCGCCACCGCCCCCAACATCAATCTCGGCATTCATCTGCCCGCAGGTACCAACCCTGACACCTATGTTCATGTCGTCCCCGCCGAATCGGTCCCCGAGGACACCGGCCCATACCAACATCGCGACCTCGGTGGTAATTTGAGCGAATGGATCGCTTCCCCCAATCCCCTCGAACCCTTATTCATCGGTGGAAACTATTTAGATGATGCTTCCGTGAGCAACTTAGATGCTGTCCGCTCAGCTCCTAAACTAGGGGGCTCAACCCGTATCGGTTTCCGTACCGCCAAGTAGTTATCCGCTTTTTTGATTCCATTTAAGATTAGTATATTTGCAAATATACTAATCTTGTCGGGTGGTGTTTATGGAATTTCGTAAGAGGTTTTCCAGCTCGCTCACTTTCTGCACTGGCTTCTGACAACGTTGGCCCTCACATAAATACGCGATCACCAGCTTAGCCTGTTTAGCTAAGCCCCGCACAAACTCACTCGGGTGATCGTCCGTCGCCCACGTCACTAATAGATCAGGCCGATACACTTTTCCTATAGCCGCAGCCCAACTTTCCCTTTCCGCCTTCGGTCCCGCTAGCACCAACCGTGCCTGCCCCTCACTCAACCGTTGCAACGCCAGCAGTCCATGAGGTACCGCCTGTGGCAATCTTCGCATCCGCTCACCCAGCCAATCCAGAATCCTCTTCGCCGCCTCCGTCCACTTCGGTTCATCCGTCAATCTCCCCAACTCCGCCAAAGCCAAGGCCGCTACCGCATTTCCACTCGGCTCTGCCCCGTCATAATCATCCTTCATTCGAGCAATCAAACTGCCATCGACACTCGCCCATAATCCTCCCTCCTTCCTATCCTCAAATGTTTCCAACATCTGCCCCGCTAAAACCACCGCCTTTTGCAAGTACCCTGCCTCCCACGTGGCTTGATGCAGATCAACCAGCGCCTGCAGCATCCCCGCGTAGTCCTCCAACAACCGTGCATCATCCGTCACCCCCTTGCGCCACCGATGCCTCGGCGTTCCATCCTCCCGCACAAGATTCTCTTCCAAGAATTTCCAAATCCCTTCCGCCTTCGTGGCATACCTCTGCCCTCCACCCCACCTCGCCGCCCGCGCGTAGCCCGAAATCGCCAGCGTGTTCCATGAAACCAGCACCTTGTCATCCTTGCTCGGCCGAATCCGATTCGCCCTTCGTTCCTCCAACTTCCCTCTCAAATTCTCCAATCGGCTCCTCTCTTCTTCTCTTGGATTTCGTTTTCGAGCCAGCACATTCCAACCCTTTTCGGGTGCATGAGGATCCATAAAATTCCCCTCCTCCGTCAATCCCCAGAGGTCCTCCGCTAACTTCATCTCATCGACCGTGGCCAACTCCGCCACCTCTTTTTTCGTCCAAACATAAAACTTTCCCTCCGCACCCTCACTATCCGCATCTTCTGCCGAGGCCACCCCCCCTCCCTCCACCGCCAAGTCCCTCTCCAAATATCTCGCAATCCCCGCCACCACCTCCCTCGGCCAATCTTCCCCCGTGGCCACCCCCAACTCCGCATACAAACCCATCAACTGAGCATTGTCGTACAACATCTTTTCAAAATGGGGAACCGCCCACTCCCCATCTACCGCATACCGATGAAATCCTTCTCCTACCTGATCATATATTCCTCCCGACCTCATCGCCCTCCCCGTATGCAGCACCATCTCCAATAATCTTTCGTCCCGCTCTGCCCACCATCTGCGCAAAAGAAAAAGAGGCTGGCTCGGCCGAGGAAACTTAGGGGCCCCGCCGAAACCCCCGTTCTTCCGATCATACTCCCTCGCCATTTCATCCGTTCCCGCCCGAAGAATCTTCTCCGCATCCCCGATCGCACCCCCCTGAGTCCCCTGCCCCAACCCACGAATTCTCGAAGTTAACTCCTCCGCCCACCCCACCACCTCCTCCCGTCGCTCCCTCCAAGCCGCACCAATCTGCTGACAAACATCCGTAAATCCTGGTCGGCCATGGCTCCCCATGGGCGGATAGTACGTCCCCCCATAAAACGGCTTCCCCTCGGGCGTCACCCAAATTGATAAAGGCCACCCCCCCTGTCCTGTCAGCGCCTGCACCGCCGTCATATACACCCGATCCACATCCGGCCTCTCCTCTCGATCTACTTTCACGGGAATAAAATGACGGTTCAACACCTCCGCCACCGCCTCACTTTCAAACGATTCCCGCTCCATCACATGACACCAGTGGCAGGTGGAATATCCTATACTCAAAAACACCGGTTTGTTTTCCGCTTTCGCCTTCGCCCATACCTCCTCCCCCCACGGCATCCAATCCACCGGATTCTGCGCGTGCTGCAATAAATACGGACTCACCTCCCCCGCCAGCCGATTTTTTTTCGTACTCACCTATGCACCCTAGGCCCGCTTTATCTTTTTGGCACTCTCTCCTTCCTCTTACAACCCTTTGCCCCACTCCATCTGAGGCCTAAAAGGGGAACTCCTTTTGACCTTGCTCCACCGCGGGCAGAGGTTCACCTGCTTTACATAGAAATTCATCGGCCACAGGTCGGCATAAACCTGCCGATCCTTGCTCCAACCACGACGCCCCATCCTCAGGACTTAGAATCACCGGCATGCGATCGTGTACCTCCCCCACCACTCCGTTCGGAGTCGTTGTAATGATTGTGAAACTCTCCAAAGGTTCCCCACCTCCCATCCACCGATCCCACAACCCAGCCATGAGAAACTCCTCTCCCCCAGGTCGCGTGAACTTCCATGGCACCTTTCGTGATCCGATCTTTTCCCACTCCCAAAAACCATCCGCCGGAACTAGACAACGCCTCTTTTGAAACGCCTCTTTGAAAGCTGGTTTTTCAAAAAGCGTCTCCGCTCGGGCATTCAAACACCGCACCCCGATGGCCAAATCCTTCGCCCAAGAAGGCACTAACCCCCACCGTAAAGTCGACTCCTCGATCCCGTCCGCACCCTGTCGCAATACCACCGCACGATCCGTCGGTCGAATCAAGCCCTGGGGAGAAGATGAAATGACGATTCGACGCCGGCCCACCTTCGCCTGACCTTTTGTCCTCGAATATCGACTACACATATCCTTGGCCTAGGGAACTTTCGCTCTTTTCCCATCAAAAACAAAAAACGAGCTTCCTTTAGAAGCTGTAGACCACTTCCGCCCCCGCATAGTGGGCGGGCCCATTCTGCCCTTCAGGTTGCGCCGCACCGCTCTGCACTTGATAGAGATTCGATCCCCAATCCAGTCGGTACTCCGCCCGAATCAGCAGATTGTCGATCACGTTAAATCCTGCCGTTAAGGTATACTCCCAAAGATTCACTCCTGTGACGTGCCGCGTCGGATTATTCGGTTCGGGCGTGTTGGTGGTGGTGCTGGCTCCAACATAGCCAATGACCCCATCATTATTACTTCCTAAGTACTCACCACGA
Source organism: uncultured Verrucomicrobiota bacterium (assembly GCA_903956835.1). Taxonomy (GTDB): domain Bacteria; phylum Verrucomicrobiota; class Verrucomicrobiia; order Methylacidiphilales; family Verrucolacustridaceae; genus Verrucolacustris. The sequence continues at coordinate 4,622 of CAJBOM010000088.1, forward strand.
CTACAGAGGCTAAACCAGTCGTTAAACTGGTACTTGGCATAGGCTCCCGCACCGTACCAGTGAGTGTTGATGTTGGCTGGACCACTTTGAGATGATCCGCTGAGATTCCCAAAGACCGTGTTGAAGGCAAAGAGGAGCTTATCGTCGGCAAATTTCGGCGCCCAATTTCCCCAGGAATTATAAACAAGCATGTAAGCGGAGATATTTCCGTTGTTGGACCGAGCAGGTTGGCTGGTGGAGGTCAGACTGCTGTTCGTTGATCCGGTCGATGTGTTGTTGTCATAGCCTGTGCTGTACTGAAAATTATTACTCCAGTTCGCATTTCCCCCAGGAGCCGTCACATCGAGAGACGCTAACAAAGCCACCCCGTCCCCTGCATTAGGGTTCAGGGTAGTGTTGTTGTCACTATTCGATCCGTTGACCACCCCAAGTTTCCCATCCAGATAATCATCAAATTTGTACGAGGACAAAACCCCCGTGTAGTAGAGGGGCATCACATTAAAGAGTATTCCAAAGGTCGTGTTCATATTCGCAGGTCGCTCCATCACCTCGTAACCCAGCGTGGAGACAAACTTGCCTACCTTGAAATCCCACCCGTTACCCACGGGAGCACGGATCGAGACATAGGCTTGCTCCAAAAAGAGGCTATTCGAGTTATTGTTCGTATTATAGCCAGCGTTTGGACTCCGATTAATGAAATAGGAAGCATCCTCTCCGATCATTAAGTCAGTCCGAAATCCAGCCTGCGCTCTGTTTTCCGACGTCATCGACTTCTCTAAAGCCAGTTTCACTGCATAAAGATTAAAGTCGCCCCGTTGAGCTGTATCTGTGGCGTATCTTGTCGAGACCATCGAATTATTTCCCGAACCAGTGAAATTATAACTATAGCCTGCATCAACATACCCACTCAACTTCACCCCTTTTTGAGCTGTCTCGACAAAGTTGTTCTGCACCATCTTTTTTGTGTCCTGCGCCGACGCCTCGGGCGCACTGTCTGCCTTAGAAAGGGAGATCGTGACCACCAAGGAAGTTAGAAAGAGTGCGGTGAGTTTTTGTATATTCATACAATGAACAAAACAAATTTAAGCCGCTCGGGTCGAGCAAAAACCAATTACTTATACCCTATCCGCCACTAGGGCTCACCCAACATTTACGGCGCGAGGGTCGCCTTCAGCCGCAGGAACATTTTTTCCTGCGCTATGCCGTGCCAGTAGATGAACTTTTTCCTTTCGCAGCCAGGGGGAGCGTTCAGCTGGGAGACGCCTTGGGCCGAACCCTCTACCGTCCAGGTTCCAGCGGAGCTGAATCCGACATTCAGGTTGGTGGTCGACTCACCGATGATCGTCAAATTGTTGTCATCCGTCCGAACCAGTGTCTCAATATAGGTGTAATGGTTAGGGACGATAAAACCCCTGCCCACCGTAGGTGCTTCTACTTGGGCGTTGGGGCCACTGGCCCCACCGACTACATACTTGGCTAGATTTTCCGAGTTTAATATGGCTCCGCCGCTCCAAACGGCAAAGGTGGTGCCATCGTTGCCAAAGGTAACTAGCGGCGTTGCTTCCGGGGAACTTCCCAAAAAGAGCGAGCGATTCAGCCCCCCCTCCCAGGCCAAACCAGCGGAGCCCGATCCCGTTACGGTGAACTTATATTCGAAAGCAGTGCCCGGATTCCCCTGAACAGGAAGGGTGACCGTATAAATGCCGTCACCATCCAAGTCAGTCATTGGTATCCCAGTGGCCATCCAATCACTGTTGTAGTTACCTTTCAGCTCCACCGCCTGGCCAGAGGATGGAACAAAGTCCCCCTTGGATATTTGCACACTCATATCCACCGCAAAGGTCACATCCCGTACAGGGACTACACTCAGAACTCCATTGACGGAACTGGTGCCGTTCCATGCGCCGGAAGTTCCCCCATAGGCAAAGACACCGGCGCCAACCTGCCAACGGGTGGCATAATAGTAAGTATTGCCAGCAGTGTAATCTGCTCCTGCCAAACTCCTGGAGTACTCATCGTTGTTGCCGATTTGCCCCGAGTTGTAGATAGCCGATATCCAAGCAGCTGAATCCCACGTAGTGGGATCGGTGTTAGCCGAATTCACTCCAATCCAAGCCTGAACATTGGGTGCCTGGCCAGCAACCTGAGTAGCTCCCTTTAAATAAATTTGCCCATAGACCGAGGAGGTCGTAGTAGGATTCAACGTTAGCGTGGCGGGAGAATGGAGATTGTAAAAAGTGTCGGTCGTCGTGGCCGTCAGGTCCCCCACCAAAACCACCCGGGTAATGGTTTCCTCGTTGTTGGCCTCATCTCTCGCTGTATAGGTGATGGTTTTGAGCCCCGCCGTGGAGGTGTCCAATAAGCTCGTAGTGACCACAATATTTGCCGTGTTGGTAACATCATCCAAAACCGTCACCGCGGGATTGGGCGGGGTATAGACTCCCCCCACCGGCACTTGAATCAGCTTGTCCCCGTTGAGCGTAATGACCGGCGGAGTAACGTCTCCTGGGACAGAATCGAGCAAGAGATTGTTAAAATTCAAATCCCCGCCGGAGTCCCCTCCCGATCCTGAAACATAAATTTTGAAAGAAGTAACTCCGGAAGTAATGACGGATCCCACCCCATTGATGCCACTTTCCTGTGGACTCGTGATAGCAAAACGAAAACCGTTTGCCGTTTTGATGATCGTGATGTCGACTTGAATGCCGTTCACCCGTTTTCCATCCCATGCGATGGTTGGATGAGACCCGCCCCCTGTCCAAGTCATACCTTGATCGTTGATATTGAAATTAAGGATCTCAGTGGTTCCATTCAAAAGACTGAATCCCCGGTTTCCATTGTTCCAATGATAACCAAGGGAAATTTTAAAACGATCATTCGTGGCCAAAGCGGGTTCAAAGGATCGTACGGCATCGACAAACCCTGATGCATACAAACTAAATGTTTTCCCAGACGTAACCAAACCAGCAAGATTGGAGGCACGGAAGGATGGGTCGCCGAGAAACCAACCTCCATTCACCTGAACCAGATTCCACGCACCAAACCCCGTCCCTTGATTATCCCCATCCTTCCAACCGGGAGGATCATTATAATTTCCCGCATTGTCTGATGCGTACAGGCCCTGAGTTACACTCAAACAAGCGAAGAGAAAAAATCCAAAACAAAATCTCAATACAGGATTCAATTCCAACTTCATGAAATAAATTTCCCCAATCCCATGCGATTTGCCTTCATGAACTCAATAATATCGCTTACAAACTGCATTTTCGCAACCATAACTACAAGTGAACAGTTCTTGATGTTGTCAGTAAGGGTTTTACGTCACTATTTCGCGTGTTTTAAGCCCTTCTTAATCAAATAGATAAACTCTTTACGCCGTAGATGCAAAGTTCACCGACTAGGGTGTTAATTTTCCCAGCAGATCCAACGCCATCCACCCTTTTCAACATAATCAGCGCCAGCTAAAAATATCGTCACAACTAGAGGAGTTTACCGCACTACCATCAACAATCTTGTTTGGCCCAGCTGAAAGAGCAATGACGGAAACCCTGATATTCGGGTCCTGCCAGTTACCACTACCCCAATACTCAACTCCTCCATCCTCATTCGTATCAAACATCACACAGTACTCCTTTCCCCAAGGATCTAGCCACACAAAGGTAGAGGAGGCTCCGGTTGCTTCCAAAAAGCGAACTTGCTTAGGATTTAGATTGTTCAGATTGTTTCCCGAAAGAATGGAGACCAGATCTTTTGTTGGCCCATATGGCTGAGTCGAAAACTTTGATTGGCCGGTACAGTATGAAGCGTAAAGGTGCTCATCGTCACTCGCGGTCGCTGAAGATGGGAAACGCCCATACTCCTGCTTGTAGGCTTTGACCGCCGCCACAATCGCCGTCAACTCCCCCTTCGCTTTAGCCTTCTTACCACTCTCCATCGCCTTCGGAATCGCCACCGACATCAACCCCGCCAGCATCCCAACAATCGAAATCACCACCAGCAACTCCACCAAGGTGAAACCCGCTTGGCCCGACCGTATTCCATTTTTTCTAAAAATTCTTTCCATAAATTAATCCTATCCCTTTTCTCACTCCTCGCGATCAAATATTCCGGCCCTTCTATCTCGCTCGCTCTTCCCGCCAAATAATAGTAAAGAATTCCTCCCCCCATGCCGCCCACCCCCACACCCCCCATCCGAACCCCTCGCCCTACCCCTCCCAACGACCCCAAAAGTCAGAAAAAAAAGTGGCTCGCCCTCACCGCCCTCCTCACCTCCACCCCCTTCCTCATTGCCATCGCCGTCCACCTACTCGCACTCCTCGGCCTCGGTAGCATCGTCATCTTCAAAGGCGGAAATCCCCTCGCCATGTTTAAGAGTGAAAATGTTGACTCGGCCGACTCCGCCCCCGAATCCTCCGCCCCACCCTCGACTGAAGATTCACCCCCCGAAGATTCCGCCCCCGCCATGGCCGAACCC
>CAJBOM010000089.1 GCA_903956835.1 uncultured Verrucomicrobiota bacterium
ACGGGGGGATGGAAATGGCCTATCTTCATGCTCCTTTATATGACGGGCTTGGCTTATCTGGCGGCATGGCTGGTGCAGATAGTCGGAAGAGCTCTAGGATTTTCTTAGATGGGCGAGAAGGCACAGATCGTGGTAGTGGGATTGAGCGTCTTAGGGGCGGTAATTTATTTGGTATGGAAATTTTTTGGTAAGGGAGGGGGAAAAGGTCCAGGGTGCGGAAAATGCTCATCGGGGGATTAGGCTCCTGTTTCCACACGGGAAAGCTTAAATTCGACAGATGAATCCTGCCCCTGCCATCAACCAGAAGAGGCCTTGGTACGGCATTCTCTATGTTCAAGTTCTGGTGGCGATGGGGTTAGGTATTTTAGTCGGTTATTTTTTTCCACAACTCGGCGTATCGCTGAAGCCGTTGGGGGATGGCTTCATTAAGTTAGTGAAGATGATGATCGCCCCGATCATCTTTTGCACCGTAGTGCACGGCATCGCTTCAATGGGAGATCTTAGGCGGTTGGGGCGTACGGGTTGGAAAACACTCCTCTACTTCGAAGTGGTGTCTTCGCTGGCTCTGCTCATCGGGTTGGTCGTGGTCAACATGCTGAAGCCAGGGGCGGGTTTTAACTTGGATGTTACGACGCTTGACCCACAGGTGGCTCAATCTTTTCTAAGCAAAGCTCACGCCACTGGTCCTACGGATTTCGTGATGAACATTATTCCTGGGAGTTTTCTTGGTGCCTTTACTTCGGGTGATCTTTTGCAAGTTCTTTTTATCGCCATCCTTACCTCTCTTTCGATCACCTTGCTGCCTTGTAAGGGGCAAGCGGTTCTTCGTGTGGTGGACGAGGCGTCTAAACTATTTTTTGGGGTGATGGGGATTGTGGTTAAATTTGCTCCAATTGGTGCCTTTGGGGCGATGGGATATACCGTGGGCAATTACGGGTTGGCCTCTTTGAATAAGCTCCTCGCCTTGATGGCTGGATTTTATCTGACCGCTGGATTTTTTGTGGTGGTGGTGCTCGGGCTGATTTTGCGTTTTGCAGGGGTATCGATCTTTCGCTACCTCCGCTACATCCGAGAGGAGCTTCTTCTCGTGCTTGGGACGAGCTCTTCGGAGACTGCCTTGCCTAGGATTATGAAGAAAATGGAGAAACTGGGTTGTGCTAAGTCCACCGTCGGTTTGGTTATACCCGCGGGCTATAGCTTCAATCTCGATGGGACAAACATCTACATGACGATGGCGGCGGTATTTCTTGCGCAAGCCACTAACACCCCAATGGATCTGAAACATCAACTGGCTCTGCTGGCCGTAGCCATGATCACCTCCAAGGGTGCGAGTGGAGTGACGGGTGCAGGTTTTGTTACCTTGGCCGCAACTCTTGAGGCGGTGCCTGGAATTCCTCTGGCTTCCCTGGCACTCTTGGTGGGCATTGATCGTTTTATGAGTGAGTGTCGTGCTGTAACTAACTTTATTGGGAATGGAGTGGCCACCATCGTGATTAGTCGATGGGAGGGGGAGGTCAGTGCGGAGACGCTGCAGAAAAATCTACTAGAACCTGCGGGGTCTATTTCCTAGTCATGAAAAAATTCCTCGTTTTGTGCCTAGTGCTTTTTCTAGTCGTGCCACTGCAGGCTGCCTCCACGGTGGGGATACCTGAGGGGAAAGGGCAAGTCACGGTGGGGCAGGGAGAACGGGCAATTCAAGTCTACACTTACAGACCGAAGGGATTTTCTAACGGACCGATCTTTTTTGTTTTTCATGGTGCCAAACGTAATGCGGAGGATTATCGGAACTGGACTATTTCTTTGGCTGAAAAATACCACGCGATTGTGGCGGCTCCTTTTTTTGATCAAGATCGATTTCTTGCTCATCTCTATTCTTGGGGAGGAATCTTGAGTAAGGATGGGAAATTGCGGGATTCGAGCAAATGGTCTTTTCCTTTGGCTACCGAGGTAATCCAATCGATTCTCAAAGGGGAGGGGGATATGAAGCGGGATCATTATCTTCTTGGCCATTCTGGTGGCGGCCAATTCCTAACTCGTTATGTGGCGATGGAATCGGTCACGGCCAAACGAGTGATTGCCGCGAATGCGGGAACATACCCATTTCCCCGACTGGACTGGGATTGGGGCTACGGATTCGGAAAGTTGCCCAAGAATCTTCAGAAGGATGATCGATTCAAACAAATGTTGGGCACTCCGATGACAATCTATTTGGGGTTGGCGGACACCAGCGATAGCACTGAATCAGGAAACTTCGATGCTTCCGATGACGCGAATCGGCAGGGAAAATTCCGATTGGATAGGGGCAGGAACTTTTTTAAGTATAGTGAGAAGTTGGCCAAGGATAAGGGCTGGAAATTTAATTGGACCAAGGTGGAGGTGCCCGACGTTGGTCATGATGCAAATCTTATGTTCAACGACTTGCGCTTCGAAAAAGCCATTGGGGTCAGGCGATAGTTTAATTCATGGTCTAAGACAGTTTCTCTGATAACTGCTTCCCGGCGTTTGCCAAAATTGCGCTAGTGGGGAAGATTAGACGTGACCATTCTTTCTACTTCACCAACCGATCGACTGGGGAAGGCACAACCAGCGAACGAATTTGCGGTTGCCTGGGTCAAAGAAACCGCAACCCTCACCCAGCCTGAGCACATCTTTTGGTGCGATGGTTCGGAAGCGGAAAAAGCCTATCTGACCGAGCAGGCCGTGAAGCAGGGAGTGCTGATCCCGCTCGATCAGAAAAAATGGCCTGGTTGTCACTATCACCACTCCAATCCGAACGATGTGGCGAGAGTGGAGCAGTGCACCTACATCTGCACGCGAAGAGAAAAAGAGGCGGGGGCGACGAATAACTGGATGGAGCCGAAGGCGATGCGGCAGAAGATGCGTGGGTTGCTGGCAGGCGCGATGAAAGGCCGAACGATGTTTGTCATTCCCTACCTGATGGGACCTCCCAGTTCGCCTATGGCCAAAGTAGGCATCGAGCTGACCGATTCGATCTATGTCGTCCTGAACATGCGGATCATGACGCGTATGGGGAAGGTGGCGTGGGATCATTTGGGGGCGGGGGAGGAGTTCAATCGAGGAACTCACTCGGTCCTCGATTGCAATCCAGAGCGCCGCTACATCTCCCACTTTCCTGAGGAGAACGAGATTATTTCGGTGGGTTCGGGCTACGGCGGCAACGCCTTGCTCGGGAAAAAGTGCCTGGCGTTGCGCATCGCTTCGTTCCTCGGTCGGGATGAGGGGTGGTTGGCGGAGCACATGTTGATCCTTTGTGTGGAGGATCCGACAGGTCGTAAAACCTACGTGGCAGCTGCTTTCCCTTCGGCCTGTGGTAAGACGAACTTTGCCATGATGATTCCACCTCCCGCCTACCAAGGGTGGAAATTAACCACGATTGGAGATGATATTGCTTGGATGAAACCCGCCCCCGATGGGCGTTTGCACGCGATCAATCCCGAGAACGGATATTTTGGGGTGGTGCCTGGGACGAACGAGAAATCGAATCCTAATGCGATGAAGGCCATGGCCCGCGATACGATATTCACCAATGTCGCCCGGACGGCGGATGGGGATGTTTGGTGGGAAGGGAAAGATAATCCTCCCCCAGCGAACCTGATCGATTGGCAGGGAAACCCGTGGGATCCGAAAAGTGGGAAGGCGGCAGCTCATCCTAATAGCCGATTCACTTCGCCTAGTGTCAACAATCCCGCTTTGGCCAAGGAGGTGAATGATCCCGCGGGCGTGCCGATCAGTGCGATTATTTTTGGCGGGCGCCGTGCCACGACTATTCCGCTGGTTTTCCAAGCGTTCAGCTGGTTTCACGGGGTCTTTGTTGGGGCGTCGATGGGTTCGGAGATGACGGCGGCAGCCGCGGGGGTGCTGGGCCAGGTGCGGGGGGACCCAATGGCCATGCTACCGTTCTGCGGATACAATATGGGTGACTACTTCGATCACTGGATGGAGATGAGGAAACGAATTAAGATTCTTCCACGTATTTTTCACGTGAACTGGTTTCGGAAAGATGCCCAAGGAAAGTTCTACTGGCCCGGATTTGGGGACAATATGCGGGTGCTGGAGTGGATTATTGGCCGTTGCCATGGGCAGAAGGATGCGCGAGAGGCTTCGATTGGTTGGATTCCACGTTATGAGGATATTAACTTGAAGGGAATTGAGGGAATGACGCCCGAACGATTTGCCGAAATGATGGAGATCAATGCTGACGCTTGGCGCCGTGAACTTGTTTTCCAGAATGAGCTTTACCTCAAAATATACCACGAACTACCTAAGGAGATGATCTACCAAAGGGAACTGCTCATCGCCCGGCTCTAAAAAACCCAGAAAGAAAAATAAATATGAAATCGATCCTCACCCTTATTCTCACCGCACTTCTTCTGCTGACTTCGACCGCTTCTTCGCAAGAAGCCCCCCTGAAAAAGAAAAAGATGGCACCGATGAACGCCGCGTCCGATGTGGTTACGGGTAAGATTTACGTCGTCACTCCTGCCAAGAACCGATTCACGGTGCGGCTGGACAATCCATTGGTGACCGCAGCCGCGACGAATAAAGTGGTGGCCTTTCTTTTGGCGGATGGGGCCAAGATCACCATCGCTGGAGCGGAGGGTAAACTAGATGGATTGCATAAAGGGATGAAGGTACGGGTCATGCCCAGCGCGGGCGATGTGAGTAAGGCCTCGGAAATTGAAGCGACGGCGGCAGATCCAGCGACCAAGCCAGAAGCGACGGAGGAGTAAGCAGGTTTTTAGTTAGGGTTGAGGCGGGATACTCCATCAAAGAGTTCCGTGGCGGGAGGTGGCTGTGTTACTTGGGGAAAGTCTTAGGCGGATTTTGCGTCGGCTTGGGGAGGGTTGCTGGGAAACTCGCCCTCCCAGCGGGTCATGACCGCGGTTGCGAGACAGTTGCCCATGAGATTGACGGAGGTGCGGGCCATATCCATTAAGGCGTCCACGCCCAGTATGACCGCAACCGCTTGCAGGGGTAGGCCGAACATGGTGAGGGCTCCTGCCAGAATGACGAGGGAGGCGCGGGGAACGGCGGCCACTCCTTTCGAGGTCAGCATGAGGGTTAGCATCATGAGAATTTGTTGGCTGATGGGCATATGAACCCCAGCTGCCTGGGCGGCAAAAACACTGGCTACGGCTAGGTAAAGGGTGGATCCGTCCAAATTAAACGAGTATCCCGTGGGTAGAACGAAGGCGATGATCCGTTTGGGTAAGCCGAACTTTTCCAGCTGTTTCATGGCGAGGGGCAGGGCGGCTTCACTCGATGCGGTGGTAAAGGCGATGAGCCATGGCTCTTTGATGTAACTCCAGAAAAGGCGAACAGGAATTCGCGTCAGGAGGGCGATAGGGATGAAAACCCCGACGATGAGAACGATTAACGACCCGTAGAGAGTGCCGACAAGAAGAAAGAGGCTTTTGAGCACGCCCAGTCCGCTGGTACCCACGGTGGTGGCGATGGCCGCCCCGATTCCGAGGGGAGCGAACTTCATAACGATTCCGACAAACTTGAACATCACTTCAGATAGGGATTCACAAAAATCGAGCATCACCTGTTTGGGTTTACCAGGGACTTGGGAAAGACCTACAGCGAAGAGAATGGAGAAGAAGACGATCTGGAGAACTTCATTGTGGGTGGCGGCTTCGAAAAAACTTTGGGGGACCATGTGTTCGATCACTCCAAGGAAAGTAATTTTGCTTTGGGCGTAGGTGGCACCTGCCTCGGCGGTGGCGGTGGATAGGTTCACGCCGACTCCAGGTTGGATCCAGTTCACCGCGACCAGTCCAATGAGGAGGGCGAGGGTCGTGACGACTTCGAAATAGATGAGAGAGCGGAAAGCGAGGCGACCGACTTTTTTGATATCGTCTCCGTGCCCTGCGATGCCTACGACCAAGGTGCTAAAGAGCAGGGGAACGATGATCGACTTGATCATCCGCAAAAAGACGGAGGAGACCGCTTTTTCCGCAACAGCGAGACTTGGGAAGTCGCTCGAAGGAAAGAAGTGGCCGAGCGCAATTCCCACGACCATTGAAATAATGATCCAGTGGGTGGAACTGACTGTAGATTTTTTAGCGGGTAAAGAAGAGGACAACCCTTATGGTCTGCCAGAATCGAAGAGGAAGGTCACTATCGTAAAGTAGATATAAAAACTTCCTAAAAAGATTAAATAATAATCATAGCTAACAAGCTCAGGTTTGGGTATTCATAAGGAATGTCGATCCTGCGTGCTATTTTTGGAAAGAAGGGGTGGGCAGGGCAAAGCGCGGGCATGCCGAGGATCGCCATTTTCGAGATTCGAATCCTTGTTTTCGGTTGTCTGGCGGTTGCTGTCGCACTTGGGGCGTGGTCTTGGATGCAGAAGATAGATCGGCAAGGCTATGTTTCGGCTCCTTCAAAAGTCAGTAAAGTCGAGGTTGGGGAAAAGAAGTAGGAGAGCGATTTGGCGGGCGTGGGGAGGGGGCAGTTGTCCGTGGTACCGAAAGACTTCTCCATCCAAGAGGGTAAACTCTAGGATTTCTTGGGCATGATGATCCAGAGGATCAGGTAGAAGATGGCTCCGGAAAAGACAGTGAAGATGGTGAGCACGGTGTAGAGGATGCGGACGAGGGTGGGGTCCCAGCCGAGCCACTCGGCCAACCCGCCACAGACGCCCGCGATCATTCGGTTCTTGGAAAGGGTTAGGGCCATAGGATTTCGATAGGCCAAATCAAGGAGGTGTCGAGCCGAAGTCGTGGCGGAATTCTTTATCCGTGAATTTCAGATATGGGAAGGGCAGGATTGAGGAGTGGAAAGTGTGCCCATCGAAACAGTCCATCTTTCGGACAAGCAGCCACAGAGGTCGCATTTTGAGCCCTCCCAGATGGTGGAAGGTGGGGAGTTGGTGAGGAGAAAGAGTGGAACCAGTCTTGGCTACGGGAGCTTTTTGCGGGAGATTAGAGGAAGGCATGAATCGTAAAGGCATACTTTTGGCGGGGGGAACGGGAACGCGGCTTTGGCCTTTGACGCGAGCTGTTTCGAAACAGCTTCTGCCTTTGTACGACAAGCCGATGGTTTATTATCCTCTTTCGGTGCTGATGCTGGCGGGAATGCGGGAGATTCTTCTGATATCGACCCCGCAGGATTTACCTCTTTTTAAACTTCTGTTGGGAGACGGGCAGAGTTTGGGGTTGAAGTTGAGTTATGCGGAGCAGTCGAAGCCTGAGGGATTGGCGCAGGCCTATCAGATCGGAGCGGAGTTTATCGGGACAGATCCGTCGTGTCTGATATTGGGGGATAATTTCTTTTACGGTGCGGAGTTGGGGAAGTTGCTCGCTTCGGCGCAAGAGAGGGAGAAAGGAGCAACAATCTTTGCTTATCAGGTGGCGGATCCGTCGTCGTACGGAGTATTGACCTTTGACGAGAAAAACCGAATTACCTCGATCGAGGAGAAGCCGGCCAAGCCGAAGTCGCACTGGGCGAACTGCGGGCTCTATTTCTACGATGGGCGGGCGGTGGAGTTTGCGCGGGGGTTAAAGCCCTCGGCGCGGGGGGAGTTAGAGATTACCGATCTGAGCCGCTGTTACATGAAAGATCAGAGTTTGCATGGGGAGAGGTTTGGGCGGGGATCGGCCTGGTTGGATACGGGGACAGCGGACGGGTTGTTGCAGGCGGCGCAGTTTGTGCAGACGGTGCAGACGAGGACGGGAATGCTGCTGGGCTCGCCTGAGGAGGTGGCCTTTCGGCAAGGTTGGATTGGGGCGAAGGAGTTGGGGGGCTTGGCGGATGCGATTGGAAAAAATGCCTATGCGGAGACGTTGCGGCAGATGGCGGCAGAGGGGAAAAGGTAGGGAAGGGCTTTAGGGGCATGCCGATTTACGAATTTTATAGTCCGGATATTCATCGGATTTATAGTTTTCTTGCTCGGCGAATGTTGAAGGGGGGGGAAGTGCCGTCCTGTCCAGATGGATCGGGGTATCGGATGGAGAAATTGGTTTCGTCTTTTGCCTGTACAGGCAGGGCGAAAGAGGTGGTGAAGAAAGAGGGAGAAAGTGAGGCGGGGATGGACCCAAGGATGGAGCGGGAGATGATGAAGATGGCGGATGAGTTTTCCAAGATGGACGAAAAGAATCCTGATCCGCGAGTGATGGGAAAGATGATGAGGCGGATGATGGAGGCGAGTGGACAGAAGTTGCCAGGGGAGATGGGGGAGATGTTGCAGCGGTTGGAGAAGGGGGAGAATCCAGACAAGTTGGAGGAGGAGTATGGGGATGTGATGGAAAAGATGGATGGGATAGAGGGTGCGGGGGATGGGAAGAAGGAGGGTCTGAAAATGCGGTTGCGGAAAAGATTGCCGGCACGAAGGGATCCGAAGTTGTACGAGTGGGAGGAGTTTTGCATGGGGAAAAGAAAGTCGAGTGAGGGGACGAAGAAAAAAGTTTCGGTGCGTGGGAGGGTTAGGGGTTAAGATGGCCAGCTTGAGCCAGAAAAAAGAGGCGAAAGGGTTGTGGGTGAGTGTGGATCGGGTGGAGTATGTCTTGGGGGCGGGCGGGCCGCTGGATCGGCCGCATCAGTTTGTTTACTATGTGACAATTCATAACGACAGTCCGCAGGCGGTGACGATTGTGGGGAGGAAGTGGGTGGTGACGAATGCCCAAGGGCATCGATTGATGATCGAGGGAGATGGGGTGGTGGGTCAGTTCCCTCGACTGACTCCTGGGGATCAGTTTCACTACAATAGTTATCATTTGGTGGATTCGGATAGTGAGGCGACGGGAGCATATTTGGCGAAAGATGAGGGGGGAAAGGATCTGATCGTGCGTATTCCTGCGTTTCGGTTAGATCTACCCATAGCATGAAATTGGCAATGATCGGGGCGGGGCGGATGGGGGGAACGATTCTGCGAATGTTGCAGAAGGAGGGATTGTGGAGTTTGGAGGTGTGCGAACCGAATTTGAAAGGGAGGGAGGCGTTGAGCAAAGAGATGGGGGCGGGGGTAAGGTTTGTCGAGAAGGTGGAGGAGGTGGGAGAGGCGGAGGTGATTTTGTTAGCAGTGAAGCCAGCGATGTTGAAAGACGTTGCTGGATGGCTACAGAGCAGAAAAGGTTCGTACCTTTTGATTTCGATTTTGGCTGGGGTGACGACGGAGAGGTTGGGCAAGGAGGTTGGGGGGAATGCGCGGGTGGTACGGGCAATGCCGAATCAGGCGTTGCGGGTGGGGGAGGGGGTGACCGCGCTGTGTGTGGGACCTGGGGCGAAGAAGGAGGATCTGGAGATTGCGCGAAAAATTTTTGCGGCGGGTGGGTATGTGTTGGAGATTGAAGAGGAGGAGATGGATGTGGTGACGGCGTTGAGTGGGTCGGGCCCAGCATTTATGGCGAAGTGGGTGGAGGAGTTGGCGGATGCGGCGGTGAGGGCGGGGTTGACGCCCAAGGCGGCGGTGGAGTTGGCAGCGAGGACGATGTTAGGGACGGGGGCGCTTTTGGTGCGGGAGGGGATTAAGCCTGGTGAGTTGTGTGCGGCGGTGGCGAGTCCTGGGGGAACGACCGAGGCGGGTTTGAAAGTTTTGCAAGCGGGCGGGTTGGGCGGGCTAGCGGGGCAGGCGATGGAGGCGGCAATCCGCAGGGCGAAGGAGTTGGCGAAGGGCGGGTAGGAGAAGAGAAGGGATTAAGGGGTTAAGAAAGATTTAAGGTGCGAAGGTTTCTAGGTGACTTAAGCCCATAACCCCTAAGCCCCTTTCCTTTTGGCTTTAGAACGGGGATTTTTTAGCTTATATTTTATTTTCATTCGGGCCGTAGCACAGCTTGGTAGTGCGCTTGTTTCGGGTACAAGAGGTCGTGGGTTCAAATCCCACCGGCCCGATGATTTTCCAAAGGAAAATCAAGGGCCGTCAATCTAATCTAGCCGGAGGCGAAAGAAGATTAGGTCAGGGGCGGGTCTGCAGGGGACCAACATCCCACCGGCCCGATGATTTTCCGAAGAAAAAGCAAGGGCCGCCAATCTAATCTAGCCGGAGGTGATGGAAGAGTCGCCTCTGTTGCGGGACACGCGGATTGCTCACGTCCCGCATTCCCGGGACGCACTTACGCGCGCTAAGCCCCGACGCCAGCCCCGAAGCTGATCGGGGCAGGTCGGGGTAGGTCGGGGTAGAGCCTCTAACCCTCCTTCGCTCGGTCTCGGTAAACCTCGCTGAGCTTCGGAGGGCGCTCGGGGCGGGCGGGTGGTGGTAGGGCCGATAGTCTCCGTTGGCCGATAGAGCGATTGATCCAGCGCCTACGAGCAGTGGGTTAGGTGGAGAAAAGTTGGAGGCGACCAACGGAAAAGCTCAGCGGGATGGGAGCAGAATGGATATGGCAGTTTGGGTGAGATTGAAGGTCGTGGGCTAAATCTTGGCTGACGAAGACTTTTCCCACGTGAAGGGTATTAGGGATGAACATCCAGCGTTTATCTCCAAACCGCTCGCGGATCTTGGCGATGAGTTCCTCGTCGTCCTTGAGGGTACAAGGAATGGCCATCCGTTGCATATCCCCTGTGGTGAAAGCGTTGAGGAAGGTCTTTTGTTCGTCGATCGAATCGCGGAGTCGGCGAGTGATGAAATCAGCCAGGCCTACGCCAAGGGCGTTGCCTTGGGCTTGGGGGGCGAGGCCGAGGGCGGCGATTGTCTTTATCGTAGGTCGGGTGAGGTCCTCAAAGCCGTGGACGCCACGCCGCCCGATCACATTGGTGTCCATCCCTGTTCCGCTGTAGGTTTTGCCGATTTCATCGACGATGAGGACGTTGAGTTCGTCGGAGGGTAAGGAGGGGAAGTAGTGGCGATGCCGTTTCAGGAGAGAGGGTTCATCTTTTAATATCTTTTCGCCTGGGAGGGCGTGGATTTCAGCGGTGGCATCGAATCCGTCCTCAAGTAGGGCGAGGCCAGCAAAGATCTTTCCCGATTGGACGAGAAGGGAGCCCATCTCTTCGAGAATGCGGGGCATACGATCGGGTCGAGCGGAGTGGAAAGTTTCGGCGGAGCGAATTTTGCCCATCCCGACGACCATCATTTTAGTGAGGCCACTTTGGACGGGACCTGAGAAGCACGTATGGAGTTTGATTCGGTTGAGAATGAGGACCCCGGCTGATTCAAAGCAGTGGCGGTCCATCCAGACGTCGCCAGAATCGACCGAGCCGACCTTGACGCACTCCATGCTGGAGCGGATTTCAAGGCCCGTGGCGGCGAAAGTGAGGCCGAGAGATTCGACCATCTTTTGTTGCCCTGTGGCGGTGGCACCGTTGTGGGAACCCATGGAGGGGACGAGGAAGGGTTTGGCGCCGTGGGCACGAAGCCAATCGCCGACCGCTTTAGTGATGGGAACGAGGTTGGAAATTCCGCGACTCCCGGCAGTAATGGCGACATCTCCTTGCGGTGGTTCTTTGCCCATTTGGTCGAGGGCGTTGTGGACTGCCTTGGGCACGTCTTGAATCGGGGCAGAGATTAACTTTTGATCGATCTGAAAAACGTTCATACGATGGAGTCCATCCTTCTAGTCAGAATCGCCTAAAGACTCAGAGTTCTCAATCTCGATGATCTGTAACTTTTCTTGGGTGAAGCGGCATAATCCGCCACTTTGAACTATCCTTGGGTGGACGGAGGAGGCGTTTTGCCCGAACCTATACCACAATGTTAGAGCAAGTTATGTTTCAAGGGCAGTGGGTTTCCCGATTGCGTTCGGGCGATGCTGAGGTGCTGATCGATCCAGCTCAAGGGGGGCGCATTTTGGTTTGGCGTAAAGGGGAGTGGGAAATTCTACAATGGCCGAAAGATGCTGATTGGGATCATTTAAGTCACGTGCGAGGAGGTAACCCCATTTTATTTCCATTTCTCGGTCGAACGTTTTTTCAGGGGCAGAAGGGGTTGTGGGTCGATGAGCAAGGGGTGGTACGACCTGCGCCGATGCATGGATTCGCTAGAGACTCTGCCTTCCGGGTGGTAGATGGTGGGAAAGATTATCTCCACCTTGCTTTGAGTGCGAACGACACCACGCTGGCCTGCTATCCGTTTTCCTTTCGTTTTGACTTAGAGTATCGACTGACAGGAGAAGCATTGGAAACGGTCTTTCGGGTAACGAACCAAGGGGAGAAGTCGATGCCTTGGTCGGGGGGTCATCATTTTTACTTTAAGGTGCCTTCGGGTGAGAGAAAGGAGTGGAAGCTGACCTTGCCTTGCCAAGAGTGGGGGCGGCAGGAATTCACAAAAGGGAAAATCAGTACAGAGCCTGCGGGAAATTCTTCTGCTTTCGTGGCGAATCCGGATTGGGTGGATCGACTTCATCTGCAACCAGATCCTCGAGGCGTAGAATTAAAGCATCTGCCTTCGAAGCGACGGCTCGCCTTTGAGCTTAGTCCGACTACATCAGGAGTCTGGTCTTGTGTGACGACATGGACGGAGAAGAAGGATTCTGACTTCTTTTGCGTGGAGCCTTGGACTGCATTGCCCAATGCGATACACCATGGAAGAGGGCTACGAAAGATTGCCCCTGGCCAATCGGAGGAAGCCGTTTGCCGGATCGTGGCAACCCACCCCAATTGAGATCATGCCAAAGGCTAGGGGTGATATTTCGTCTGGCTCAATCTTCGGATGCTTCGAAGAGGTGATTACTATTCATAGAGCTCGGTCTGATGGAGCGAGATGCTTGTCCTAATATAGTTACTATCCGCGGATGAGTTGGTTTCTCCAAAACAAGCCGGCATATTGATAGGCGATGCGTCTTCTTCTCGCTTTGGATAAATTTAAAGATTCTTTGGGGGCCATCCGCGCTTGCGAAGTCGTTGCTGAAACTTGGAGGAAAGAATCCCCTGATTGGCAGGTTGATTTATGTCCCCTAACCGACGGGGGAGATGGATTTGTCTCAATTCTTTCGCGGTCCTCTGGGGGTCGGATGGACAAAGTGATGGTGGCGGGACCAAGGCATCAACCAACCTCTGCGGAAATAGGTTGGGTGCAGTGGGCCCAAGTGCCTTTGGGAGCTCGGGCGCGCCTTACTGGTTTATCGATGAGCGAGACGGATAGGGTTGCTTTGGTCGAGATGGCATCGGCCAGTGGACTATCGCTTTTACAGGAAAACGAACGGGATCCTTGGCAGGCTGATAGCCGTGGGACTGGGCAACTATTGCAGAATGCGGCTGCGCAGGGAGCAAAGGCGATTCTTCTGGGACTTGGTGGAAGCGCCACGAATGACCTTGGTCTCGGGGCACTTGGTGTTTTGGGGTTGGAAGCCACGGATGAAAATGGGCAGATCGTAGAACCTCTCGCGCCTGCCCACTGGAGTAGAATTCGATCGTTGGGTGGAAAAATCTCGCCAACGTTCCCACCTCTTTTTCTGGCCTGTGATGTGACTAATCCTTTGTTGGGGCCTCAGGGAGCGGCCGCAATGTATGGTCCGCAAAAGGGGCTAGGCAGGGAGGATGTTGGGCGGATGGATCTGGCTTCGCACCAGATGGCTAAGATGTTGACCCAACTTGGAGGGCAATCGTTCTCGCTGACAGAAGTTCCTGGAGCTGGGGCAGCGGGCGGGACTGCCTTCGGGCTACTTTCTTTTGCTGGTGGCCGAATGATTTCTGGTGGAGAGCTCGTTTCGGATTGGCTGAATTTATCCGCCCGAATCAAAGCAGCGGATCTCGTCTTCACGGGGGAGGGACGATTGGATCGGACTTCTTTGCAAGGCAAGGGGCCAGGGTTGGTAATCGGGAAAGCGTTGGAAATGGGAAAGAAAGTGCATGTTTTTACTGGTGCAGTGGAACCTGGTTTGATGATTCCGTGTGGTGTGGAGGTGCATGTGATTTCACCATCCCATGTGCCGATCGCTCAGGCCTTATCTCAGGCCGAGAAGTATTTACAGGAAAGTGTGTCGCTTGCCTGTGCGAATGGCGGACTGGAAAGGGAAGCTAGTTTTTCTCGGCGGCAAAAGTCCTAGTGGGCAACCCACGTACTCCTGGGCGCGATACGAAAAGGCTGCCTGCCATTGGTTCTTGAGCTAGGGCCACCTCCGACAATCCAGACTGGGCCGTGGTGATCAAAAGTTCATCGAGGTCCTTCCCGCCGAACGCACAGGAGGTGACTTGAGTACAAGGAAGAGGAATTTGGGCTAGGCACTGACCAGTTTTTGGGCACCAGCAGCGGACGGCGCTCCCACCCCAGTGGGCCACCCAAAGATTGCCAGCCTCGTCAATCGTCATCCCGTCGGGCAGACCCATGGAATCTGGAACCCGGACGACGACGGAGCGGAGGCCGAGTTTCCCTGTTGTAAGATCGTATGGGAAGCGGGCGATTTCTCGCGTGGGGGAGTCGATGTAGTAAAAAGTATTTCCGTCATGGCTCCAGGCCATGCCGTTGGAAAGGCCAACGGGAAAAAGAACACTGGTGAGTCTCCCACCTGCATCCAACGAGTAGAGTGAACTAGATTGGGCGACGCCATCCAGCCTTAGGCTCCCGACCACGAAACGACCTCGGGGATCACACTGACCATCATTGAGGCGACTGTTGTGAGAGGACTCCTTTGGGCAGAAGGCAAAGGTTTGTTGGCGCCCAGAAGAGACATCCAGCCAAAGAATGCGATCCGATAAAGCAGCCAAAAAGTGATCTGGGGCAACTGGGACCACGGACCCAACGGGTTCCCCTAGTTCGATGGTTTTCCGTTGTGTGCCACAAGAGTCAGAAAAGTTAATAGATCCGCCATCGATATCGACCCAAGTCCAGCGCTGGTTGAACCAAAAAGGCCCCTCTGCCAAAAGAAACTTTTCGGGGAGAAAGGGGCGTGCCGAGATGATTCGAGGGGTCACGGTTCCGACAGGACCGGATTGGTGAGCTTCCCAATCTTTTCAATCTCGACGGTTATGGAGTCTCCCGATTTCAGCCAGCGAGGGGGTTTCGCGGCCATGCCCACACCGTGCGGGGTGCCGGTAAGAATGACCGTTCCTGGGAGGAGGGTGGTACTGCCACTGAGGAACTCGATGAGGTCCGGGACATCGAAGATCATGTCGTTAGTATTCCAATCTTGGACTAGCTGACCATTGAGGATCGTGCGGATGGTTAGGGCGTTGGGATTAGGAATTTCATCGGGAGTAACAAGGCATGGTCCGAGCGGGCAGAAAGTGTCGAAGGTCTTGCCTCGGCACCACTGGCTTCCGCCTTTTTTGATTTGCCAGTCGCGTGCACTGACATCGTTGCCACAGGTATAGCCCAAGACATACTCGAGCGCATTTTTGCGTCGGACATTTTTACAAGTACGACCGATCACCACCGCCAGTTCACACTCATAGTCTACTTCATCGCTCTTGAGGAAGGTGGGTAGATAGATAGGATCCCCTGGATTTTGCAGTGTATTGGGGCCTTTAACGAAGAGGATAGGAATTTCCGGAGCTGGTTTTCCACTTTCGGCGGCGTGGTGACGATAGTTCAGTCCGATGCATAGAATGGCGGAGGGAACGATAGGGGCCAGAAGCTTGGCTACCTCTGCCTTTTCCCCAGTTGAGGTGACCTTGTCAGGGAGGCCCCCCGAGAGCCGCTCGTAGGTGCCGTCTGGCAGGATTTGGGCAAAGTGTTCTTTTTGTTTCGGGTCGAGATAACGGATAATTTTCATATGGAGTCTCCTGTTTTGCTTAGGGTGTAGGGAAGGTTAGTCTGAGCGCCCTCGGGCATCGACGGGATGAGTTTCAAGGACATCCGATCCGCGGACCCAGTGGACTTCGCGTGCGAGATTCATCACGGGACAAACATGCGCTGGGCAGAAGCGGAGTCTCGTGCCGATGGGTAAAGTGCCGACCCCATTGCCCGTGAGGTAGCCATGCTCTTCGCTGACCTTTTGAATGACCAGTTCTGGTCGGTCCACGCAACGCGCATAAAGTCCTGCACGAGATCGGTCGGAGCTAAAAACCTTGGAGCCGGCATCAATCAAGGCCAGTTCAGTGGTGGGACGATCCACCACCGTGGCGAGGATGGAAAGGGCGGGTTGTTGGGTGTCCATGGTTTGAGTGGATTCGGTGAGGGATAGATCACCCAGCACATAACTTCCTGGGCGGACGCGGGTGACGGCCTCACGGCCCACCATGCGAGTGGCGGTTACACTGCACCCTGGCCAGAGAGGGAGGTTGCCCCCGACCGCCTCGCGGATAACAAGTAGGTGGGCGTGAACTCGTGCGGCGACTTGGTCGACTTCCTCTGGAGAAGTGGCGCCGTAGGCATGGCCTTCGTGGGTATAGAGAGCAACCAGTTGTAAACGGCGGGAACCACGGATCTGTTGGGCTAAAGTGCGGGCCTCGGCAACGTTCCGGACTCCCTCCCGGGATAGGCCGGTATCGACGGCGAGAGCGACAGGGACTTGGATATCTGCTGCGGCCACGATTTTCTCAAGCACTTCCCAGTGAGCGGAACTGGTCACAGCGAGAATGAGTTCATCTAATTGGGAATGAAGCTGGTGGAGGCGAGGAGCGTGACGGAGATCACTGAGGGAGTGGGCCATAAAAATTCGGCGGACCCCAGAGGGGATCATGGCTTCTGCCTCCCCCAACTTTGCACAGGTCGCGCCTTCAGCCCCAAGAGCGAGTTGAGCTTTTAAAATGGCAACTGTTTTGTGAGTCTTGATGTGAGGCCAAAGGCTCACGCCAGCTTTCCTACATATGTCCTGCATCCGCCGACAGTTCTCGGTCATTTTCTCTGGCTGAAGAAGCACGGCGGGAGTGGCGAGCGACTCGATTAATTTCATTTGGAGAAGCGGCCGATTTGGGTTGTGGTCAATCCACCATCCACGGTGAGAATTTCTCCCGTAATGTAGGCGGCGGCCGCACTGCAAAGAAAAACGCACGCCCCTGAACAATCCTTAGCTTTGCCCGCCCGACCGAGAATGATCTTCTGTTCCACGTGCCGCACACGGTCTGGCTCCCGATCCATCCAGCCCTGAGTGAGGGGAGTGCGAATTAGGCCTGGGGCGATACCATTCACTCGAATCTTCATGGGGCCTAGGGCAAGAGCAAGGCTACGGGTAAGCATAACCAGAGCTCCTTTGGAGGTGTCGTAGGCAACCGAGTCTTCCTCCGATTGGAATCCGTTGGTGGAACTGACAATAACCACCGCACCCTCCCGCTTTTGTTCCGAGATACGACGGGCGAACTCTTGCACCAGAAAAAATACGGATTCGACATTGAGGCGCATTGTTTTTTCGTAACGGGCACGATCCATTTGAAGAAATGGAACATCAAAAAAACTGCCTGCATTGCAAACCAGAAGATTCAGGGATGGGTGGATCGCGAAAGCGGCTTGGAGTAAGAGGCTGGGCCCCTCGGGTTGTAGGAGGTCTTGCAGAAGCACGGAGGGATTTTGCGGAGGGGTTGCGCGGGTACCATGACGCAAGACGGCGGCTCCAGCCTCGGTCAGGCCGTCGGCCATGGCCGCACCAATCCCTCGGGTGGATCCGGTGACGAGAGCCGCATGGCCGGAAAGATCGAAATTAGGGGGTCGGTTTTCCATAAAGGGTGACGGGGTTGTCGTAGGCGATGGTTCTTTGGTAAGCAGCCGGAATCCCCGCAAGAACTTCCACCTCTTCGCGGTAGCTACTGAGCAGCTGAAGCGAATCATCGGCGTAAGACTCGAAAGGGGCGTCTGTACCCCAGATCATCTTCCGACCGTAGGCGGAAGCAAGATCGTGAAGGACCTGCGTCGGATTCCGATAGTCAGATGGGAATCGGGTTTTCTTGGGGGCAACCGAAGGATGATTGTCTACGGCTAATTGGCAGTGGATCCGGTGAGCGGAGCAGTCAAACCAGGCATTGGGCAACGTGGCAACCTCGTCCAGCCCAGCGTGATCAAAACGGCAGGAGTGGGCCAAGCAGAAGCGTAAGTTGGGCCGGCTTTTCACTAGGGTGAGGATGTCATGGACTTGGGACCAAGGATCTTCTGGGTGAACGCTACTATGGATGAGGATGGGCCAAGCGTGAGACTCCGCGAGATCGAGCAGGCGACCCCCGCGGGAGGATAGGAGACTGAGTATGGGCGACTGGATGATAGTGGGCTGGGTTTTGAGTCCACGAAAACCGAATTCTGCATGAAGGAGTTGCAGCGATTGGATTTGGGCATCGAGAGAGCGAGCGGGATCAAACATGCCGAGGGGGATGGCGCGCGCGGGGTTCGAGGAGTGGAAGCGACGCACCTCTTGGAGAAGGCGCCGATTCTCAAAGGCATAAGGAACTTTTTCTAGTCCTCCCTTTCCGTTGATTTTCCCTTGCTGTAACGAACGAAGGTGAAGTCCCGCGTAGGAAACCATTGGAAAGACGACAAACTGATTCACGCCAACCGCGGCACCTTGCGCGGAAAGGGTGTCCCAAGATTGGGCGTAGGGTGAGTGCCCTCGGAGATAAAAGAGCAGATCCACCCCGACATGGGTATGGCCGTCGATTAATCCGCTTTCCAGCCCCTTTAGCATATATCATTTTTCTAAATGAAAATTCCGTTTGATGGAATCATTAAATTTTGCTCTAATTCTTTCTTATGAGTGCAGTCACGGCGGTGGGCAAGGCGTTTTCCATGTTGGAATTCTTAGTGGCGACAGAACGATCGGCCACTTTAGCCGAGGCAACCCAGATGACGCGCCTACCGAAACCGACCGCTCACCGCTTGCTTCGGGCTTTACAGAAACTCGGTTACGTTTCGCGTCCTCCAGGAACACGCTCCTACTCCATGGGTCCTCGGTTAGCGCGCCTGCAGGCAGGAGACTCACATGCCCATGTGAAAGCTTTGGCTCGGCCCGCGATGGCGAAGTTGCACCAACGATTTAACGAGACCGTCAATCTCGGCATGCTTTCGGGGCGAGAAGTTCTTTACCTCGAGTATCAGGCGACCTCCCACGCGCTCCGCATCGTGCTACGTCCCGGGGAAAAAGATCCTTACTACTGCACCGCCCTGGGCAGGGCCATGGTTTCTGCTCTGCCATTGGAGGAGTGCGAAAGGATCATTGAAGCTACCCATCCCAAACGACAGACCCCCAAGACCCTGTTGGCGAAGTCCTCCCTCCGATCTCTTCTGGGAGCCGTTCGAAAAAATGGGTTTGCCGAGGAACATGGGGAGTCGGTAGACGGCATTTCCTGTCTGGCGGTGCATCTAGGGCAATGGGGGTATCCGCAGTATGCGATTAGTTTGGCCGTACCGACTCCTAGACTAAAAGGGCAAATCCGGACTCAAATGGTCAAGGCTCTTAAGATTCTGGCTAGGGCAGAAGCCGCTCCTTCGGGCTTTCTTAGATTGTCATGAGCTACGCCCTCGACCTCTCTGACAAGGTTGTCTTGGTGACGGGTGCTTCTCAGGGGATCGGCGAGCAGATTGCGCGCACCTTTCATCGCGCTGGGGCCAGTGTCGTCTTAAACTCCCCAGGTATCGATCGGACCGCAGAAGATGCTGGCAGAATTGCAAAAGAACTTGAGCAGACACGAGCGAATTCGACTTTAGTGGTAGTCGCAAATGTCGCCCATGCTGATGAAGTCATTCGGATGATGGGGGCAGTCCGCGATCGTTTTGGTGGTTTGGATTTCCTTGTGAACAATGCGGCCATTATTCGCGATCGCTCGATTGCGAAAATGTCCGAAGAGGAGTGGCAACAGGTCATTGATGTGGATCTGACTGGGGTATTTCATTGTTGCAAGCACGCCCTTCCCATTCTCCGGGATGGCGGAGCCGTAGTGAGCACGGGCAGCATCGCGGGATTGATGGGTTTTTACGGGCAGTGTAATTACGCTGCCGCCAAGGCGGGGGTGGCTGCCATGATGCGGGTGCTTTCGCGCGAGGTGGCACGTCGAGGCATCCGCGTAAACGCCATCGCCCCGGGGGTGATCGAAACGGCCATGTCGCAAACCATCCCCCTTGAGGTGCGCACATCCATGCTTCAGCAAATTCCTCTAGGTCGCTTTGGAAGGGCGGATGAAATCGCCCAAGTGGTGCTCTTTCTTTGCTCTCCCATGGCTTCCTATATCACTGGGCAGACCATCGAAATAAACGGCGGGTGGAGGGGATGAGGGCACTAGCCAAAGTCGTATCCGCAACCGAGGCGGTCGCACAAATCCCTTCAAGCTCTGTGGTGGCAGTCTCTGGGTTTGTGGGTGCTGGCCATCCTGAACTGCTCACAGTGGAACTCGAACGCCGTTTTCTCCAAACGGGCCAACCTCGGGATCTTACCTTAGTCTATGCGGCGGGTCAGGGGGACGGTGCCAACCGTGGACTCAACCATCTTGCGCATCCAGGTCTGGTGCGGAGAGTGATCGGGGGGCACTGGAATCTTGCGCCTAAGATGGTGCGTCTGGCGATGGAAGATAAGATCGAAGCCTATAATTTTCCTCAAGGGGTGCTGAGTGTTCTTTTTCGCGAGATTGCGGCGAAGCGGGCGGGGGTGATTACAAAAGTAGGCTTGGATACATGTGTGGATCCCCACCACGGGGGAGGACGTTGCAACCCACGAACAAAAGAATCCTTGGTGGAACGAATCCAGTTGGGTGGGGAAGATTGGTTGTGGTACCGCACCATTCCTTTGGGGGTCGGTTTCATCCGAGCTACAAAAGCTGATTCTTTTGGAAATCTCAGTATGGCGAACGAGGCTCTGATTGGTGAAGTGCTACCGATTGCTCAGGCTGCGCACAACCACGGGGGCATTGTCATCGCGCAGGTAGAGGAGTTGGTAGAGCGGATCGAGGATCCAAAGTCTGTCTGTGTGCCAGGAATCCTAGTGGACTACGTAGTTTTATCTGATCCCGCACATCACGAACAAACGTTTGCGGGAGGTTTCGAGCAAGGTTTTGTGAAACGCAGAGGCACAGACACCAAGGTGACTACCCTACCTCTTTCTGAGAGGACGATTGTGGCCCGCCGCGCCTTGAAGGAAATTCGCAAGGGAGACATCGTGAATCTCGGTATTGGAATGCCCGAGGCTATTGCGTCGGTCGCGTACGAAGTGAATCGTTTGCGCGACTTTACCCTTACCGTGGAGAGCGGTCCCATTGGGGGGATTCCAGCGGGAGGCATGAACTTTGGTTGTAGTTATGACCCCGAGGCGATCATCGATCAGCCTGCCCAATTTGATTTCTATGATGGAGGTGGCCTAGATGTAGCGGCCTTGGGGGCGATTGAGGTGGATGAAGAGGGAAGTGTCAACGTCAGCACCTTTCCAGATCGTTTTGCTGGTGTGGGTGGTTTCATTAATATTTCACAAAACACAAAAAAGATTCTCTTCTGTTGTTCTTTTCGTGCGGGTGGACTGGCGGTGAGCGTGGGGCTGGACGGTAATCTGTGTATTCGGAATGAAGGTCGGCACAGTAAATTTGTTAAACGGGTCCGATCCATCTGTTTTCACGGGCCCTCAGCCCGCCAGCGTGGTCAGGAAGTACTTTATATCACCGAACGCGCGGTCTTTCGTTTGGGTGACAAGGGGCTGGAACTTCTCGAGACGGCTCCAGGCATGGATCTGCAGAGGGATATTTTGGCTCGCATGGACTTCCGGCCAGTCCTACACAAACCTATGGGGATGCCAGCCGACTGCTTTCCCGCACCAAGTCCGAACGCGTCCCTATGATTTTTCCTCGCCCCATCCATATCCTCGCTGCCCAACGTTCCCCTATCGGACGGTTTGGCGGGGCATTTCAGGAGGTGTCAGTGGTAACCTTGACTACGGAAGTTGCGCAGGCCGTGCTCCTCCCTTGCAGTGGTCTAGTTCCCGATCAGGTGATCGTAGGACAAGCACTGCCGGCGGGTACGGGGATGAATCTTGCACGGCAACTTGTTATGCATCTCAAACTGAAACCCTCCGTTCCTGGTTTCACGGTGAGTATGGCCTGCGGCTCGGGTTTACAATCGGTGGTTCTGGCTGCCTCCGCGATTGCCGCAGGGGACGCACAGGTAGTTTTGTCAGGGGGAGCGGAAAACATGAGCCGAGCCCCTTTTCTGGACGTTTCATCCCGCTGGCAAAAAAAAGCAGAACCAGCGATGTTGACGGATTCGATCCAGTGCGATGGCCTGAGCGACCCTTATCTGAATATCGGCATGGGGGAGACGGCGGAGCGAATAGCCGATCGGTTTAAGATCAATCGTCATGAGCAAGACTCCTTTGCTTTGTCTAGTCAACAGCGAGCAGGACAGGCGAGCGGGGATTTCAAACGGGAAATTGTGGCCATGACGACGGGACAAGGTCGGTGCGAACGCGATGAACATCCACGGAGCGGGATCACCCTAGAGAAACTCGCAACCCTTAAGCCTGCCTTCCGAGAAAAAGGCACGGTAACGGCAGGGAATTCCTCTGGGATTAATGATGGGGCGGCTTTGGTTTTACTGGCCAGCGCTGAGGCTATGAAGCGGCACGCTCTTTTCTCCCGGGCGCGGGTAGTCGGAGCTCAATCGATAGGGTGTGATCCATCCATGATGGGGTTAGGACCTGTGGCGGCAGTACAGGCTCTTTGCGGCGAACTGAGTTGGAATCTTTCTGAGGTACCAGCAGTTGAGATCAATGAGGCTTTTGCCGCTCAAACCCTCGCGTGCATACGCGAATTGGGTTTGAGGGAGAATCAAGTTAACCTGCGCGGCGGAGCGATCGCACTTGGCCATCCCATTGGTTGCAGTGGAGCACGCATTCTTGTCACGCTCCTTCATCTTTTAGAGGATCGCGGTTGGCAACGTGGCATCGCCTCGCTTTGCGTTGGTGGTGGCATGGGCATTGCATTGGCAGTGGAGAGGGATTGAAGTACAGGCCATGAACATCCCTTTTCTCAACCTCAAAACGTCGCGAATCTACCGAAAATGGATCGGCTGGGGAAGGTATGGAATGGGCCACCGAAAGCAGGATGGGAAAAGCAATATGAGCGCATCTTTTCCCACTTCGAAGGCACTCCATGAACGGGCCTGCCGCGTCATTCCTGGGGGAGTGAATAGTGGAATCCGAAAAATGGAACAGCCAGTTCCACTGTACTTTTCTCATGGTTCAGGGGCTCGGCTATGGGATGAGGATGGGAACGAATCGATTGATTTCCAAACAGGCCAAGGAGCCCTGCTTTTTGGGCATGCTCCTGCGGGATTAGCGGAGGCGATTGCAAGGCAAGCCACGAAGGGAACCCACTTTGCGGCTCAGACACGCTTGGAAATTGAGGTGGCGGAGCGCCTTTGTGAAATGATTCCTTCGGTCGAAGCCGTTCGCATGAATAACTCTGCTAC
>CAJBOM010000090.1 GCA_903956835.1 uncultured Verrucomicrobiota bacterium
GCACTGCGATACCGCCCCTCTTCAGCTTGTGTAGCCGAGTTTGTTTTAGTGGCTTCCGGTGCCGCCCAGGCCGAGGCCGCAATCCAAAATAAGACCGCCCATCCGTATCGATACAACAAAATCACGCTCGTCCTGGACTATTCAGATTTGCCTGAAACCACTGGATCGTTTCACGGAGCCCGTCTTCCAACAAAATCTTTGGTTCCCAACCAAGAACCTTCTTGGCACGTGTGATATCGGGCTGTCGCTGTTGGGGATCATCCACCGGGAGCGGTTTTTTCACGATAGAGCTTTGACTTCCCGTCAGTCGGCGGATTCTCTCAGCGAATTCCATGATGGTCAGCTCTACGGGATTTCCGATATTTACTGGTTCGTGAAAGTCAGCTTGGGATAAGCGATAAATTCCATCAATCAGATCACTGACAAAGCAGAAGCTGCGTGTCTGCTTGCCCTCGCCAAAAACGGTCATCGGCTCCCCTCGCAGGGCCTGCCCGACAAAAGCAGGAACCACCCGCCCGTCCCGTAATCGCATGCGAGGCCCATAGGTGTTAAAGATTCGGACAATCTTAGTGTTCACCTTATGAAAACGATGATAGGCCATCGTCATCGCTTCCGCAAAACGCTTGGCCTCATCGTAAACTCCCCTTGGACCAATCGGGTTAACATTTCCCCAATACTCCTCTTTTTGAGGATGCACCAAAGGATCCCCATAACATTCGCTAGTAGAGGCAAGGAGGAAGGTCGCTCCTTTAGCTTTGGCCAAGCCGAGGGCGTTGTGAGTACCAAGCGACCCCACCTTGAGAGTTTGGATCGGGAGCTCTAAATAATCAATGGGGCTGGCGGGAGAAGCAAAATGAAAGACGTAGTCCACGGGTCCCTCCACCGCAATAAACTTGGTCACATCATGCCGAAGAAAACGAAACTTCTTTTCGGTTCTCAGGTGATCCAAGTTACGCTCATTCCCAGTTAAAAGATTATCCACCGCGATCACCTCATGACCCTCCTTGAGAAGGCGATCGGTTAAATGGGACCCGAGGAACCCAGCCCCCCCCGTGACAACACTAATTGGCATCCTCTTGGCCTAGAAAGGTTCTCATCAAAAGGCAAGCCAACGGACTCGCTCCGCCACAATAAATAAGCCAAATTAAACGAGTGCAGGAGGAGTTAATCACAGCAGGAATTTCTTTCGGCAACTACCAGATCGAGCGAGAACTGGGCCAAGGAGGAATGGGCACCGTTTATCTCGCCAAAGACACTGGCTTAAATCGCAAAGTCGCCCTCAAGATTCTGCGATCCGATCTCGGCGAGGATATTGCCTTCGCCAAAAAGTTTCTCGAGGAGGTGGAGGTCACCGCTTCGCTCGCCCATCCCAATATCATTCGCGTCTTTACCCTTGGGGAACAAGACGGACGACTCTACCTCGTCATGGAACATCTCGATGAACCCAGCCTAGAGCACCGCATGGAAAAACAGGCCAAAATGCCGGAAAAAGATGTCCTCGAAGTCGGTCTTGGCATCGCTTCCGCCCTGCAGTTTGCCCATGAAGAAACCGGATTAATTCACCGCGACATCAAACCTGGCAATATCTTATTTGCCAGAGGGAATATTCCCAAACTAGCTGATTTTGGTCTGGCCGCAGGGGCAAGGTCAGCTCTTGGCCAGCAGGACGAAATTTGGGGTACTCCCTACTACGTCTCCCCCGAAAGACTTCTGCGCGAATCAGAAGATATTCGTAGCGATATTTATTCCCTTGGGGCCACTTTATATCATGCCATCGCAAGTCGCCCACCCTTCGAAGCAGATACCGCTGAGGAGGTAGCCAAGCGCCACATTTCGGATCGTCCGCCCCCCCTACGTAGCTTCTGCCCAGATGCCCAAGAGCAGACCGTTTTTACAATCGATAAGTGCCTCGGGAAAAAGCCCGACTCACGTTGGTCGAGCTATGCCGAATTAATTAGTCAGCTGGCGGATGCACTACGGCGAATATAGTGACTTTTATTGGTACACTGCGTTAGTTATAGAATTCGTACTTAAAGACAAGTTAACCGAGCCAACAGGGGCTCCGCCATTGCCAGACTTAAGGAACTCAGCTGAATTACCCACCCGGTAGATCACGATTCCCTTTGACTTCCATCCTGTCGTGATAGCCGCGATAGATTGCGTAGAGTTAATTGTCGTTATTCCTTTTGAGATCAAAACTGGCGTCTGCCCGTCATCTGAAGTGGTTAACCCGGAAACATAAGCCATCGCAATATTGGAAGAGGTAATAGTACTGGTGCTCACTGCTGCGGGATAACCTTGGCCAGCCAATACTTTGGTGCTGCTTAAAGCACCTTTGCCGATCAAATTAGTGAAAATCATTAAAGAAGTTGTCCCGTTGGTCGAATAGGTTCCGTCGTTGTCATTCGCATCACTAAAAAGAATCATTCCGACTTGGCGCGCATTCGATACATCCACCTGTTGCTTCGCCTTGTCCAATCCCCCCTGAATTGCTGGCACCGCCATTCCCGCCAAGAGCCCGATAATGCTGATGACCACCAAAAGTTCGACCAGTGTAAAGGAGTTGGCTTTTAGTATTTTTAAACCGCGAAGGACTTTTCTCATACTTGAAATGTGCCCCACTCTGCACACTCTGTCAATTAACCATGACCACTCTTGCCTTAGATCAACTCCTCTCCATCACCATCCCCCACGATCGGATCGCCACCTCCCCAGCCCACCCCCGAGACTCCGCCCGCCTACTCCTACTCCGCCGTGCGACGGGAGAACTCACCGATCTCACCATCCGCGACCTCCCCTCCCTCCTCTCCCCAAAAAACCTTCTCGTCCTCAACAACTCGAAGGTCATCCCAGCCCGCCTCATCTGCTCCCAAAACCGCACCGAACTCCTCCTCCTAGAAGAAACCAGCCCAGGTTGGTGGACCGCCCTCGGCACCCCCTCCAAACGCCTCCAACCCGGTACCACCGTTTTCCCCGATCCCATCCCAGGATCCAACCCCGTCGGTCCCGCCCCCCAACTTCGAGTCGAAAAATCGATACCTGGCGGCCAACTTGTCCTCCGCATTCTCGGCGAATCCCTCAATTTAGAACACTATGGCCTACCCCCACTCCCTCCTTACATTCTCAAGTCCCGCAAAGTTCAAGGCCAACCCGATTTTCAGCCCTCCGACCCTACCGACTACCAAACCACCTACGCCCAACCGCCAGGCTCCGTCGCCGCCCCCACCGCTGGCCTCCACTTTACCCCAGAACTCCTCGCCCAATTTCCCCACACCTTCGTCACTCTCCACGTCGGACTCGGCACCTTTCGCCCCATCAAAACAGAAGACTTTCGCGATCACCCCATGCACTCGGAACATTATGAAATCCCACCTGGCTTCGCCGAAAAAGCCGCCGCTGCCGACAAACTTATCGCCGTCGGCACCACCTCCGCCCGCGTACTCGAATCTGCCCCCTCCCTCGCCCCTCATCAAGGCACCACCTCCGCATTCATCTATCCCCCCTACGAATTTAAAAGGGTCGGCGGTCTCCTTAC
>CAJBOM010000091.1 GCA_903956835.1 uncultured Verrucomicrobiota bacterium
AAAATTTAAAGGCGGCCCCGCAGGACTCCACTCCCTCGCCGCCTCCGTCGGCGAAGAACCCGGTACCCTCGAAGAAGTCCACGAACCCTACCTCATTCTCGAAGGCTACCTCCAACGCACCCAACAAGGTCGCGTCGCCCTCCCCCGCGCCTACGAAGTCCTCGGCCTCAAACCACCCGCCTCCCAACCCTCCCTCCTCTAAATCTCATCGGCCGAAAGGCCTTTTCATGCACCTCCGATCTTACCTTCTCCTTTTTCTTCTTCTCGGCGTCACTTCCTTCGCTCAAGAGGCCAAACTTTGGCCCCCACGCGGAAATAATCGACCCCTCCTCGCCGCCAGCCAAGCCCTCTGGTGGAACAAAGATGATCCCGAGGCCCGTAAACTCAAAGCCCGCGCCCTCGACTTCGCTGGTCGCTACGCCGAAGCCGAACAAGCCGCCCGCTACGCCCTCGCCGTCGCACCCCAAGATCCCGAAGTTCAACGCATCCTCGGCCGTAGCCTCCTCCATCAAGGCAAACTCAACCAAGCCAAAGCCGCCCTCGAACAAGCGGGCCAACTCGGCGACGCCTCTTCCCGCTCCCTCGCCACCATGCTACGCCCCGATCGCATGTCCGTCGGCGATCTCCCCGCAAATCTTTCCCGCGCCCTCGTCCAAATTCAGGACGATCAAGGACGCTGCGTCGGCACAGGTTGCTTCGTCTCCACCAACGGCATGATCCTCACCGCCGCCCACGTTGTCGCAGGTCGCCGCCGCCTCACCATCCGCAACGCCTTCGGAAAAGTTTTCCCCGCCCAAGCCGTCTGCCCCGGCGACTTCTCCGCCGACGCCGTCCTCCTTCGCACCGAGGCCACGAGCCCAGACTTTTTAATTCTTTCCAAAGAAGAACCTCCCATCGATACCCCTCTCACCGTCTCAGGCTTTCCCCTTTCCATCGATCTCCCACTCACTTCCCGCGGCACCGTCAAAGCCAAAGCCAAAGACGGAGTTCTCCTTTCCACTGTTCCCCTCATGCCAGGTCAGTCTGGTTCCCCCGTTTTAAATCCTCACCAACAAATCGTCGGCGTCGCCTCCCGCGGCTCTCTCGCCCTCCTCGGGGGCGGTGCCCCCGCCCGATCCGAAGCCGTCTCCACCTCCGCCCTCCACCGCCTCTGGGACTTCGCCTCGCAACCCCAAGCCTTCTCCGATACCCGCTTCTTACCCAAATGGACCGGTAAAAATACTTTCTTCGATCCCGCCGTCTCCTCCGCCGAACACACCGTTTTCGACCAAGACTACGACAAATCCGAAGAGGCTATCTCCGCCGTCATCGCCCAACATCCCGACGACGCGGGACTCCTCCTCCGACGCGCCATGACCCGTATCGCCCTCAACCATATCCCCGCCGCCACCCAAGACGCCCAACTCGCCTCTCTCAAAGAACCTAAAAATCCCGAACCCCACCGCTTTCTCTGCGGCCTTTACCTCGCAATAGGTCGCCGCCCCGATGCCATCGAAGAAATGAGTAAAGCCTTTCAACTCGACCCCCAAGACGCCGATACCGCCGAAGGACTCGGCGAACTCCTTCTCGCCTCCGCCCGCTACCCCGAAGCCCTTCCCCTTGCCGAAGACGCCGTTCGCCTCAATCCAGAATCCCCTCGGGCCTGGTCCATTCTCTGCGCCGCTCGCCTTGCCACCGGCAATTTCTCCGGAGCCCGCCAAGCAGGCGAGAATGCCACCAAAAAAGATCCAGAAGATCCCCGCGCTTGGGTCCAACTCGCCGCTAGCTTAAATGCTAGCCACGAATTCGCCCTCGCAATTTCCGTCGCCCAAACTGCCACCCGCCTCGCTCCCCACGACGCCCGCGCCTGGCTTAATCTTGCCACCGCCTATACGGGACTCGATCAGTATGCCGAAGCGGTCGGTTACGCCGAACGCGCCACCCAGATCGAACCGGAAAATACCACAGGTTGGAAACTCCTCACCGCCCTCTACGGCCAACTCAATCGCCCCGCCGATGCCCTCGCCGCCCGTGCCCGCGCCCAAGCCATTATCCCCACAACCCAGCGTTGACCCTCACCTCCTGTCCGATATTCTAATTTTATGAAATCCATCCATATCCTCGCCCTCACCGCCGCCCTCCTTCTCCCTTTGGCCTCACCCACCTACTCCGCACCCTGCATGAAAACCTGCAACGAGTGCTGTCCTGCCAGTTCGCCCTGCTGTCCCACCCCCAACTGCACCAAAGTATGTAACGAGTGCTG
The DNA here is from genome assembly GCA_903956835.1 of uncultured Verrucomicrobiota bacterium. Taxonomy (GTDB): domain Bacteria; phylum Verrucomicrobiota; class Verrucomicrobiia; order Methylacidiphilales; family Verrucolacustridaceae; genus Verrucolacustris. Next base: position 2,243 of record CAJBOM010000091.1, read on the forward strand.
TAAATCAGACGACTCCTGCTGCTCCAGCAAAAAATCTAAATGCTCCTCATCCCGCTCCTCCGTCCCGCTCGAGCGCGGAGGCAAAAAAATGTCTCCCTACGCCAGCAAAGGCGTACCCCGCCGCTACTAACTTTCCCTCACAAAAAAAACAAAAAAAAGGGGCGTGCACCCCATCGGGATACACGCCCCAGATTGGCTAACTCAGGCTCAGCACCCGCAGTCGCAGGTCTGACATTCGCCCGGTTGGCACTTGGCGCATTTGCACCCACAGCAGTCGGCCGCGAAGGCCAATCCTGCGGTGAAGAGCACCGCCATAGCCAAGAGAACATATTTCATATTTTTATCTCCTGATTGAAATTTCAAAGAACCGACGTGAAAGCCCCGGAATCGTTGCCGGGCACGTCGCGAATCTGGAGAGAATTCGGGGAGGTGTCAGAAGAGGACGATAGGTACGAGCGGAAGCCGAAAGTTGGCTCGCCTCAGATCCACTAAAAGTCGAAGTCGGAAGCGATAACTCAACCACCACCAAGGGAAGTGCCACAGTCGCACCCGAAGGGGCAGGACAAGCCGAACAAGGAGCGGGAGCCATCGGAGAGTGACAGGGCTGATCCGTCTCCCCACAACAGCAGGATTTCACCGGCCCCGCTTGAACTGGCACGGGAAGATTGGAAAAAAGAAAACCCACCAAAGCCAATCCAAAAAGACCCATTTTTATAAGAGAACCATACTCCATCCTTTCCGAGAATCAAATCGGCCCCTTGCTTCAGAAAATTTTTCGTCCAGAGTTCCCTAATGAAACAAAAATTCTTCATTCTAACTTGCGGCCTACTCACCCTCGGCTTCATCTCTTTCTCCGACGCCTCCGACACAGTCGCTCCTAAAACCCATCAAGCCCAAATCGTCAAAACCCCAGAAGAAAAAGCCAAAGCAG
>CAJBOM010000092.1 GCA_903956835.1 uncultured Verrucomicrobiota bacterium
CCATCGGTGGGGTTTGAAACATTTTTAAAAGATTCATGAATCGAAAAGATTGTCCCCAAACCTTCCTTTCGACCAGTGAAATAGTCCTCCTTTGCGCTTGGGCAGGACGGCCCTATCCCTTATGATTTTCCCGCCATGGATATTAAAGAAACAACCGAGAGTTCCCTCCTCGTCCTAGTCGTCTCAGGCGAAATCGATTTAAATCATTCGCCCGCCCTTCGCACCATCTTGCGCGATAAGGCTAAAGCAAAAACCCCACAGCTCCTCCTCGATTTCACCGCGGTCGCCTACATCGACTCCTCAGGCCTTGCCACTCTCATCGAGTACTACCAGAGCGCCCGCTCCTTTTCCGGTAAGTTTGCCCTCTGCTCCCTCTCCTCCCGAGTCCGAAGCTCCTTTGATCTTATGCGCTTGAGCGAAGTCTTCTCCATCTTTGCCGATCAGGCATCGGCTCAGAAGTATTTCACCGGCGGCACCCCTTGAAGTTTTCTCTCCAGACTCTCCTCAATGTCGAGGGCAATGGATACGGCCTTCTCAACGTCAGAATTTTTGGCTGGATCCTATACGGCCTAACCCGTCGCGACGTCCTTGTCCCATCTGAGATTCTTCGCCAAATGATCCGCATCGGCGTGCAAGCCTTGCCCATGGCCAGCCTCGTTGCCCTCAGTGTTGGCTTCATCCTTGCCATGCAGAGCTCCACCGAACTCGGGAAACTGGGAGCAAACTCCTTTATTCCCGATCTCGTCTCACTCAGCCTCATGCGCGAACTCGGTCCCCTCCTTATCGCCATCATCGTCGTCGGGCGCAGCGGCTCCGCTGTCGCAGCCGAGATCGGGACGATGAAAGTCAATGAAGAGATCGAAGCCCTCCGCGTCATGGCCATCCCCCCAGTCCGTTACCTCGTCATCCCGCGTTACATCGCCCTCATGATCATGCTCCCCTGCCTGACCATTTTCGGAAACTGCGTCGGTCTTGCAGGCGGATGGGCCGTCTGCGCCAGCACCCTAGGAATGACTACCTCCTTCTTCATCGAACACGCCGTCCACCGCCCTGAACTCTGGGACCTTTACTCCGGTTTAATTAAAAGTGTTGTTTTTGCACACATCCTCATCACCACCGCCTGCTACCAAGGCCTCAGCGTGGAAGGTGGCGCCGATGGGGTCGGTCGGGCCACCACCAACGCCGTGGTCTACGCAATTCTTTGGATCATCATCGCCGACGCCCTCCTCACCGGCCTTTTCTTTTTCGTCCTATGAAATCCACCAGCAGTAGTAAAAATCCACCCAGCGACATTATCCTCGAGGTCAAGGATCTCGTCCAAGTCTACGGCAAGCGCCCCGTTCTAAACGGGATCAACTTCCAAGTCCGCAAAGGCGAAACCTTTGTCATTATGGGAGGAAGCGGTTGCGGAAAAACTACCCTTCTGCGCATTCTCATTGGCGCCCAAAGACCCACCTCCGGCAGTGTGCACATCTTTGGAGAAGATATTACAACCGCCTCTCCCCAAGAACTCGATCGCATTCGCCTCCGCTTCGGCATGAACTTTCAGTTCGGAGCCCTTTTCCAATCCATGACCGTGGGAGAAAATATCGCTCTCCCCCTCCAAGAACATAGCCAAGTCGATCCCTCCCTCATCGAGATGGTTGTCAAAATGAAGCTCGAACTCGTCGGTCTCACCGGCTTTGAAAATTTTAAACCCTCCGAAATCAGCGGAGGGATGCGTAAAAGAGTCGGCCTAGCCCGCGCCCTCGCCCTCGATCCCGAACTCCTTTTCAGCGACGA
>CAJBOM010000093.1 GCA_903956835.1 uncultured Verrucomicrobiota bacterium
GGTAAAACTCCCGTCGTCGAGAAGCTTGCCCGCTCTCTGCACGAAGCAGGTCGCCGTGTCGCCATCCTCAGTCGTGGATACAAAAGCGCTCCCAAACCTCTCCTCACCCGCCTGGCCGATAAGTTTCTTCCAGGCCGGATTCCCTCCCCCCCTCGCGTTGTTTCCGACGGAAAATCGGTCCTCCTCGACTCCGCCCAAGCAGGAGACGAGCCCTTCATGCTCGCCCGTAATCTTCCCGGTGTCGCCGTGCTCGTCGATTCCGACCGAGTCAAAAGCGCCCGCTACGCTATCCGCAACTATCGGTCCGACACCCTCCTTCTCGATGATGGCTTCCAGTACCTCCGCCTCGGCGATCGCTTTAACCTCCTACTTGTCGATCGACAGAATCCTTTCGGCAATAAGCATGTTTTGCCTCGGGGAGTTCTTCGCGAACCGCCCGATGCTCTACGCCGCGCCGATCTAATCCTCCTGACCAAATGCCTTGGAACCGACCATGCTGAGCTTGAAAAAAGCATTCGCCGCCATAATCGTCACGCTCCCATCCATCCCTGCAGCCATCACCCCCTTCACCTCGAGGATGTTCTCACAGGGGAAAAACAGCCCCTCTCCTTTCTCCGAGGACTCCGCGTCGGGGCCCTCGCTGGAATTGCTGTCCCCGAAAGCTTCTTTGCCGGCCTTGTCAAACTAGGAGCTGAAATCGTCTACCAGCGATCCTTTGCCGATCATCATCGCTTCTACGCTTCGGAAATCGAAAATGCCCTTACCCGCACCCGAGCTCGTCGTGGCCTCGCCCTCATCACCACCGAAAAAGATTCCGTCCGCTTTCCTCCATTCCCCCCACGCGACATCCCCGTCCTCTTCCTGCGAGTCGAGATTTCCATGCTCGACCCAACCGCAACCTTCGAGCAGACCGTCCGTGCCGCTCTCGGGATTCGCCCAACCTAATCCTTTTTCTTCTTTTTCTTCTTTTTCTCCGCCTTGTCAGCAGGCGCCCGAGCACACGACAGGTCATCCTCCACCGCAAACTGCCCCGCCTTACGCAAGGCGATCACCCATGCAGGCCCCACGTCATTTGGGGTTAAAGGTTTCCAGTTCGCTAGTTCTTTTTCCTCCGACCACCCCGATGGTATCGCCACACTTTTAAATCCAGAGGAAGCAAGGGAGTAAGCACAAGTTCCGCCCATCAGTACATTGTTCTCAAAATGATTCGGCTTCAGCTTGATCTTATCCAAAGGGGGTTGCGTGTCGGCCACCGCCCCAATGACCGATTCCCCCCCATTCGAACGAATAAATTGGTTGTCTTTGATCTGACAATTCTCGGGCAAAAGGACCAGCTGATTCTCAGGCCAATGCCGCTTGTAGGCAAAGCCAACCTCTAAATCTGCCCCCGTATTATTGACCGAAAAATTGCGCGCCAGCACCAGATCTTGAACCGGGGGATACTTGGCCACATTCACCTCGGTCGATTCCCCTTTCTTACTCTTTTTTTCCTTCATGTTTGCTTGGTAGCTCGGGGTCAAAGCCGATTCCGTATATTCCCCCGTCTGAATTCGAATTCCCCATTCGCACCCCGAGACATAGTTATCTTCAACCTTGTTATCAAAGCCCGACATCCGTAGCCCCTGAGCCCCAACCACCCCCTTACCCAGAAGAATATTTCCCTTCACCAAGTTGTGAGAGCCCTGCCGGATATTGAGACAACCGCGACTGGCCACAATCGTATTACTCAAAACCTGATTGTAGTTGGACTTCAACGAAATGATTTCCGTCCCTTCCCCGTCCGCCCCCTCAAACAAGTTTCCCTCCACCACGCAAAAAGCTCCGTCCTTATCTTTCGGATCGAATTTCCCAGGGCCCCACATCCGAAGAATCTCCCGCCCATTCCCATCCTCGTAGGGAATATTCTTAAAATAGCAGCCCCGCACGGTGTTCGTTCGACTCCCATCGATCGCATTACCCAAAAGAGGATGCATGTTGTTCTTTCCCTTGAAGTAACATTTTTCAAGAAGATTGTTATCTCCGCTGAAGTAGGCCCAATAGCTCTCATCCTCAAATTCTGGGGGGTTGTAATCGATCACCGCAGTATTCCGGACGGTGCCGTGATGGGATTTAAAATGAATGACCGAAAATTGCTTGGTATCAATGGCTCCCTGCGTGAAATAAAGACCATCCACCACCACATGGGGGGCATTGATCTCCAAGAAGGAGGTTCCTGTGAGCAGTGTCTCTCCAGGGCCCTCGGCACGGATCGTGAGAGGACTCTGTTCCGAACCCCCACGCTCCACCTTAATCTCCGCATCCGCCCAATTCCCTTTCGCCAGCACGATCACATCCCCCGGCCCCGCCGAGCCCAAAGCCCCAGCCAATGCGGCGAGATTCGGCACGGGAATTTCCCTAGCCCACAGGCTTGAAAGACTGACAAGAAGGATGCTGAGCATGGTTTTTTTCATTTTTTTTCTCCGTTAGTTGGGATTCGGGTGACTTTAAAATTATCAAAACGAATATGGCTGCGGGTGGTTCGAAAACCAAACCAGCCTTCTTTCAGTGGCTCAGGATCCTGATAGGTGAAAATGACCTCTCCATCGCGAATGAACTGAATCTTCTCCCCATCTGCCACCAACTCAATCTTTACCGTTTTATTAGCCACATTCATATACTTGCCATCGCTCAAGTCGAATTCTGGCTTCAAGGCTTTGTCATCCCTTGGACGGGGATACCTTCGGAAACGTGTCGTTGCGTTCTCATTCGCCCCGTAGCCCACGTAGTAGGTCTTTAGCGGATCGTACTTCTTAAAAGTTCCACTCCGCCCTTTCGATCCGACGAAAAGATTTTCAGGGTTTTTCGGATCACTCGCCATCCAGAAACAGTTCAGATCACTGATCCTGTCGTTCGGCCCCCCTTTTTGCACCATGGTGGCATCATAAGAAATCCGGATCGGTCCCGACATCTTCTCCTTAAACCAAACGGTGCACCCACCCTTGTCCTCCGGCCCAGGAGCATCATCAATATCCAACTCCCCATTGATCACCTGGGTTTTACCACTCGGGGTCTGCTCCACCACCCAGCGGGAAAGATCCCCCGAAAAATCATCCTGAAAGAGCGCCTCCTCTGCCTGCACGCCCCAAGCGCACACTCCCAGAAGAAAAAGAGCAGAAAATAAGGAGAATCGTATCATCTCGGAAAGTTAACCGAAGAATTCAGTTTATTCAGCAGGCTCGGAAGTATCTTTCTTACTCTTCTTTTTTTCTTTCTTCCCGCCGTGCCGACCCGTTCCATCCCCGTCATCCAGAATCCCGCCAGCAGGATTCAATTTGTTCAGGGCGGCTTGGAGTTTTGCCCGTTCTGCCATAGCCACAGGATTCGTGCTGTCCGCAGGAACCAGCTTCTCCTCGAAGGGAGCGCCACTCATGTCGTACAACTCCCCCTTCTCGTTCAATTTCCAGTTCATGCTTCGCACATACCACATCCGTGCCAACTGCACGTAGGCCCACTCCCGAGGCGTCCCCTTCTCTCCCTTGATCTGAGGAAGAAAACTTTGACCGTCAATCACCACATTTTCAGGAAGCTTCGCTCCAGCCACAGCCGCGAACGTGGGAACGTAGTCGGAAAAATCGATCATATCGGGGCACACTCGGCCCGCGGGAGTCGTCCCAGGCCAGTTCACGATCATCGGGACCAAAGCCCCTCCCTCCAGCATCGAACCCTTGGATCCATCAATCTTTTTTCCTCCCACCGTCGACAGTTCAGCTCCACCCTTCGCGGTTCCGTTGTCACCGACGTACACAATCAGGGTCTTCTCCCGTAATTTCAGCTTTTCCAACTCCGCGATCAACTGCCCGACCAACTTATCGTGGTAGACAATGTTATCTGCATACAACTCCTTAGCAGTGGCCCCCTCTTTACTGTCGGGGGTCGGCAGGATATCCCCGTGGATATGAGACATCGAATAGTAGAGATAAAACGGCTTGTCCTGATTGCGGGTGATAAAATCCACGATCAGCTTGTGCATCAAGTCAGGCATATACTCCTTATCCTTGAGCTCCACTGGTTTGCCGTTCAGATCGTACTCCTTGCCCTTGGGTTGCGTATTCCAGAAAATCCCACTGCCCTTAAAATTCAGATACTCGTCAAACCCAAAGGCCCCTGGAGTTAAGCCTAGCTGTCCCCACTTTCCAAACGAGGCGGTGACATAACCGGCCCCTTTTAAAATCTTGGGCATCATCACCTCCTTTTCAGGGGTAATTTGCGCAACCCGATCTTGATTGACCGCTCCCGTACGGAACGCATACCGCCCCGTCATAATCAGTGCCCGCGAAGGCCCACAAAGTGGCGCAGCATAGGTATGGGTAAACTTCATCCCCCCCGTCGCCAAAGCATCCAAGTGAGGAGTCTTGTACTGATCCGAACCGAAACAGCTAAGAATATCTACCCCCAAGTCATCTGATAAAATGAAGATAATATTCGGCTTACTCGCCCCTGCAGTTTTGGAAACGGCAATTCCCTCCGCACGTGTGGAGTTCCCCAAAGCCAAGACCAAGAGAATCGATAAATATTTTCTCATGAATGACCCCCTTTGCTTTACTCACCGTCTCCCGCTTTATCCTTCTTCTTTTTCTTAGCCTTCTTTTCGTACCCTGACTCGGGGGCGCCTTCACCACCCATTTGGGGTTTGGCTTCGGGGAGTTTGGCTAGAACAGCCCGAAGCTGGGTGACCAATTCAGGATTCTCTTGGGCTAAATTCTTTTTCTCCATCATATCGGTCTGGTAATCATACAACTCGATCGCCGCTTTCTCTGGCGGATCGTTAGGCTCTTTCCACTCGACCAAGCGATATCGATCATTCCTCACTGCCCTTCCGATCAGTTTCCTCTTCGTATCATCCGTCTTTTCTGCTCGCGGATAGGCATGAAACACGTAGTCGTTCACCTTCGCTTTTGGATCCTTCAAAATCGGCACCAGACTTGTTCCATCCAATCCCACCCCAGTAATGCCTGTCTCGGGTGTGGACTGCCCGGTTAACTCCAGCAGCGTCGGATAGAGATCAACCGTTTCGATCAGGGCAGAGGTTCGTTGACCCGGTTTAATCTCAGGACCGCTGATCAAAATCGGAATTCGGGTCGCTTGCTCGTAGTTAGTGTGTTTGCACCATTTCCCGTGATCCCCCAGATGCCAACCGTGATCCCCCCAAAGAACAATGATCGTATTCTCTGCCATACCCAGCTCGTCCAGTGCCGCGATCACCTTTCCAATCTGCGCATCGGTAAAACTGGTCGCCGCATAATATCCGTGAATCAAGTGACGGGCAAAATCATCCGGGAACGGTAGTTTATCTACGGGAAGTTTCTTATACTGCATGATCTCTCCTGATTCTCCTAGGGCATAGGCAGGCGATCCTTCAGGAGCCGTCCGAAACTCCGGCAGAGAAAACTGCTCGGGCTTAAACTGATCCCAATATTTCTTGGGGGCCACAAAGGGCAGATGAGGCTTATGAAAGCCCACCATCATCAAAAAGGGTTGATTGGGGTTCGCTTTTTTTTCCTTCAAACGGGCAACCGCTTCGTCGGCGATTTTTCCATCCTGATAGAAATTATCTGGCACATCGGCCGACTCCGTTGTCGTCCCTTTCTCCCCTTTCATCGGCGCACGGTTATCTTCGATCGCATACGTCTCCCCCTTCGACTCCCAATTATCAACCGACCAGGACGGCTTGTCGTTTAAGCTCGCATGAAAAATTTTGCCGAGTGACTCAGCCGTATATCCATTTTTCTGGAAAGTTTGCCCCATCGTCACCGTGTTCGAGTAGGCGGGAATGTCCCGGAAATAAGTCTTCAAGTCATAAAGGCCCATCGATTGAGGTCGGACGCCCAGCATCAAAGAGTTGCGTGAGGGCGCACACACCGCCTGATTCACATACGCCTTTTCAAACAACATCCCGCGATTTGCCAGTTTATCCATGTTCGGAGTCTTCGCCAACTTATCCCCATAACAACCAAGGACTGGTTTCAAATCATCCACCGCAATAAAAAGAACATTCGGACGCTGCGTCGCACCATGAATTCCCGAATGACAAAGTAGCAATCCAAAAAAGAGAATTAGTGGGAATTTTTTCATGCACAATCGTACCTTATTTTATACGAAAAAGATACACTTGGATAACGGGTAAAACATTTTTCATTAATTTATCTATCTCCTCCCCACTCTAAGATATAAATGAACTTGGATTCGCAATACTACTTTTGCGTGATTCACGTCACTTTTTCCCATAGGTTCTCGTGATGTCTGCTCCAGTTGTCCTTACTGCCCTAACTCAAGCCGAGCGAGATGATTTTTTACCTAGCTCAGTACAGGCAAATCTCGATTCCCTTTCCCTGCGCCAAGTCCCTCTTCCTCTTCCCCTAGCCGATCCCGCCAGTTGGCCGAAACAGATCCTGAATTCAAAAGCTGAAGCCCTTCTCTGCGCTTGGGGATGCCCCCCTCTTCCCTCCGATCTTCCCGTCGCAGGCCCAGGCCAACTCCGCTATGTCGCCTACCTCGCAGGTAGCGTCCGCAAATTAGTCCCCCGCTCTCTCATCGAAAAAGGCCTGCAAGTAACCAATTGGGGTAGTTCGGTTAGCCGGACCATCTCCGAATGCGGTCTCCTCCTCATTCTCTCCGCTATGCGCCGCAGTTCCCACTGGAATGTGGCCATGCACCGGGACGGAGCCTGGAAAGACGGCATGAAAACCGTTACCCAAAGCCTCTTCTGCCGAAGCATCGGCCTCCACGGGTTCGGCGCTATCGCCCAAGAACTAATCCCCCTCCTCCGCCCTTTCGGTGTCTCCATCTCCGCCTTCTCCCCCAGCGTCCCAGATGCCGTCTTTCAGAAATATGGCGTCACCCGCTCAACCTCCCTTGAAAACCTTTTCTCCCAACACGACATCATTGTCGAACTCGCCCCCTACACCGAAAAAAATCACCATATCGTCACCGAAAAACTTCTTCGCTCGATCCGCCCCGACGGCGCCTTCATTAACATCGGTCGTGGCGCCGTCGTCGACGAAGCCGCTCTCGCCCGCGTCGCCAAGGACCGAATCGACGACCTCCAAATCGGCCTCGATGTTTACGAAACCGAACCCCTTCCCAAAGACTCCCCCCTCCGCGGTCTCTCCAACATCGCCCTCCTTCCCCATATCGCCGGCCCCACCAAGGACCGCCGTCAAGACACCGCCTCTTTCGCCATCGAGAATCTCCAGAGCTTCCTTCAGGGCAAACCTCTTCAATCTTTGATCACCCTCGATGTCTATGACCGCGCCACGTAACCCTCGCCCCTTCCTCACCTGCTTTTCTACGATGGGCTGCACGGAGCTCAATCTTCCCCAAGTCCTCTCCCTCGCCGACCAATTCTCCATCGATTGCCTCGAACTCCGCTCTCTCGAAAACCGGATCGATCTCCCCGCCTACCTCCCAGAACAACCCGGCGGCCTCCCAGCCGTCCGCTCCTCCCTTGCCCGCCATCCCGCCCGCGTCCTCGGCACCTCCTTCAAACTCATCGGCGACAACGAAGCAGGCCGCGCCACCCTCCTCTCCTTTGCCCAACTCGCCGAGCAGATCGGCACTCCCTACCTTCGCATCTTCGGAGGCGGCACCTGGGGCACCCCCCTTACAGACGAAAACTACCGCCAAGCCGTCGAAGTCCTCAACTGGTGGCAGGAACAAAAAAAGAAAAATAACTGGCAGGTCGAAATCCTCATCGAAACCCACGACGCCTTTTCCGCCACACCTCCCCTCCTTAAACTTTTCCAACTTCTCGGCCGCACCCATCCCATCATCTGGGACTCCCACCACACCTGGCGACTTACCGGCGAAGCCCCCGCCGATAGTTGGAGGCAAATCAAACCCCACACCCGCCACGTCCACATCAAGGACAGCATTCTCAAACCCTCCGCCCGCCACCCCTACACCTATGTCCTGCCTGGAACCGGCGAAATGCCCGCCCGCCAAGTTCTCGATCTTCTCCAAAAAGATAACTTCACAGGGGCCGTCTCGCTCGAATGGGAAAAAATGTGGCATCCCTATCTCACCCCGATTCAGGACGCCCTCACCGCCTGCCAAAAGGAGAAGTGGTGGTAAAAAAAACCGAAACATCCCCAGACCCGTCTTGGGGATATTTCGACTGGCTCCGCGTGGCCGAAGAGGGACTCCGCCCCTTGGCCAAACTAATGAAACTGGGCAAGGCCGACCTGCCCATCCTCGGAAAACCAAGCAGCCACGGTCCTCAAGCCGATCGCCTCGAATCTTTCTCCCGCCCCTGCCTCTGGGCCGCCCACTGGCTCCAAGCCATCCCCACCACTTTCCCCGCCACTCCACCCCAATCCCTCTCGCGTAAAACGATTGCCGATTGGTTTCGTCAGGCACTCCTCCTCGGGACCGACCCCTCCTCCCCTGAATACTGGGGTCCCACCGAAGACCATCACCAACACACCGTCGAAATGGCCGCCCTCGTATTGGCCTTAGAAATCGCCCGCGAGTTCCTTTGGGATCCGCTCTCTAAGAAAGAAAAACAGCAGGTCGCTCAATGGTTCGCCTCCGTTCGCGGAACCAAACTGCACCCCAACAATCACCTCTTCTTTGGCGTTCTTACCCTTTCCTTTCTCCAAAAAGAGGGTTTTGGACAAAAAACCGACTCGCCTCAGATCAAGCAATGGCTCGATACAATCGAAACCATGGCCGTCGGCAAAGGCTGGTTTCGCGATGGATCCAACCAAACGGTCGACTACTACAACGCCTACGCCTTCCACTACTACGGCCTCTGGTGGGTTCGCCTTTTTGGCCACAACGATCCCACCCGCACCAAACGCTGGCAGAACTTCACCCGCGAATTCCTTCCCGACTACGCCCACTTTTTCGCCTCCTCCGGAGAAAATGTTCCCTTCGGCCGATCCCTCACCTACCGCTTCAACGCCGTCGCCCCCTTTGCCCTCGCCGAACTTTGCGAATGTTCTCCACTTCCCCATGGCCAATCCCGACGGATCTCATCGAAAAATCTCCACTTTTTCTGGAGCCAACCCATCTTTCAATCGCAAGGCCTCCTTAGCCTCGGCTGGGTCGATGAATTTCTCCCGCTCACCGAACGCTACTCCTGCGGTGGCTCCCCCTACTGGGCCGCCAAAGGTCTCGCCCCACTTCTTCTCCCGCCTTCATCCCCATTCTGGCAGGACTCGGAACAACCGCTTCCTTCCGAGATCTCCGACTTCTCCCAACCACTCCCCACCGCCGAGCTGGTCGTTCGCTCGATCGAAGGCGGAATCGAACTCCTCAACGCAGGCACTGCCATCTCCACCTCCAACACCGTCTTCGGCCCCTATAAATGGGGCAAACTATCCTACCGCACCGGCGTCGGCTTCGACGTCCAACTTACCGATGGCCCTTACCCGATCGATTCCTCTCTCACAGCTCTAATGGGGGACGGCTCCCTGCACGGCCGACAGCAGACCCGCTCCCTCGCCGTGGAAAAAGATCACCTCGCTTGCTCCTACACCCTCGGAGACTCCGTCGAAATCGAAACCCATCTGTGGTGGAACGGCCCGTGGCAGCTCCACCTTCATCGCTACAAGGTCCGGGAAAAATGTCGGCTCCTACTTGGAGGCCAGAGCCTTTCGTCAAAGGAAATGGAGGATCTGAAGGAGAAATCCTCATTCCCCAACCTTTCTTGGAATAACCCAACCCACCATGCTGTTCTCCAATCCCTGCAAGGTTTCGCCAAGGCCGGATCCCAAAGAACCATCGTCGGTAAACAGCCGCGCACCCACCTCTACGCTGGCAACAGCATCACCCTCTTTCTGGAGACGGATGTACTCTCCGGGGATGGCTGGCTGGCTGCACTCCAAGCCGTCGCCCCAGCCTCCGCACCGCTGGGCCCCTGGGAATTGACTGAAACTCAAGCCACCATTTGGTCCCTGAAAAATCGAAAAGGAGAATCGTGGACAGTCCGCCATCCCTCGTTGCCGGCAATTTAGCGTTTCAGGGTTAACGTCAAACTCGTCGGATCCGACACCAACACCCCTTGGCAGAAAGGAGCCAGCTCTTTGGCCACCCGCAAGGCATCCTGATTCTTCTTCTGTGATTTAGAATCCGACTGCATCGCCATTCTTACCACCACCTCAGCGCCTTCACTCTCCACGTTGACTTTCATCGGCGTCCGTACGATGCCCTTCGAAGCCACTGGGTTGGCATAGGTCGCCATCGTCTGCAGTAGGGTTCTCATCAGGACATAATCCTTTTTCCAATGCACGGCCGGGACCGCAGTCGAAATCTCCACCGGAACATTCCACTCCAATTCCTGCTTCTCCATCTGTGATTTCCAGTCTTGGACCAGATCCCCAAGCTCGAACTCCTCCTCCCACAGGTCGTGCTTCGCGATGTCGGCCAGTCCATGCGGCGGCAATTCCAGCGCCACGACTTTTTCCCACTCCTTTTGCGCCGAACCCACCCAGTCTGGCAATTTACCCAATCGTAGCAAGAGTTGTGCCTCATACAGGGACTCCGGAGTTACCTTCTCCCCCTGACACTCATTCCCTTCCAATGCTTCCGCCACCAAAGCCACAGGTTTACCGTGAAGTCCCACAAAGAGGGGCTTCACAAACTTGGCCTCTTTCCCCTTCACATAGTTCCACAAATTGATCGGCTGATCATCCGCTGAATCGTAGGAAAAGTTCCAAAATACCATCCACCGCATGTGATTAGGGAAAGAGGGAGCGGGTCCTCCGCTGCGGGTCATCGTCCCCCCGTTCACCCGATCAATCAGCGTCGAATAAGGCCCGTTTCCGTGAGAATCGACCGAGGAGCTCGTCGTCATCCTCCAGCGCCAAACAACCGTTCCAGCCGACCGATTTCCAGTTGAGCAACTGTGCTGAGGGCCCACCGCCTCCTCGGTCAATCCCATCAAGTTGAAACTGCTATTCGCTCGTACTGCTGTATCATAGTGACCTCGGGTGCCAGCAAATCGGTTTTCCAGAAGTGAACAAAAGGCTGAATCCCTTAGGTATACCCCGCTGTTGAGGTTCAGGAACCCACATCTCCGGACCCACCCGTTCGCCACATTCGCAAAGAGAATCCCGTCCCATCCCTCGTCATCCAGAGCCGACCGATGATGCACGAAAACCTGCCGCCACCCACCTTGCAGGGTCATATCCTCCAACCCTGTGTTCTCGATCATTGCCGTATGGACGACCTTAACCCCGAAATCCTCGCCCAGATTTACCAAAACCGGATCCTTCAACACCAGCTTTCCATCCCGCACCGCCGCAACCTGATGCAGTTCACTTATACTCGATCCTTTTTGGATGATTCGCTCCCAAGTGGGATCCGGCTTCAGCCCCGCCATCAACTCCGCATCCAGCTTGGGTGTTGTTGCTTTCAAGGAAACCCAATCACCCGGCTTGAAACCGTCCGTTGATTTTAATGGCACCTCAAAAGTCCCCCTCCGAACCGCACCCGTCACCGCAACCCCTTTGTCCGCTTGGGATTTCTCCTCATCCTTTGGACCAAAAAAGAACGCATAGGGAATCGTATTAAAATCGATTCCCTTGACCGGATAGGGGCCCACACCGTAACCAGAATGCACGAGCCGGATTACCGTACCACCGCGACCACAGCCCGCCCCGCGAAGCACCACTCCCGAACGGGTGATTTGGATCGGCTCCACTTTCTTACGGTCCATCCAGATCAGGTACTTCCCCGGTGGAAATAAGACCACTCCGCCTCCCGCCTTCTCCGCCGCCGCAATTGCTTTCCGAATCGCATTCTCATCCGAAATTGAATCGTCAGCTATCGCTCCGTAATCGGTCACCTTAAAGATAGGCCCCTGCACATCGGGAATCGCCTTCTCCCCATGCTCATATCCAGCATAGGAGTAGTCGGTCAGGATCTCGGCTGGGGAACGATCGGTGGCCGACTGAAAACTTTTCCAATGAGCGGATTCTTTCGATTCACCCCACCCAATAGAAGCCATGCCAAGACAAAGCACCCAAGTGAGGCAGGAGAGAAAAGGTTTCATATGAAGGAAAGAGTATCGAAAAAAAGACGTCCGCGACACTTCATTTCTGAACCGGAGTCGAAACCCAATCCGTCACATCGGCTTTCTCCATCGGAGCGAACTCTTGCTGGGCACTTCGAATCCCTTCCTCCACATACACCACTGCCCCCACATCCAGCCAGTAGCGAGCCTCCTTCGAATCAAACTTGGTGATCTGCTTTTCAGCCCAGCCTTCGGGATTTTTAAAAAAGGGAACAAGGTAAAGCATCGCCTTTCTCAAACTCCCCCTGCCCCCCTCTCCCTCATGACTCCAAAGATCAATCCCCAACGAACGAGCCATCACTGCCCCCTTGCAAATATTTTTTAGGTTAAAGCAGCTATACGACCAGCTTTTCGTCCGAACTAATTCCCTCGGCTGCTTACCCTCTGGGGTGATATGAGCGTCCAACCGGGCAGGCAGTGACTCCCCCAAGACTTTCTTTGCGTCCTCCTCTTTGTCGGCCATCAACAGGACTGCGCTTAGTTGCACGTCGTAGGCTGCGCCGTGATTATTGGGCGCCTTTTTTTCCTGCAACCCGATCTTACTCGTCTGCATCCAATTCCCATAAGCCGTCCACCAAGCCTTCATTCCCTCTCGGTCTTGCGCTGTCCAAGTAGGGCACTTTTCCAGCAACTTCAGCACATCGGGCAGAATCATAAACCCCCTCGTATCGATCAGTCCCCATCCCCGTCCTGTTGCCTTCCCAGGAACACTTTGACCGTAATCCAGATGAGGATTCATCTTGGTCTCCGCATCCAGAAAGAATCCCCGCAAAAACCGAGCCGCCTCGGCGCCATACTTCTCCTGCCCCGTCAGGTGATACGCCAAGGCGAGATACTCCACCGCATGGATCAACTCCGATAACTTTCTCTCATCCGATGCTTTCACCGCATCCGGATTGGTCTCCCCGTCCCGATTAATCCAGGGCAACCCGTCTGGCTTGTTAGAATCTGGCCAGAAATACCGTCCAATACTAAAATAATCGTGTGGATCCTTACTCTCCTGCAGGTTTTCGTTTTCCGTGATGGTGATCACCGACTTTCCCATCCTCTTGTCCGCCTCCTTCACGATCTTCGTCGCTATCGCCTTCGCTTCGTGCGGAAGGCTGGGATCCTCCTTACCCTCATAAGCCGATTTTAACTGCCCCAACCGAGCCTCCTGCATCAATAGAAGTTTTTCTTCCGCCTGAAGGTTGAGACAGAGCCCCCACAAACCGACAAAGCAAACGAATCTGAACAAAACTACTCCCCTTCTTCCTTGTCCGTCGTCTTCCCGCCTACCGATGTTTGTTCTTTGCTTACCAGACCTAACTTTCCCAAAAACTTCAGGCTTTCCTTCTCGATCTTCTCTTTAACCGCCGCCGCCTCTCCCCACTTGGAAGAGTTCGGACTGTGGGGCGCCCCTGGAAACGAAATCAGCTCACACTCATTCCCATTTGCCTTCATCTTGGCCAAAAATTCTTCAGTATTCGCAAACTTAACCGTCGCATCAGCTGTCCCATGAAACACCAGCGTAGGCGGCATCTTGCCAGGCATCCGACCCGTCACCGAAAGATTGTTCGCCCGGACCTCATCATTTCCAAAACGTTTCGGGCCACCATACCCGTTCGTTCCAGTATCGGTCACTGGCCAGAGCAGAATCAAACCCATCGGAAGAGGATTCGGCACAGGATCGGAAGCCAACTCTGGGGTCACAGGATCAGGTATCGCTGTCCACCCCGCTACATGGCCTCCAGCCGACGATCCCTGCACCACAATCTTCGCTGGATCGATCCCCAACTCCTTCGCATGGTCCTGAATCCATCGCACCGCCGCCCGCCCATCCGTTACGCAATCTTCAGGTTTTGCATCGAACCGTTTCCTCGTTCGATAATCAGGAGCCACTCCCACCAGACCGTATTTCGCCGCCCACTTCGCATAGGTGATGCTCTTAGCGGGATTGCCACTGGTCCAACCTCCACCGAAGAAAGTCACCAAACACGGCCTCCTGTCGGACGCTTTCCAATCATTAGGCTTTACCACGTGAAGACGAATTTCGGTCTCCCCTACCTTTTTAAAAATAAAGGTTTCCGCACCAGGCAAAGTCAAAGGAGTAACTTCGTTCGTCTCATTGCCCTTTGTCGGACCGACCTCGGATTGGCTCTGAGTTGCCCCCCGTAAGGCCATCCCCATCATCAACGAAAAAACCATGCCTTGGCAAAGTGTGTTCACTTATTTTTTCCTTTCAAAAACGTCCACCCAACCAATCTTAATCCATCAACCGCGCTAGACAATGAGTCAGATGCCTTCGCGGACGGGGCGGAGGAATCCACATCGAAATCCCCGCTCATCACAATCCCTCTATTCATTTCTCCTTCACCTTCACGGGTAACTTACCATCCGCAAACCGAACCAAAAAATCGCCCTGCTTGCGCGCCGCTCCCACTGCACGAATCAATTTTCCTTCGGGAGTCTGTACCAGCGCATAGCCCCTCTTCAGCGTCTCCTCAGGCCCCATCGCCCTCAACCGATCCGCTGCCCCCCCGCACCCTCAAAGATAACTCCCTCAACCTCCGTTCAGGCTTCAGCGCTGCCCATCTGCTCCACTAACCCCTCCAACTGCTTGAGATTTTCCTCAAAAGTAGGCTCCCCATGTGTCCGATGGGCATGACGGAGCCAACCACTTCGCGTTGCGTCTCGGATTGGAATACGCTGTTTCGGATTCCGTGTCCATTATCGCACACACCGCCTACAGCTGGGGTTTGGAGAGGGATAGGTCGTTACTCGGAGACGATTTGCTGTCTGACTTTTTCTACGGTGGCCTCGGTTTGCAGTGGTCGTTCTAGGGACACATCGAGAGGAAGCTGGGAAGCATTTCGGGAAACTGTGCTACTAGGAATTTGCTTTCTGCGGGTGGTTTTTGAAACAACCATTGGGTCGGATCAGAGGGCGGGGAAATGGGGGTTGCTTTCACTAACCGCCGACCGGGGCTTACACCTCGTACCCGGCGGCAATGAGCTCATCGGACGTGTAGCCGGCAGCTGCGGCTTCGACGGCAGTGAAGCCAGCAGTCTTGAGGTCAGTGGCACTGAAACCAGCACTCTTGAGATCTGCGGCACTGAAGCCAGCAGTCTTGAGGTCGGTGCCACTGAATCCAGTAGCCTTGAGTTGGGAGGCGGTGAAACCAGCACTCTTGAGATCGTCGGCACTGAAGCCAGCAGTCTTGAGCTCAGTGGCACTGAAACCAGCACTCTTGAGATCGTCGGCACTGAAGCCAGCTGTCTTGATGTCGGTGCCACTGAATCCAGTAGCCTTGAGTTGGGAGGCGGTGAAACCAGCACTCTTGAGA
>CAJBOM010000094.1 GCA_903956835.1 uncultured Verrucomicrobiota bacterium
GAGGGGCAAGCGAGAAAAGGATTGGCGGAGGGTGGGATTCCGATTGGTTCGATTTTAGTACGCGGAGATACGATTGTGGGACGAGGACATAATCAGAGAGTGCAGAAAGGGAGTGCGATTTTGCATGGAGAGATGGACTGTTTGATGAATGCGGGGAGGCAAAAAAGTTATTTAGATACGGTGATCTATTCGACCCTCTGCCCGTGTTACATGTGTTCGGGAACGATTGTGCAGTTTAAAATTCCGCGAGTGGTGGTGGGGGAGGCGGTGAATTTTCCTGGGGCACCTGAATTTTTAAGATCGCACGGGGTGGAGGTGGTGATTCTGAATCAGCCTGAGTTGGTCAAGATGCTGGGAGATTTTATTCAGGCGAAGCCCGAGTTATGGAACGAGGACATTGCGGAGTAGAGAGGGGGGAATTTTTAATTTTGCCCCGCATTCGCGGGACGCGCTTACGCGCGGATGTTTAATTTTTAATTATTTCTACTTGGAAGCTTAGGTAGAGGCGGCATCTCCGAGGCCGCCTAGCTGGGCTATTGATCCCGCGGTCACGGGGGATGTGCCCTACCGAGTTGAAGAATTAAGGGGTGGAGGGAAGGGTGCGGATGGAGGGGAGGGCGCGGTAACGTTGATCGAGATCGAGGCCGTAGCCGACAACGAATTCGTCCTTAATGACAAAGCCGACCCAGCGAGCTCGGACGGGGCGAACTCGTTTTCTTTTTTTGCTGAGGAGAACGCAGATTTGAACGGAGCGGGCGCCGAGTTTTTTGGCGTGGGCGCGGGTGCGATCGAGGGTGAGACCTGAATCGAGGATATCGTCGATGAGGAGGACGTCGCGACCGCGAAAGTTCCCTCGGCAGTGGTGGAGTCCACGGATTTTTCCTGTTGATTGGGTGCCTTGATAGCTGGAGACGTTCCAGAATTCGACTTCGGTATCGATGGGGAGGTGGCGGAGAAGATCGACGACAAAGAAGACGCTGCCTTTGAGGAGGGCGACGATGGTCAGGGGGCGATTGAGGTAGTTTTTTCGGATGGAAGAGGCGAGAGAGCGAACGCGTTTCCGAATCTGTGGGGCGGGGAGGTCGGGTGGCCCGGGGGGGCGAGTCACTTGCCGGCAGCCGTGGGGGTCAGTTGATCTAGTTCCTGAGTAATCTTAGCGGTGAGTGGGCCAGAGATTTTTAGGTCGAGGCCTTTTTGCCAGGAGCTGCGGGCGTTTTTTTCTTCTTCGAGTTGGGCGAAGCAGAGGCCAGCGTAGTAGTAGATGGCTTGGGAGGTAAGGGGGTCGAGGCATTTGGGATTTTGGCTGAGTTGATCGACTAGTTTGCGAAAGTCGTCGCGGGCGATGCTTCGTCGATTGAAGAGGGTGGGCAGGTGGTAGTTATTGATTCCGCGGATGAAGCGGACGTTGGGATCTTCGGGGCGGAGGGCGACGGCCCGATCCATGCAATCGCGGCCTGACATGAGGTAGCGGAGTTTTCCTGGTCCGATGAAGGCATCGCGACTGGCGAGGGTGTAGGCACTACCGAGGTAGACGAGGAGGATGCCGTTTTCTGGTTGTTCGGCGGTAAGTTCTTCGAGCCAGGCGACTAATCGGCGAGTGGCATCCTCGTTGCCTGATTCGGCGAGGGAGTGCATTTCATAAATTTGGTTAAGGAGTGGATGGGAGTATGTTTCGGAAACTGGTGCGGTGGAGGAGGCTTGAGTAACGATAGCGCTAGTGAGGAAAAGTAAAAATGTGATAAGGGGGGATGATTTCATATGGGGGTTAGCACCCTTGAGATACAAGTAAGAACCGGTTTACGAAATAGCAAGAGGAATTAAGGGAATGACACAAGATGTTGGCTTGAAACTCCTTGAAGGAGGCTAGATGTAGGGGGTTAGTTGTTGCGCCGGCCTGCAAGAAGGGGAAGAAGGTGCCAGAGGAGATAAAGGAGAGAGGTGATGAAGGCGGCGACGTAGGTCCAAGCGGCGGCGCGCAGGACATTATCGACTGACTGGAGTTCGGTGCCTGGAGCGATGAATTTCATTTTGGGCAAAATCTGGAGGGCTCGGCGGGAGGCGTCGAACTCGACGGGGAGGGTGATGAGATTGAAGAGCATGATGGTGCCCCAACCGACGGCCATGATGACGAGGTAGGTGTGGGAGCGGAAACCTCCGAAGCCCGAGAAGAGGCCGAAGAGTGGGAGCCAGGTGACGATTTGGCTGGCGAAAGTGGTGGCACCGACGGAGGCCATGCGCCACTGGAGGGGGGCGTAGGCGATTTTGTGTTGGATAGCGTGGCCGCACTCGTGGGCAGCGACGCCGAGGGCAGCGGCGGATTGGCCTTGAAAGTTTTGGGTAGAAAGAACGAGGCGACGATGCATGGGGTCGTAGTGATCTCCGAGAAATCCGTCTTGTTCGACGATTTCGACATCGCGAATTCCAGCGGCGTCGAGGATGCGGGCGGCGGCCTCGGCTCCAGTGAAGCCTGAGGAGACGGGAACTTGGCTAGCTTTGGCGTAGGCGATTTTGACTCGGGCGGCGGCCCAGAGGGAGAGGGCCATCGTCCCGATGAAGGTGAGAAGAAATAGGAGATTCATGAAGAGACGAGTTTATAACCAGTGCACGGGGAGTGCAAGTGGGACTGATCTACCCGGAGAATAGCCGCGTGGCGGAGGGTTATTTACAGAATTTAGCGAGGCGGCGGGCGCCTTCTTCTATCTGGTCGATGGAAGTTGCGTAGGAGACGCGGACGGTGGAATCGTCTCCGAAAGCCTTGCCTGGGACAACGGCCACCCGTTCTTTTTCCAAGAGTTTTTCCGCGAACTCGGCGGAGTTGAGTCCGGTGCGTGAGATATCGAGCAGGAGGTAGAAAGCTCCTTGGGGTTTGACGAAGGAAAGTTTGGGAATGAGTCCGAGGAGGTCACAGAAGCGACGACGACGTTTATCATACTCGGCGACCATTTCGGTGACACAATCTTGGGGACCACGGTAAGCGGCGAGGGCGCCTTTTTGAGCGAAGGAGGTAGGATGGGAAGTGGTGTGGCTCTGGATGGATTCGATCACTTTTGCGAGAGCGGTGGGGGCGGCAACGTAGCCGAGGCGCCAACCGGTCATGGCGTAGGGTTTGCTGAAGCCGTTGACGGTGAGGGTTAGATCGTAAACTTCCTTACTAAAGGATGCGATGGACGCGTGTTTGACATTATCATAGACGAGTTTTTCATAAATCTCGTCCGAGAGGATGTAGATTTCTTCGTCGAGGGCGACTTCGGCCAAAGCGGCGAGTTCATTTTCGGAGTAGACGGAGCCGGTAGGATTTCCTGGGGAATTGATGATGACCATTTTGGTCATGGGGCTCATGTATTCGCGAAAGAGTTCGGGGGTAAGTTTGTAGCCATTTTCGGCCTTGGTGGGAACGATGACGGGTTCGCCGCCAGCGACGCGGACCATTTCTGGGTAGCTGAGCCAGTAGGGGGCAGGGATAAGGACTTCATCGCCTTGGTTGATGGTGGCGAGGATCGCATTAAAGCAGGCGTGTTTGGCGCCGCAGGTGACGATGACTTGGGAAGGTTCGTAGGAGAGATTGTTGTCGGCCTTTAATTTTTCAGAAATTGCGGAGCGGAGTTCGGGAATACCTGCGGCGGGAGTATATTTGGTAAAGCCGGCGTCGAGTGAGCCCATGGCGGCGGCTTTAATATGTTCAGGGGTATCGAAATCGGGTTCGCCGGCGCTAAAGTTAACCACGTCGAGGCCCTCGGCTCGCATGCTTTTGGCACGGGCATCGATGGCGAGAGTAGCGGAAGGGGTGAGGTGGAGAGTACGTTCGGCGTTATCGAGGGGCATGATGAGTGTTCCTTTGGTTTGGGTTAATGACTAGATCGAGCGAGACATCGTATTGAAAAGCTGGAGAGGAGTCGAACCTTTTCGATGGAAAGGTGTCAGGCACGTGCCTGACACCGAGGGTTAACCGAGGCGGCGGAGGGCTTCGCGGACGAGATCGCCTGGAGGGAGCGTGGAATCGAGGCCTGCGAGGGCTTTTTGGGCTTCGGTTCCCTTGTAGCCGAGTGCGAGGAGGGCAAGGAGGGCGTCTTGGGCATGGCCGGAGATGTTGGGGGTGGCGTTTGCACGACCTGGAGAAGTTCCACCCGCGAGGGAATCGAGGGCGGGGAGTTTATCGCGGAGCTCGAGGACGATGCGTTCGGCGGTTTTTTTCCCTAGGCCTTTGAGTTTGGCGAGGGAGGAGGTATCTCCTGAGGCAACGGCGTCGCGGACGGCTTGGGGGGTGGTGCCAGCGAGAATGGAGAGGGCGGTTTTGGGGCCGACGCCTGAAACATGATGAAGGAGGAGGCGAAAGAGATCTCGTTCTCCTGAAGTGAAAAATCCGTAGAGGGTATGAGCATCTTCGCGGACCACGAGGTGAGTGAGGAGGCGAACTTTTTCTCCAAGCAGAGGAAGATGATCGAAGGTGGTGACAGGAATGAGCAGTTCGTAGCCGATGCCTTGGCAGTTAATCACGGCGCGAGTGGGCCAAGATTCGGCGAGGGTACCTTCGAGGAAGGAGATCATCTTAGGAGACTGCCGGAACGGTTCGGGCGGAGAAGGCTGTACGGCGGAGGTGGGTGAGACCGACGGCGAGGGCATCGGCTTCATCGGGTTTTGGATTATGGAGAAGGCCGAAGAGGGCACGGGTCATAAAGGTGACCTGCTCTTTGCGGGCGGCTCCTTTTCCGGTGGCTGCTTTTTTAACGAGTTTGGGTGGGTACTCGTTAACGGTGAGGCCTGCTCGGGCGGCAACGAGAAGGGCGACGCCGCGGGCGCCTCCGAGCACGATGGCGGTGCGGGTATTTTGCACATAGATGATTAATTCGATGGCGAGTTCTTGGGGAGTGTGGCGCGCGATCAGTTCTTGGAGGCGGTCGTGGATTTCGAGGAGGCAGGCGGGGGCGGGTCGAGAGGGTGGATTTTGGATGGTGCCTGAAGCGACGACGACAGGTTTATCGGCGGTACCTTCGAGGATAGCGTATCCGGTGGCTCGGAGGGACGGGTCGAGGGCAAGAAGACGCACGGGGGGAGCGTGCCAAAAGGAGTTCGATTGTCGAGGGAACCCCGCGGAGCTGGGTTTGACCGATAAAAAATGGTGGTTAGACTAGCGAAATGAGATGGATATGGATTTTTCTGGCATGGAGCACTCCTTTACTAGGGGTGGTTCAGGCTCAAACCAATGATGCGACGGCGGGCGGTGCGGTGAAAGCGGTGCCGGCGAAGAAAAGTCCATTGGCAGGAGCCCGAAGTGTGAATTCTGGAGGGAAGTCGAGTACGAAGGGGGAAGACCAAGATAAGGTAGAAAACGCGGTGGCGAATCCAGAGGAGGAGCAGGCCCGAGGAATTCAACCTGAGGATAACAGTCCAGACGTAGGAATGTTTGTGGTGATGGCGAACAAGGGGTGGGATTCGGTGAATCCTGCGAGCCCGAATAAGCCGGTCTACCAGCAGGTGATTCAGGAGCGCGGGGTAGCACCAACCTATAGTAATAATATGATGGATTCGCCCGATGGTTCGAGTCGGCCGAATGACGGGTGGAAACTGTTTGGTTGGACGTACTGATTAGGAAGGCGGACGCGCTTACGCGTCGATTGCTCACGCAAAGCCCCGACGCCGGTCGGGGTAGATCCGAAAAGAACGCAAAGGAATTCTAGATGTGAGAATGTAAGAAAGTGCGAAGGAGGGAAGGTGGTTTTGAAGTTGGAGGCTTAGGTAGAGGCGGCATCTCCGAGGCCGCCTAGCTGGGCGATCGATCACACAGAATTCAGCGCTGGCTGGGCTGGCCAACTTTGGCCAATGGCGATAAAGACCTGCTTTCGCCTACCATTTCCTTTTATCGCGACCGATCGGCAACGGCTGCAGCCCGGGCAAAGACTAATGGTGCAGAGGGTGTGGTTTATCCTGAACCACTGGATATCTGGGGTCTCTGCTGCGTTGCCCCACGCCCCGATGGCCTGTGCGGTGCAGAACACCTGACCTACCATTTCTCAATGATGCTCGAACATGCCTGGATGGCCTTGCAGGCACACGA
>CAJBOM010000095.1 GCA_903956835.1 uncultured Verrucomicrobiota bacterium
GGTCGGACAATCTCTGCGATCTCCTTTTGGAGAGTTCCGTAGGCTTGGGTTTTATCCACCACCGCCCTGACATTCGGACGAAGGTCTATCGGACAAACAAACTCACTGGCATGGCCGGAAAGAACTATGCTATTCACTTTACGATTCTTACGCACTGCCGTTTTAAGGACTGAAAGCCCCAGCCCGTCGGGCAACTCCAGATCCAAGATGAGCAAGTCCGTTTCATTCCGTAGGCAGAAATCAATCGCGGGAGTGACCCGGTCAAAGCTGCCAATCACTTCCAGTCCGGGAATATTTCTGATCATGGCAACGAGCAATTGTAAAAACATCGTCTGATCATCCAGAAGGACACAACGAAGCTTCATGAGGATCCATTCTTTGTTATGCGCCCCGGAAGTTCCAAAGGAATGCGGACCCGGAACTCTGCACCCCCCAAAGGTGATTCTCCCACGCTGACTTCCCCACCGTGATTGAGCACCGTGGTCCGCACTAAGTACAAACCAAGACCCGTTCCTTTGGGTCGGTTCGATGTGAGTACGGAGAAGATTTGTTGACGAAGATGAGGCGCAAGTCCCGGACCACTGTCATCCACAATGATTTCGGCATGTGTTCGATTGGTGACCAATTGAATACAGATTTTCCGCTTCTGGCATCCGCCCTCCTGGATTGCTTCACTTGCATTGCGCAGGAGATTCGTTATCGCCAATTGTAGCTGACTGCTATCCCCAAGAATCCGAACTGATTTCTTCGGGTGATTGTATTGAAGCTGAATTTTGCCTTCGGCCATGACGCGTTTCAGATAAAGGATCGAACTCTCGATACACTCTCTCAGGTCCGTGGATATCTGTTGGGTGGGCACATTACGCAACAAGGCCCGCATCTTCTCAATTGTCCTACTTACCCTTCTTGAGTCCTCCACCATGCTACGTAGCGTGCCTCGCAGACTGCTGGGTAGCTGCGGGTACGATTCGGCCTGCTGAAGGGCCAACTGACTCTTTATCAGGATTTCGCTTAGGGGTTGATTAACCTCGTGAGCCACCGCAGAAGCCACCACACTGGTCTGCAGCTTTTGCTGCAACCTTTGCGCCTCTTCGCGGCCTAATCTCTTTATGCTTTCCTCAGCGGCCCGCAGATCCGCCTGGACCTGACGAACATCGGTCAGATCCGTGGAGAGCGCAAAAAACCCGCGGGCCATCTTAAAGCCGGTCCAGAGCATATGCTTCACACTTCTGTCCTTGCACCGCATCTGAAACTCCATGGGAGGCAGGATGTCGCCAACATTTTTCAGCCTGGCGAGCTGGCCAAAAAACTTGTCGTGCATCGTTTTCCGGTAAACAGGATCCGGATAGGCTCTTATCATCCAAGCCTCCACATTCGGAAGTTCTTTCTTTGTGTAGCCAAACACCCGGTGAACGGCCTGATTGGTGAAAAAAACTGGGTTTTTCCCATAGTCTTTGCAGCCAAGATCTACGTGAGCAGCGGGGATAGGCATCTTCTCAAAGATCATCCGGAATAAGGACTCGCTTTCGGCCAGTTGCTGTTCAGTCCTGACCCGTTTGGTGAGATCAGTAAATGTGGTCAGAAGATAGTCGCCGAGGATTACCCCCCCAACCTCCACCACCAGCTCCCGCCCATCTTTCGTCCGCACGCGGTCTTCGACGATCGGCATGATTCCTCCGTTTCGGCGGGCCCAGCGGATATCCTGCTTCCATTTGTAAATGGTTTTTTTTCGATGCTGTATGTCGGGAAACGCGCGACGAAACCAGTCGTTTAGATTCCTGGTTTCCTTCAGATTGTACCCAAACAACTTTCTGAATGAATCGTTGATTTGAAGACAGATTTCAGGTCCACGACTTTGATGAATATCATCGATGGTCATCGGAATGGGAGACTTCTCAAAGAACCTGCGGAAAGGTTTATCGTCCCAACCTAAACCGCCTGTGGATACACGATGGGGACCAAGCTTTCTAATTCTAGCTAGTCTGGCTTTTAGGCGATAACTCAACACCTTCATGTCTAAGGTGTTAAAGTATATCAAAGAATACCCACCATTAGGTATGGATAATTCGCCTTTTTCACGCATAA
This sequence comes from uncultured Verrucomicrobiota bacterium, assembly GCA_903956835.1. GTDB lineage: Bacteria > Verrucomicrobiota > Verrucomicrobiia > Methylacidiphilales > Verrucolacustridaceae > Verrucolacustris. Next base: position 2,086 of record CAJBOM010000095.1, read on the forward strand.
ACATTTAATAATGTTTGGAACTAAACCTGACCCTCAAGTACTCAATTCCGGCGCAGTTTTCCCTGCGCCCTCATCCCCTTACTCCAAGCCTAATTATCAGGGCGGGGCCATCATCACTGATCAGGTCGAGTTAAGAGGCTCCCTCGCCTTCGACGGGAATCTTGAATTTAATGGCCTCTTTGAGGGTGAAATCGTCTCGGGTGGAACCCTCTTGATCGGCCCCAATGCCATCCTTAAGGGCGATATTCAGGCCAATAAGGTAATCCTTCACGGCAAGATGCATGGAAACATTTCCGCCACGGAATCTGTCGAAGTCTGTAATCAGGCCCAATTCTTCGGAGATGTGCGCACCGGAAAGTTTATCGTCGCCGAAGGTGCAAGCTTCTGCGGTCTCTCTGAGTCCCTTGATGGCAAAGCCACCTCCCCCGACTTCATCACCACCTTCCGCCACTTAAATTCAAAATCGGCCTGAAGGTTACTCCTTCTAAGGCCGCGCGCTCGTTGTCCTTAATTTTCAGGCGAACGAAAAGCTAATCCTCAACCAACACCCACCCAATTTTATTTTAAGGGTTTGGGATTCGATAAGTTCGGTAAAAACTCCTGCTATTAGTTGCAGCTTGATTAGTTCTGACCTGTCCAAAAAACGTTGGTTGAGATTATAAAGATCCCTGAGTACCTGGATTTTAAATTCTCGCGCGAAGTATCTCTGTTCTTTCATATTTTTATCGTACTTTTACTATTTCCCAAATGTCGTGCCTTTTCGCTCCCCTCCAACTTGGACCCCTTCACCTTCCCCATCGTGTCTTGATGGCCCCACTCACCCGATGCCGATCCTCACCAGGCAACATTCCTAATGATCTCAACGCCGAATATTACCGCCAACGCGCTTCCGCTGGACTGATCATTGGCGAAGCTACCTCCGTCTCCCCTTTCGGCTACGGCTATCCCAACACTCCAGGTATCCACACCGCAGAACAGGTCGCAGGATGGAAGAAAGTCGTCCAAGCCGTTCACTCCGCTGGAGGCCAGATCTTTCTTCAACTCTGGCACGTCGGTCGCATCTCCAATCCCTGTTTTCAACCCAATGGCATTCTACCCATCGCACCCTCCGCCATCCGACCCAAAGGACAGATCTTTACCGGAAAAGAGATGGTGGATTATGTCACCCCTCGTGCCCTGGCAATCTCCGAGCTCCCTGGGATTGTTGCCGAATACTTCCACGGGGCCAAACTCGCCAAGGAAGCTGGCTTCGATGGCGTAGAGATTCACAATGCCAATGGGTATCTTCTCGACCAGTTCCTGCGTAGTGGCACCAATCATCGAACCGACTCCTATGGTGGGTCCGTTTCGAATCGTTGCCGTCTTACCCTCGAAGTCGTTCAAGCCGTCATTCAGGTTTGGGGTGCCGATCGTGTCGGCATCCGGATCTCTCCTTCCGGCGTCTTTAATGAGATGCACGACGACAACCCCATCGGAACCTTCAGCCACCTTCTGCAGGAACTAAGCAAACTCAAGCTTCTCTATGCCCATATCACCTGTCTCACCGAGCAGGATATCCGACATGGAGCCAAAGAAGGTGTCGGCCCAAAAGAGCTCCGTAAGTTTTTTCAAGGATCCGTGATCACGGCAGGCGGATTTACCAGACAATCTGGCGAACAGGCGATTACCGAAGGATGGGCCGATGCGATCTGTTACGGGGTTCCCTTCTTAGCCAACCCCGATCTTCCAGAGCGACTCAGGATGAACGCCCTCCTCAATCCGCCAGACGAGGCAACCTTCTACGCCTCAGGCCCCAAGGGCTACACCGACTACCCCACCCTTTCCTGATTTCTTTCCCTCCCCCATCCACGCGTGAGCGGGTCCCGCAAACACAGAATTCAAACCACAAAACCTAGGTAGGGCGGGCTGTCCCTAGCACGCCTGCGCTCAATTCTGTGTGTCCAATCGCCCAGCTAGGCGGCCTCGGAGATGCCGCCCCTACCTAAGCTTCCAACTTTAAAACCTCATTCACGCGTACCGTGTCTCTACCCCGACCTGCCCCGACCAGAGTCGGGGCCGGCGTCGGGGCCGCAACTGCAGGTAAAATTAAGAATCCACCATCAAAAATTACAGATTCCCCCCTTTCCGACCTTAGCGGCCTTGGCGTGAGCTCTCTCCAATTCCCCTTAGCGGGCTTGGCGTGAAGAATTTCTGTTATTTGTGCTCAGCCCACTTCGGGCTAGCCTTCCCACCCCATGCAATCCTCAGGTTCCATCCACATCCAAGGAGCCCGCCAGAATAATTTAAAAAATCTAACCTTCGATCTGCCCCTAGGCGTCTTTCACGTCCTCACCGGTCCCTCCGGATCAGGCAAGTCCTCCCTCGCCTTCGATACTCTTTACGCCGAAGGCCAACGCCGCTACGCCGAAACCTTCAGCCCCTATACCCGCCAGTTCCTCGAACGCATGGACCGCCCCCGCGTCGATCGGATCGAGGGTATCCCCCCAGCCATTGCCCTCAGCCAAGGTAACCCCGTCCGCTCCTCTCGTAGCACCGTTGGTACCGTCACCGAAATCGCCGACCACCTCAAACTGATCTTTCCCCGCCTCGCTAAACTCACCTGCCCAGACTGCTCCCAACCCATTCGTCCGTGGACTCCTCAATCCATTCTTCACGATCTTCTGTCCCAGTACGCCAATCAGGAAGCTTGGTTTCTCTTTCGTATCCCCTTTCCTCAAAAAACTCCCGCCGACGAAGCCGCCGCCTTCCTCTCCCGCCAAGGTTTCCGTCGCATTCTTCTTCAAGGCCAGCCCCATCGCCTCGACGAAACCACAGGCCTCGAAGCCCTCGCCCAAGCTTTCGCCTCAACCCCCACCGACAAGAACCTCCTCGTCCTCGTTATCCAAGATCGTCTTACCCTCTCCACCTCCGCCAAGCCTCGGCTCACTGAGGCCATCACCTCCTGCCTTCGCTACGGCAAAGGAGTCCTCGCCATCGCCCTCACCCGCACTCCAACCCATCCCCATCTCTACTCCGACCGCTACTTCTGCCCACGCGATGAGCGCGATTTCCATGAACCCATCCCAGCCCTCTTCTCCTTCAACCATCCCCTCGGCGCCTGCCCCGCCTGCCGCGGCTTCGGTCGCATTATCGAAATCGATGAGTCCCTCGCCCTCCCCGACCGCCAACTCACCATCGCAGGAGGCGTGGTTAAACCTTGGCAAACCAACGCCTACGAAGAGTGCCAGCAGTCTCTCGAAAAAGCCTGCCGCCGACGCAAAATCCCTCTCGAAGTTCCTTTCGACGAACTCACTCCCGAGCAACAGTCCTTTGTCATCGAGGGCGAGGGAGGCAGCACCCGCGCCCTGCCCGAACTTTGGGATTCTGGCGACTGGTACGGAGTCCGCGGCTTCTTCCGCTGGCTAGAAACCAAAACCTACAAAATGCACGTCCGCATGCTTCTTTCCCGCTACCGCGCTTACCGCATCTGCCCCGACTGCTCAGGCCATCGCTACCGCCCCGAGACCGGTTACTGGCACCTCGCAGGCAAAACCATGCCCGAACTCAATTCTCTCTCTCTCGGCGAACTCTCTGATCTCCTCCAAAAGGTAAAAACAAAAGATGCCTCCGTCCAAGCCCCTCTCGCCAATATTCGTCACCGCCTCCGCTACTTGATCAGTGTGGGCCTCGGCTACCTCACGCTTGACCGACCCACCCGCACTCTCTCAGGTGGCGAACTTCAACGCGTCAACCTCACCGACTGCCTCGGCACCGGTCTCACCGGTACTCTCTTCGTCCTCGATGAACCCAGTATCGGCCTTCATCCTCGCGATACGGGTCGCCTCCTCGACCTCCTTCGCGAACTCCGCGCTGCTGGTAATACCGTCCTCGTCGTAGAACACGACGAAACCGTCATTCGCTCCGCCGAAAACATTCTCGAACTGGGCCCAGGGGCGGGCGCCGAAGGTGGCCACCTCCTCTACTCAGGTCCCCCATCAGGATTAGCGCAAATCGCAAACTCACCCACCGGCGCCTACCTCGCAGGTCGACGCTCCATCTCTGTGCCCAATCCACGCCGGCCCTGCCCAGAAAAAGATCACCCGTGGATCCACGTCAAAGGCGCCACCTGCCACAACATAAAAAATCTCTCGGCTTCTTTTCCCCTCCGCCGACTCGTCGCCGTCTCTGGCGTCAGCGGCTCAGGTAAAAGCACCTTCGTCCACGAAATCGTCCACAAAACCCTCCTCCACCGCATGGGCCGTGCCGTTGAAAATCCCCCCTCTATTAAATCGCTCAAAGGCGCCGATGACATTTCTGATGTCATCTTAGTCGACCAATCCCCTCTCACCCAAACCCCACGCTCTACCCCCCTTCTCTACCTCGACATCTACGATCTCGTCCGCGAACTCTACGCCTCCACCGAAGAAGCCCAAAGTGCAGGCCTCCCCGCCTCCGCCTTTTCCTTCAACGCAGGCGCAGGTCGTTGCGAGCGATGCGGTGGCATGGGCTACGAAAAAATTTCTATGCAGTTTCTCTCTGATGTTTTCGTCACCTGCCCCGCTTGCGAAGGTCAACGCTTCCAACCCCACGTCCTCCTTGCCCGCTACCTCGACAAATCGATTCATGAACTCCTCGAAATGACCGCTTCTCAAGCCCTGCTTCATTTCGCTCCACGTGAAAATCTCACCCCCCGCGCCCGCGAGTGCCACGAGAAAATCGTCACCTCCCTCACTCTCCTCGCTGAAGTCGGTCTCGGTTACCTTCGTTGTGGCCAACCTCTCAGCCAACTCTCAGGCGGAGAAGCCCAACGACTTAAACTTGTCGCCCATCTGGCCCCCCAGAAAAAAGAGAAAGAAACTCCCAAAAAAGCCCGCGACAAAACCTCTGCCGCCCCCACCAACACTTCTCCTCTTCTCATCCTCGATGAACCCACCACCGGTCTTCACCTCGACGATGTCGCCCTCCTCATCACTCTGCTCCACCGCCTCGTCGACCAAGGTGCCTCCCTTCTTGTCATCGAGCACCATCTCGATGTTATCAAAAATGCCGACTGGGTCCTCGATCTCGGCCCAGAAGCAGGAGCGGAAGGCGGAAAACTCATCGCCTCTGGCCCCCCCGAAGCCATTGCCAACTGCCGCACCAGCCCCACCGCCACCTATCTCGCTCCTCTCCTGAGCAAAACTCCCACCCGCTCTCTCCGCCTCCACGAAGAACCTGCCCCGCATCACCCCAAGAAAAATGGACATGCTCCTTTAGAAATTTCCGTCCGCGGCGCTCGCCATCACAATCTAAAGAATTTCGACCTTCAAGTTCCCCGCAATCAAATGGTCGTTGTCACTGGCCTTTCTGGTTCTGGCAAAAGCACCCTCGCCTTCGATCTTCTCTTCAGCGAAGGCCAACGTCGCTACCTCGATTGCCTCAACACCTACGCTCGCCAGTTCGTCGAACAACTTGAGAAACCGGATGTCGATTCCATCACCGGACTTCCTCCCGCCGTCGCCATCGAACAGCGCACCACCCGCGGAGGTCGTAAATCAACCGTCGCCACCGTCACCGAACTCTACCAATTTCTTCGCCTTCTTTACGCTAAACTCGGAGCCCAACACGATCCTAAGACTGGAGAAGTTGCCGTTCGCCAAACCTCCGCCGATATCGTCCTTCGCATCCGCCGCCAACTCCGCTCCTCCAAACGCCTCGATCTCCTTGCCCCTCTTATCCGTGGACGAAAAGGTTTTCATACCGAAGTCGCACGCTGGGCCGTAAAAAAAGGCTTTAAACTTCTTCGCGTCGACGGGAAGTGGATCGATCCCGCAAAGTTCGAACCGCTCGACCGCTATAAAGAGCACCAAATCGAACTGCTTGTCGCCCAACTCGCCCCAGGTCGCCAAGACCTCCCGGCCCTCGTCTCTCAAACTCTCACCCTCGGCAAAGGCACTCTCTACGCCATCGACTCCTCAGGGAAGTCCACCATCTACAGCCACCACCTATTCTGCCCCGGCTCAGGCCGCTCCTTCGACGAGCTCGATCCCCGTCTCTTCTCCTTCAATAGCCCACATGGTTGGTGCGTTACCTGCCAGGGTTACGGATCTCTCCTTTCCAAACCACCAGAACTCGACTCCCACGACGAAGCTGAAAATGAGCAACAACTGGAGCTCGCTCGGGAAGCTCTCGAAGAACGCGACCTTCTGCCCTGCCCAGACTGCCACGGCGCCCGCCTCAATCCTATCGCGCGTGCGGTTCGTTTTGGCGGAAAACCTATTCCAGAAATTAACTCTCTTTCCGTTCACGATTTTCAGGAATTTTTCTCTCAACTCAAGTTCACCGGCCGGGAAGCTGCCATTGTCCGTGATATTCAACCCGAAATCCTCCAACGCCTCACCTTCCTCCGCGAAGTCGGTCTCGAATACCTCAATCTCGACCGCTCCGCTCCCACTCTTTCAGGAGGCGAATCCCAACGTATCCGCCTCGCCTCGCAACTCGGTTCGAATCTCCAAGGCGTACTCTACGTACTCGATGAACCCACCATCGGTCTCCACCCTCGCGACAATCAGAAGCTTCTCGGTATCCTCCGTGGCCTTCGTGACCGAGGCAACTCCCTCCTTGTCGTCGAACATGACGAAGACACCATGCGCGCCGCCGACCATATCATCGATCTCGGCCCAGGCGCAGGGGTCCATGGGGGAGAAATTGTCGCTCAAGGAACCTGGCAACAGATCGGCTCCTCCGAAACCTCTGCCACTACCCGCCTCCTCGGAGAACCTATCCACCACCCTGCCCGCGGAAAGCGTCGCCCTATCGATACCTCGGTTACTTGGTTGACCGTCAAGAGCGCCAAGGCCCGCAATATTCATGGGATCGATGTGGCCATCCCCATGCATCGCTTGACCGCCCTCTCGGGCGTCAGCGGTTCAGGTAAAAGCACATTAGTCCGCGAAATCATCGTTCCTGCCACCTCCCCCGAGCGAAAAAAGAAGGACCCTCGTTGGAGTTCAGTCCATGGCGCCGAGACCATCGATCGGGTGGTAGAAGTCGACCAGTCGCCTATCGGAAAAACCTCACGCTCCACCGTTGCCACCTACCTCGGCCTGATGGACGACCTTCGTACCCTTTACGCCAATCTTCCCGCGGCCAAGCAGGCGGGCTTCACCGCTTCCCACTTCTCTCATAATGCGGGACCAGGACGCTGCGCCGCATGTGACGGGGCCGGAATGATCCGTGTGCAAATGAGCTTCCTGCCACCCGCCGATGTTCGGTGCGAAGAGTGTAACGGCCTGCGTTGGAAGCCAGAGATTCTAGCGATGCACTATCGGGATATCTCCATCCAACAAGCCCTCGCCCTTTCCGCGGAGCAAGCAGCCGAATTCTTTGCTCCACACCCTCGCATCGCTACCCCCTGTCGCCTCATGTCCGAAACCGGCCTCGGCTACCTTCAGCTAGGCCAAACCAGCCCGACTCTTTCAGGGGGCGAAGCTCAACGCCTCAAACTTGTCACTGAACTTGCGGCCGCCCAGATCGCCGCCGATCACGCCCATATGAAAGGCCGGGCTCGCCGTCCTGCTCACCATCTCTTTCTTTTGGAGGAACCCACCGTGGGCCTCCACCTCGCCGATGTCCGCCGCCTACTCGACCTGATGCATCGACTCGTCGAGTCAGGACACAGCGTTGTCGTCATCGAACATCATCTCGATGTCTTAGCCGAAGCGGACTACCTCATCGATATCGGCCCAGAAAGTGGTGAAGACGGCGGAACCATCATGTCCCAAGGGACCCCCGAACACGTCGCCTCCTCCAAAACCTCCCGCACTGCCCCCTTTCTCCGCACTCATCTTGACCGCTCCAGCAAACATAAAACGAAAAAAGTCCTAGAACCCGCTTAACTTCCAATTCAAGAGGCTGAACATTTCCTCAGCCTGAACTTCATCCTCAAATCTTCCCACACCTCCTCGTTTCCAAACCTGACATCACTTTCTCCCTACTCCCGCCACCAGATAAACCACTCCGCCTAAAAGATTCCACGCCAGAATCATGGCAAACCCGCCCAGAGAGATCGCCACCGCCTGCGGTGCGGCAATCGATAAAGTCCCCAAAAATGTCACGAAGGCCGCCTCCCGTAATCCCAACCCGTTCCACGTAATCGGCAGAACCGTTACCATCGCCACCATCGGTAAAACCGAAGCCAACGGCCAAAACTCCAATCCCGTACCCACCGCACGCGAGACCGAATAAAAAAGCCCCACCAACGCCAACTGCGCCAGCACACTCAGGAGTAATCCCACCCCTGCACCTACTGGATGGGTTAAACAGACATGACATGCCTCAGCTCCCTCTCCCGCCGCCTTTCTCCAACCCACCTGACTCTTCCCACTTAAAATCCTTCCCGAAGCGGGATGAGCTAAAATAGTCAGCAAAACAAAAAGAATTCCCGCAACCACCAAGAAGGCATAAGCCCCCGCCCGCGTCACTGGATGCATCATCAAATCGTTCCAGTGGGGCAGAATCAAAGCCGCCCCCACCGTAACCGTTGCCGTCAGGCCCAAGACCCTCTCCATCAAAATCGAAACTACGGCGGCGGGTCGCGCCAGCGGCGCATCTTGCGCCGCCCAGTAGGCCCGCATGACATCACCTCCCATCACCCCAGGCAGAACACTGTTAAAAAATAGACCCGCCAACGAAAGTTGGGCCGTTCGCCCCCAGCCCACCGCCACCCCCGCCACTTCTAAAAGTAGATGCCACCGCACAATCGAAATAATCACCACACATCCATAAGCCAAGAAGGCCATCCCCACCCAAAGCCCATCGGCTCCCCGAACGATCTGCCCAAACTCCCTCCAGTTCAGCTTGTTTGCCAAAAACCAAACTGCCCCCGCTGTGAATAGCACTCTCCCCGTCCAGCCCAGCCATGCTTTTGTAATCTCCTTCACTCCTTCTGACCCTATGGACACTCCGCAAAAAACCAAGCCACCTACTTGGCGAGATAGAATAAACCAGCCGTTAATTCATATTGCCTTCTGCACGCAGAAATATCTTTTCACAATCAAGCGTATCCATATCTGGAGATTTTCCGTTCTCCTCCTAATCCAAAAGCAAAGAGTATCCTGATTGTCGGCAGGCTTGAATGACACGTGTACCCTGTTCCGGATCCTTATGCCCTCTTTCGCCGCCCCGCCGCAATCACGGCCAATCCCGCCAACAACAAGACGCCGCTCGAAGGCTCAGGAACTACGTTGAATGTGTAAGTAACGTCCCCCGAGGAAAGACTTTGTGGGGTTCCGCCAACAACACCCGATCCAACTGTACCAGTTGCCTCAAAAACCATGGTGTAAGTCCCCTCTGCCGTAAATCCCCAGTTGTAGTGCTCGTGGACACCAGCTCCTTGGGAGATGGAATTGAACTGAGTCAATCGGGTTGAGTCCATGAATAGGGTGGGTGTACCAAACTCATTTTCACTCCAAAGAAATAAATTTCCCGGATTACTGCCAAACGATTTCAAAGTCATGGTGATGAGACCACTGCCCCAGACCTCTGGATCAATCTCCTCAGTCCCAACACCTGGGAAAAGTATCCCTTTTTGGCCAGCCACCACGGCATCCTGCGGAAGAGTCCAAAGAAAACTGCTAGAAGCCCCAAGAAAATCAAACGAAGTGCCAGCAGGTCTTGCGCCATAGCCCCCTGGATTCACCCTAATTATCGTACTGGCTGGATCGAGTTCAACTTCAGTGCCTGCTAATTCGGCATGAATTAGCAGTTCGAGTTGGCCATCCACGTAGCCGAGCCCGAAGATATCTGCGTGACCTGTGGAAATGGTTGTTTCCGCACGAACGGGCACAAGAGTAATCCATCCAATGGCAATCAGGCCGAGAATGAGTTGAGTTTTGCTTTGTAGTTTCATCTTGGTTTTTTCTTTCTGGGTTATAGGAACTTTACGCTCCTGGGGTTTGTCTAAGTTGAACTCGCAAAAATTGACGATCCGATTCCGAGATGCTTTTGGGCGCACGGAAGGTGACCCACTCCAACCCCACCCCCGCATTCGCCGGTGCGCCCAAAACAATCCCTAACGCAGGCCACGGTTCTGTGGCTAGGTTTTCCGTGGATTGAACTTCGTAGGTTAGCGTCGCATCATCAGTCCGACGCTGAAAACGAATCCCGAGATACTCTACCCCATTCAACGTCACCATCTGTATCGTCGGCCGGCCCACCGCCCCAGCAGCCAACGGATTCTCGCCAAACGCGTACTCCTGCAGATTCGTCGCCCCATCTTCATCCGGATCAGCCGAAGGACCGCTGATTAATGGATTACCCGCTTGCTCGTTAGAAAACTGGGACAATTTCCAGGTATCGTACCCCGTTGGAACAGGTAACTGCCAACTTTCGACACCGAAATAAATTGGCATGGGATCGCTCTCCACTACTTCGCCCGTGGCCACCAACCGACCGCTCGCTTTAAATTGAATGCGATATAGGCCAATTCCTGTTAAAGCCATATTCATGTGGCCGTGCCCACCTACAGCCAGCGAAGCTTTATTTGCGTAACCCACCGCCGAGGATAAATAGAAAACCGGAGCGCCTCCGCTCGTTCCGTAACCAAAAAAATCCCCATTTCCAAGTGAAGTCAGATTTTCAATCGAATGAACCCATATATCATACGACCCTGCACCCGCTCCTTCGAATATACCGGACCCCACGCCATAACCCGCCCATCCAAGGAAGAGGGCCTTCTTAGTTGTCGAACTGGCCTCGCTGCTTGGAAAAGACCAGAAGGTGGCTCCAGAAGCACCTAGGAAGGACCAGGCACTGCTCTCTGGGACTAGCGTTCGCTGAGTGCTGGGCACATAAGCAATCGCGCTACTCCCCGTGTACTGCACGCCATCAGCGGTCCTTAATCCCAAGCTGAACTTTTTCGTACTCGCGTCATACCCCAGATTAAGGTCCACGTGGCTGAATTTCTTCGGCACGTACCCTGCCCCCAAGATGGGCATTTCGGATTCGGTCAGTTGCGTAGCCATAAGGACAGTCATCTCCGCCCGAGCAGAAATCGCCCCACTGATTGCCCCGACAAAGAGTAACCCCACGATTTTATATCTCATGGATAGTATTTAGAAATATCAGTACCGCCCTCCACCACCTGCTTCATTCGCAAAGAGGGAATCGCCTCCACTCTTCCATCCGCAAAGAGGTAGTTAGCCCTTCCATGGGATCCATCGACCGATCCACCACTATATGCATCGGGCCTGACCTCCTGCCGTAGGCCCGACCATGTGGTGATATCACCACAGACGTGATCTTCCGAAGCCACCGTGCCCATTTTGTTTGTGGAAACGATAAACAAAAGAATCACCCGAGAAGGCGATGCCATGCGCAAAAGGTTGTTATGCACAACTTCTGAGGAATCAATTTCTCCAAACTCATTTGCAAAGGCTTCGGGATTCACCCTTCCGTTCATCACATAGCTAGTCCCTCCGTTTTTCAATCTCTCCGCCTTCTTGAGATCACAAGGCGAAATGCGCACTCGGTCATATTTCTCGCCCAAATAAGGCTTCAGCTCCTCAATCCAAAAGCTGGTCCCAGCATGTGCTGTCCCAGGCAACCTCCCTTGATTCTCACCCGAATAAAGAAGTAACCCCTGGCCAATCTGTCTCATATTGGAAGAGCACTCGACTTGATGGGCCTTTGTTATCGCTCCTTTTAAAGCTGGAACCCCCAGACCCACCAGGAGCGCCCCGATGGTAATCCCCACCAAGAGCTCAATCAGTGAAAAGGCCCGAGGTGAAACACGCATAAGGCTCGAAGGAATCATTGTTAAACAGGAAGATATGCATAGGCGATTATTTGTCAATGCGATCTTTTGCATCTAGAAAGTAGCACCTTTGAGGCTTTCTCTTGATTCCCAGTGTTTTGCCTCTCATTTTAGAGCGGTGAGACATTCAGCTCCCCTCTCCTTAAGCCCCCTCCGCAAAGCCGGGCTTAAATCCACTCCTGGCCGTCGCGCCGTCCTTTCCGTACTGGCAAAACTTGCCTCTCCCGCCTCAGCCGACCAGATTTACACCAAAGTCGGCACCCAAACCTGCGACCGTGCCACCGTCTACCGCATTCTAGATTCCCTCGACGAAGCGGGCCTGCTCCAACGAGTTATCGTCCGTGGAAAAAAACTCTACCTTCCCGAGGAACCTTCCCACCACCACCACCATGTCGTCTGCCGTAAATGCAACTCGACCGTCTGCCTCGACCAGTGCCTTATCTCCCCCTTAGAAAAAAAAGCCCGCCAACTCGGCTTCCACAGCATCCGTCACACCCTCCAACTCACCGGACTCTGCTCCAAGTGCACGACCTCGACCTGAAACTTTTCCGCTTTGGGGTCAGAGGTCAAATTTCAATTTCATCGAAAAAAGCCAGACGCATCCAACTCACCCTTAGATACTTAGAATCTAGTTTTTAGAATTTGGGGTCAGAGGTCAAAATCCAATTCCGACGTCTAGAGCAGGCCGTGCCTGCGTAAATCACGCACATGCTCCCCGCCCGAAGCCAACACCATATCGAGGGAAAACTTAAGCAGACACACCTCCCACCCATCGTCCACTCCAGTCAAAACCGCCGCTAACGGATCTCCTTTGGCCTCAACCTCCGCCCGAACCTTATCCGCCACCTCCGCCAGTGCCCCTGTCACATCATATCTCCGCGTCTCATCTTTCCGAAAAGTAAATCCATACTTCAAGATCGCAATTTGCGAGGCAAACTCACTTACCGCATCCGCGTATTTTTCCGCCTTTTCGCCAAAACCATCCAGCATCAACTTGGCAAAATGATCAGGCGTGACCAACTCTGGCTTCTGCGCATGAATCCGACCCTCCCGCACCCGCATCCGGTTCACCGCATCCATCTCCTCAGTAATTAAATGATAGTTCAGCACAGTCGTCCCAAAGGTTTCTAAACGCCTTTGAGGAGCATGAATGACCTTGGTATTTTCCAAGGCATAATGAAAGTCATCGGGATTCATCGCACTGCTTAAGTTCCACTAGTTCCTGCATAAATCAACACGTAGCATCTCTCCCCGACTAAATGCCCTCGCTTCAAATCGCCTCTTTCTGCTAACCCTAATCTATGGCCACCTATATCTATGAAACCATTCCCTCGAAACCGTCCGAGCAACCCATTCAGTTCGAAATCCAGCACTCTATGAAAGATTCTGCTCTGACCCACCACCCTCAAACAGGCCAACCCATCCGCCGACTGATCACTGGCGGCCTCGGCATTATCGGCTTTTCCTCAGAAACTTCCCCCTCGGCCTCCTCCTCTGCAGGCCACGGATGCGGTTCTGGCTCCTGCGGTTGCCACTAACTCACCGAGAAAAAAAACAAGGCCAATGGCCTTGAGGAATAACCAGGACCGAATCTAAACCGAGTAGAGCACTGCTCGCATCACC
>CAJBOM010000096.1 GCA_903956835.1 uncultured Verrucomicrobiota bacterium
CTCTTTACCTAGCTCGATCGACTCGGTCTCAGGGTGAGCCAAGGTGAAGATTCCTTTCTTTTCTTCCACACGCCCATAGGCCGCCACCCGTTTCCCTTCGGGAAAAGCCCGAGCCAAAAAGGGCAAGTTATAATAAACCAGCCGTACCCGCTCCCCTGCGCTTAACCCCCTTCCTGCTACCTCAAGATTGACCTCCACACTGCAACGCCTCCCGCGCCAACGATTGAGCTTCGATTGAGTGACGACTCCTTGAAAGTGGACTGGACCCAAAGGCAAACCATCCGAAGGGTGCCACCCCTGGCGCCGATCTTCATGTCGACGAGGGAGATATCCTGCCAAGGCCTCAGGCCCAGAAAGTCCTAACTTCTCTGCTAAAGCCGTCGCCGCACGAAGCTGGCGAGCCGTCTCTGGCGCTACTGCCAGTCCGTCATTCGCCATCGTGGCCCATCCGTATACTCATCCCACTCCCAAGATCCCGCCAAGTTAAAGACAGAACGATCAGGGGAACGTCCCGCAAAATCAAAACCAACCACCTCAAATCTCTTCTCCCCCACCTTGGCACGAAATTTAAGATGCCGCTCCGCGAAGACTTTAGGCGCTCCCGCTAGGCTTACCCCATTCAACCGAAAGATTGGCTCAGGGTTTCCTTTACCAAAGGGAGCCATCTCCGCAATTCCCCGAGCCATTTCTGCCGTCAGATGTTCAGGAAGTAACTGCATCTCAATCGAAAGCGTCTTCTCAAAAACATCCAAAGCCACATGTTTCTCAATCCATGCCTGAAAAAGTTCTCTGAACTCCGAAACCCGATCCGCTTGAATGACAATTCCAGCGGCCGCCTCGTGGCCGCCAAATCCCTTTAAGCAGGGAGAACAGGCCCGCAAGGCATCCATCAAAGAGAGCCCAGGCAGGCTTCGTCCACTGCCCTTGCCATCGCCAGAATCGGTTAAAGCAATGACGAAGCTCGGCCGATGAAACTTCCTCACCAAACGAGAAGCGACAATTCCCACCACCCCTGGATGCCAACGATCACTCGCCGCCACCAACCCGAGTCCAGTCGGAGCTTCTCCAATCTGTTTTTCCGCTTCCCCCAATGCGATGGCCTCGAGCTCCTGCCGCTTCCGATTCTGCAGATCCAACTCTCTGGCTAATTGCGCCGTCTCCGTGGGATCGTGGCTCAGCAATAAATCCAATCCCGAGGAAGCATCGCCCACGCGGCCTCCCGCGTTGATTCTCGGACCGAGTTGGAATCCCAAGGTAAAAGAGGTCGGCGTCCGCTTCAAAGAGCCACTCACTTCCATTAATCTTTTCAGACCAGGATGAACAGTCTGGGAGAGCCTCTTTAAGCCTTCTCGCACAAAGATCCGATTGTCTGCTTTTAAAGGAACTAAATCCGCCACCGTCGCCAAGGCCACCAGATCAAGCACCTCTCGTAGATCAAACTGATCTCGGCCCCCTTTGGCGCGTAAGTAGGCGTGGCAAACCTTGAAAACCAGACCTGCGGTACAGAAGTGGTGATCCTCCGTTCCTTTCTGCGGATTGACCAATGCATCCGCAGGGGGACGTGGATCACTCAACTGATGGTGATCGACCACCAAGACCGAGATACCCGCCTCTTTTAACTGAGTAATTTCTGCGTGGCTGTTTGTTCCACAGTCCAAAGCGATGAAAAGATCGGGAGGTACGCCTCCTTCCCGCGCCCTTTGCAAGGCCGCCAAGGTCAATCCGTACCCTTCTTGCTTTCGATCAGGCAGAAATACCCGCACCGAAGAAAGCCCTAATGCGGTTAAAAATATCTTCATCACCGCCGCACTGACAATTCCATCTACGTCGTAATCGGAAAAAATCAGCACCTTGCCCTTTTTTGAGATGACTTGGGCGAGCAGTTCGACCGCATCAGGCATACCTGGAATCCCCTCAGGATTCCCGAGATCCGACAAACGAGGATGCAGAAAGGACTCTTGAGCCGTGCCCGCAGCGAAGCCTCTTTTCTCCAGCATCCGCAAGAGAAGTTCATCCTTGCCCGATTGGGCAGGCAAAGTCTCAGAGGTATTCGACCAACGCATCTTCAAGGCATAAGGCCAAAACTACAGGGTGCAAGATCGCCCCGCCTAGCTCTTGGTTTTCCCGAAGAGCAGGACGATTGGGCTGGCAATAAATATCGAGCTGTATGTGCCCACCACAATTCCGATGAGCAGGATCAGCGCGAAATCATTAATCACCCTTCCCCCAAAGAGAAAGAGCACCAGCACCGCCAAGAAGGTCGTTCCCGAGGTGAGTAAGGTCCGGCTCAGCGTCTGGTTAATCGCTGTGTTCATCACCCCAGCTCGATCGCCGCTAACTCCTCCACGGAAATACTCTCGGATTCGATCAAAGATTACGATGGTGTCGTTGATGGAATAACCAGCCACCGCCAGAATCGCCCCGACCATCGGCAGAGAAAGCTCTCGGCCGAGCAAGGCAAAGATTCCTAAACTGATCAAGACGTCGTGCAGCAACGCCACAATTGCACCTACGGCAAAGGCGGTTTCAAAACGCCACGTGGTGTAAAGGAAGATTGCGATAATTCCCAGGATGAGTGCAGTTAAGGCCTTCTGCTTTAGCTCCGCTCCGACGACCCCAGCCACCTTATCCAGTTGCAGTTGACGAAATTCCGCCTCTGGGAAAACTTCCACCAGCTTGGATCCGGCGATTTCACCGCTTCCGAAGCCTGTACGCAGGGAAAGAACTTCCTCTCCGCCTACAGGACTGCGCTGGTACTGCACCACCTCCGCCATATTGCCTAGTGCGGAACGGATTTTTCCGTCATCTACCTTATTTTTAAAACTAAAAGTAACTAAATCCCCACCTGTAAAATCAACTCCCAAGACTTTCTCCCCTTTTATTCCCACCGCCACCGCACCCGCCACTAACAGTAGCCCCGAAAGGGCAAAAGCAGGAGTCCGCAGCGATAAGAAGTTAATCTTGGTTCCTTCCAGGAATTTCATCATGTGGAAGCGAGCTTTTCCGCCATGCTCGGCCAACCACTCCGCTCCGGTCCGACTGACGACCAACGCGGCGAACAAGCTGGAGAATATTCCCAAACAGAGGACGGTGGCAAAACCTTGGACTGGTCCCGATCCCTGCCAAAAGAGGATGGCGGCAGCGATCACCGTGGTGACATTTGCATCTAAGATCGAGCTGAAGGCACGCTGGAACCCTGAGCTGACCGCTTCCAAGCCGGTTCGATGGTGGGCTAACTCTTCCCGAATACGTTCAAAAACAAGCACGTTGGCATCCACCCCGATACCGATCGTCAAAATCAACCCTGCCAAGCCAGGCAACGTTAAGGTAAAGCCGAACTGCGCTAGTAATCCTAACAAAACCAGAATATTGATGCACAAACCACCCACCGCCACCAAACCCAACCAACGATAGTAGATCAGCACAAATAGACTCACCGCCACCAAACTCATCCAACCCGCGCGAAAACCGGTCTGCACCGAACTCGCACCTAGGCTGGGGTCGACCCCACGCTCGTCCACGATTGAAACTGGATTCTCTAAGGGATTTTTAAGAACACTGGCTAACTCTTCCGCCTCTACTGCGGACATGCTCCCACCAGAAATCTCACAGCTTCCATAAATCGCACTACGAATCACCGGCGCAGAGTAAACTTCACCGTCCAAAATAACCGCCAATCGACGCCCGATATTCTGCTCGGTCAAATGGCCAAATTTTTGGCGGCCGTCTGGATTGAACTCAATAATGACCACTGCCCGCCCGAGTTGGTCTACACTGCGAAAGGCGTTCGCCACACTTTTCCCAGAAATTTCCGTCCTACGCTTCACCACAATCGGAGTCTCCACCACCTCTCCATTCGATTTGCGATCGCGCAATTTCAGCACCTGATACTCGATCGGCACTTGTGGGGTCTTCCCCTTGGCCTGCCCCACTAACTCATCACTCTTCTCGTGTACCAAGGTAAACTCAAGTTTGGCCACTCGCTCCAACTGGCGCCGATAGGATGCCTTGTCCGCTTCGCTCACCCCAGGGATCTGCACAATGATCCGATTACCCCCGACTGGCTGAATCACTGGTTCCGCCACCCCCACCGAATCCACCCGTTTCCGAATGACCTCTACCGCTTGGTCCAAGGTGCTTTGGGTGGTTGTGCCCGCTAACTCCAGCAGGAACTGCGTCCCACCCCGCAAATCAAGCCCTGGCTTGATCTTAATCTTCCATGCGCCCGACTCGTCCTTTGCCAGCAGAGAACTCAAACAAAGACCGACCAGCGCCATTGTCAGCACCACGCTCAAGCGCATCCGCTTGCGAGTATCGGTCGTTAAAAAGTAGCCAATAAATAGAACAAAGAATACCAAGCTTAGGCCGAATTGAATTCCGATCATAAAATATTCCTCCCCGCTTTACTGCGCGGGTTTCTCCTCAACTGCTTTTTCTACCGAAGTGATACTGGCACGAGAAACTTCGATCTTCACGTTATCCGCGATTTTTAGAATCACGATTTGTTCCTTGAGATTAGCTACGGTTCCATAGATCCCACCCGCCGCCAACACTCGGTCCCCCGTCTTGATCGAGCTAATCAGCTTCTCCGTTTCTTTCTGACGCTTCATTTGCGGCCGCAAAAGCACAAAATACATCAGGACGAAAAGAATCACCAAAGGAAGGAGTTGCACCCAGGCCGGAGGACCACTGCCATCCGCGGGGGGTTGCGCCATCATCATCGGCATCGCTTCAAACCAGTTCATCTCAAATTTCATTCTGTGTTCTCCTGCTCCTTGGATTTTCCGCCTCGCTGGTACCGCCCCAAGAAAACGCGGGACCAACTTTCCCAACGACCCTCGAGGATCGCTGTCCGGGCTTGCCGGAGTGTCTCCAAATAGAAGTGAAGGTTATGCAGTGAAATCAGTCGCAAACCCAGCAGTTCTTCCGTCTTAATCAAATGTTGGATATAGGCACGACTGAAGCGCAGACAAGTATAACAGCCACACCCGTCGATAATCGGCCCTGGATCGCGTGTCCAAGCGGGCTTTCTTACAGAAGTCGGCCCCATCTCCGTACAGGCCGTCCCGTTGCGCGCCACTCGAGTCGGTAAGACGCAGTCGAACATGTCAATTCCTTTGCCGATCATGCGCACCATCTGATCGGGATGACCCATCCCCATAACATACCGCGGGCGATCGGTGGGTAGATAACGCTCCGCCGAATCGATCGCCGCCATCATTCCCTCTTCCGGCTCGCCCACACTCACTCCACCAATGGCGTAGCCATCAAACCCAATCTGAAGCAGAGCTTCGATGCTTTCCTTCCGCAGATCAGGTTGATCCCCGCCCTGCCCGATTCCGAAAAGAAGATTCTTTGTACCCGTGATACCCTGCTCTTCCCGACAGATTTTTGCCCAACGTAAAGTCCTTTGCAGACTCTCACCTAATCGATCCCGCCCGCACGGCCAAGGCGGGCACTCGTCAAACGCCATCATAATGTCCGATCCCAAGGTGACTTGGGCCCGAACCGCTTCGCGTGGCCCTAAAAAGATTTTTTTCCCATCGACATGACTAGCAAACCAGACCCCCTCCTCCTTCACCTCCCGAATTTTCGCTAAGCTAAAAACCTGAAATCCCCCGCTATCGGTCAAAATCGGCCCGTTCCACCGCATGAACTTATGCAACCCCCCCATTTCAGCCATGACCTCGAGCCCTGGCCGAACAACCAGATGGTAGGTATTGCCTAAAATGATTGGGGCTCGCATCTCGATCAACTCATCCGGGCTGACTCCTTTGACCGATGCTTGAGTTCCTACTGGCATAAAAACAGGGGTCTGCACTTCCCCATGCGCTGTGAAAACGACTCCCGCTCGCGCCCTCCCATCCGTTTTCTCTAAGCGAAAAACTTCAGCCGCCGTCTTCACGGAACAATCACCTCCAGCGCCTTTCGCTCAACTCGGAATGTGACTGGAGTCTCCCCGCTGTACTCCCCATCAACCTCAAGCGCCACCGGTTTGTCCGCTTCCACTTTTAACTCAGGCACCTGCAAGTAGGAAACATCCGGCAACGATTGGGGACCCCCCAAAAGAACCGCCTGCAAATACCAAAGAAGGTCTAGGGGGCCCGATTTTGGAAAAATACATACATCCAACAAACCGTCCGCCATATCTGCCTTGGGGAAAAACTGAAATGGCCCCCCATAATGCCGTCCATTTCCAATTAGAACCATCGCACCCTTCAGCTCCTTTTTCCCAGGAATCTTCACTCGTAGAACTGGAGCGGGCGCCACCATCAACTGGGCGGCGGTTAATAAATAACTCCAAGGCCCCCACGCCCTTTTCGCATCCGGCGGTGTTCTCCGCACCGTCTCCGCATCTAACCCTACCCCAGCTAACTGAATAAACTTTTTCTGATTCGCCCAACCCAAATCCAACTTCTTCCGTTTCCCCGATCGAATGACCGCCAGCGCTTTTTCCAGTTGGGGCGGAATTCCTAATTCGAGGGCTAGCACGTTCATCGTTCCCACTGGGATTACCCCCAAGGTGGACTTGGTTGCGTCCAAGCCATTAACCACCTCGTTGACCGTCCCATCCCCGCCCGCCGCCACCACCGTCGTGTACCCTTTTTCCGAGGCCTCCCGCGCTAGCTTTACGCCGTGCCCTGGTTTTTCCGTCAAATAAACCTTCGCCTCGGGCGCGAGATGCGCCACCCGCTTCAAGGTTTGCCGCGCTTGATCTCCCTTGGCGGCGGGATTCAAAATGATACACCACTTAGGTTGCAATGAAGAAGGCATCCTTACGTCATACAGAAAAATCGGCCCCATGTCATCCCCGACGAGGGGCTGGCTTTCTTCGTATTACGGGGGGCACCCACTCCAGTCGACGCCTCCAAGTCCCCGATCTGCCCGATCTCCGCCCCGCCCAAGATCGCGTCCGTGCGGCTGTCTTCTCCGCACTAGGCGCCCTCGTCCCTGAAGCCCGTATCCTCGATCTCTTCGCTGGGACCGGCGCTTACGGACTGGAAGCCCTCAGTCGCGGGGCTGCCTCCGCCCTCTTTGTCGAACAAGAGTTCCGTACCGCCGCGGCTCTCCGACAAAACATATCCTCCCTCCAATATGATTCGCCCGTCGTTGAGTCTTCCGTGGAAGCTTGGCTTCCGCGGGCCACCCCCGCTTCTTTTGATCTTATTTTTCTCGATCCACCCTACGACAAAACCGGCGCCGAACTTTCTCTCTGGCCCGTAGTCCAAGGCCTCCATCTTCTTCTGCGCCCAAACGGCCGAATCATCTGGGAACACTCCTGCTCCTCAAAATGGAGCCCTCTCGCCCCAATCGAAACTGTCTGGCACCGAGAATATGGCCGTAGCTCCGTTTCATTTCTTGCCCATTCAGTCGTTCGTTGACGCATCTCCGCCGCTTCGCTACGTTATTTAACTTCTATGGCTAATAAAAAAATTGCGATCAATGGGTTTGGACGAATCGGCCGCCTTGTTTTCCGTGCACTCTGCCAGCAAGGCCTTCTCGGAAAAAAGTTCGATGTTGTCGCCATCAACGACCTCGTTCCCGCCGATAACCTAGCCTACCTCGTGAAGTACGACTCCACCCAAGGCCGGTTCCCTGGGCAAGTTCATAGCGAAAAATCCTCCCCTTCGGCTGCCGAAGACGATGTTCTCGTCGTTGATGGTCACAAAATCAAGTGTCTTGCAGTCAAAGAAGGTCCCACCGCCCTGCCATGGAAAGATCTCGGCATCGACTACGTTATCGAATCAACCGGCCTCTTCACTGAAGCAGATAAGGCTAAGGGCCATCTCACCGCGGGCTGCTCCAAGGTCATCATCTCCGCCCCTGCGAAGGGCGAGGACATCACCGTCGTCATGGGCGTCAATCACCTCAAGTACGATCACGCCAAACATCACATTATCTCCAATGCTTCCTGCACCACCAACTGCCTCGCCCCCATCGTCCACGTTCTCCTTAAAGAGGGATTCGGGGTGGAAGAAGGACTCATGACTACCGTCCACAGCTACACCGCCACCCAGAAAACAGTCGATGGTCCGTCCCGCAAGGATTGGAAAGGCGGACGATCCGCCGCCATTAACATTATCCCCTCCACCACCGGTGCCGCCAAAGCGGTCGGCCTCGTGTGCCCCGAAGTCCAAGGAAAGCTCACGGGTATGTCCTTCCGTGTTCCTACGCCCACCGTCAGTGTCGTCGATCTCACCGTTCGCACCACCAAAGACACTTCCTACGAGGAAATCTGCCAGGCCATGAAGAAAGCTTCTGAGACTTATCTCAAGGGCATCCTCCTCTACACCACCGATGAAGTTGTTTCCTCCGACTTCATTCACAGCCCAGCCTCCAGTATTTTCGACGCCACCTCGGGTATGGGACTGAATAAACGATTCTTTAAACTCGTCAGTTGGTACGACAACGAGTGGGGTTACAGCAACCGCTGTGTCGACCTTCTCCGCCACATCGCAGGCTGATTCGTCGTGGCTCACCTCACCGCCCAAGACCTCCAAACTCAAGGGGAACAGGTCTTTGTCCGCTGCGACTTCAATATCCCGCTAGAACCGTCCCCCGAAGGCTTACGAATCTCCGATGATACTCGAATCCAAGAAACCCTCCCTACTCTCAAACTTCTTCTAGAAAAAGGTGCCTCCCTTGTCCTTGCGAGCCACCTCGGTCGCCCCAAAGGTCAACCCGTAGAAAAATATTCCCTTCGACCCGTTGTCGCTCACCTCAGCAAACTTCTCGGACGTCAGGTTCTTTTTGCCTCCGACTGCGTCGGCCCCGAAACCGAAAAAGTCCGCGCTACCCTTGCTCCCGGACAAGTTCTTCTATTAGAAAATCTCCGGTTTCATCCTGAGGAAGAAAAAAACGATCCCACCTTCGCGAAAAAGCTTCTCGGTTCCGCCAAGTTCTACGTCAACGACGCCTTTGGTTCTGCCCACCGTGCCCACGCTTCCACCGAAGCAATCGCCCACCTCGCCACTCATGCCGCCTCAGGCCTTCTTCTCGCCAAAGAGCTACGCTACCTCGGCACCGAACTTTCCCAGCCCAAACGCCCATTCCTTGTCATTCTCGGCGGAGCCAAAGTCGGTGATAAGATCGGCGTGCTCCGTTCTCTCCTGCAAAAAGCTAATACCATTCTGATTGGCGGAGGTATGAGCTACACCTTCCGCCTTGCCCAAGGGAAGAAGATCGGCAAATCGCTCTGTGAACCCGACAAAGTCCCCCTCGCCAAAGAAATTCTTGCTGAAGCCGCCCAGCGTGGCGTCAAACTCCTTCTCCCCGAGGACACTTTTATCGTCGAAAAGTTGGACTTTGCCGCCCGCCAAGTTTCACCAGGAAAGTTCACCGCCCCTGGGGAAAATATTCCCGATGGCTGGGAAGGTGTCGATATCGGTCCCCAAGCTCGTGCCACCTACGCCAAAGAAATTTCCTCGGCCGCCACCATTCTCTGGAATGGTCCTATGGGCGTATTTGAAATTCCCGAATGCGCCAAAGGGACCTTTGCAATCGCCCAAGCCGTCGCCGCCAATCAAAAGGCGGTCTCCATCATCGGAGGCGGAGACTCTGTCACTGCCATCAAACAAGCGGGCTTCAGCCAGCAGGTCACTTTTATCTCCACAGGAGGCGGGGCCTCCTTAGAGTTTCTTGAAGGCAAAGTACTCCCTGGTGTTGCGGCCCTCCAAAAAAACTCATGAAACCCAAGAAAAGTGTCATCACCCGCCGTCCGATTGTGGTCGGCAACTGGAAGATGCATCGTACCGCCTCCGATACCCGCGACCTCCTTCAGGACATTGGCACTCGTGTCAGCCGTATCGCCAATATGGATCTCGTCGCCTGCCCTCCTTTCACCTCCCTACCCGCAGCCTCTGACGCTCTCGGTCGGCACGGCATCCTCGCACTCGGGGCCCAAAACATGCACCAAGACAAGGAAGGGGCATTCACGGGTGAGATCTCTGGATCGATGCTACGAGAATTTGGAGTCCGCTACGTCATTCTTGGGCACTCAGAGCGTCGTCAGCTTTTCAATGAAACCGATGCCCTTGTCGCCGCCAAAGCCATCACCGCGGTCGAAACTCACCTCCGACCCATCGTTTGCGTCGGAGAATCTCTTGCCCAACGCGAAGCGCATCAGACCGAGGCCACCATCGACTCCCAAACTCGCGCCTCCCTCGCTGGCTTTCCTGCTGATCAGATTGAAGAACTTGTCCTCGCCTACGAACCCATCTGGGCCATCGGGACAGGAAAAGTCGCCACCCCCAATCAGGCCAATACGGTCCACCACCAGATTCGTGCCCTACTCACCCAGCAGTTTGGCAGCAAAGGTGCAGATGTTCGCGTGATCTACGGCGGCAGCGTGAAACCCGAAAACGCTACCGCCCTTATGTCCGAGCCCGATATCGACGGCGCGCTAGTCGGCGGAGCAAGTCTCGACGCGAAGGCTTTTTTCGATATTATCGAAAGTGCTCGAACCCTTCGGGCATCCTAAAATGATTAATCTCGCCATCTACGTTCTACTGGGGATCAATATCCTCGTTTGCACTCTTCTGACCTTGCTCGTCCTCATGCAGAAACCTCGCTCGGAGGGTTTAGGCGCTGCCTTTGGTGGCAACTTCACCGAATCAATCTTTGGAGCCCAGACCTCCGACGTCCTCACCAAAGCCACCATCTGGCTTGGAGTCATCTTTATGACTCTCACCCTCACCCTCGGTCTTCTCTACAGTCACCGCAGTTCGGGCAACAGCAAACTCCAAGAAGAACTCAGCAAACCGCTCCCCACTGCCACCACCAACAATACTTCCACAACCTTGCCCACCGCCCCACTACCCACAGCGACCGCAACCCCACTTCCGCCCGCCACGCCAGTCGTACCCGACAAACCCTAATGACTCTCTGCCGGGGTATCCCCGGTCTGCTCGCCCTACTTTTCCCTGTCCTCCTTTTAACGGGTTGCCATTCCCGTCCTCGCGCTGATCTCATTATCTGCAACGGAGCAGAACCCCAGTCCCTCGATCCCGCCATCATCTCAGGCCAACTTGAGGGACGACTCACCACCGCTCTAATGGAAGGCCTCGTCCGTCGCGACGCTCGCGCCCGTCCCGTTCCAGGTTGTGCCGAAAAATGGACGATTTCCCCCGATGGCCGTATCTACACCTTCACCCTTCGCCCCAACTTACGCTGGTCCAATGGAAATCCGCTGACCGCCGAAGACTATCGCTACAGTTGGCTCCGTGCTCTGGATCCTGCAACCGGCTCTCCTTATTCCGAAATCCTCTACTTCATTGCTGGTGCAGAAGATTACCACTCGGGAAAAGTTCCCGCCTCTTCTGTCGGAATCCAAGTTATCAACGATCGAACTCTTCGCGTCACACTTCTTAATCCAACCCCCTTCTTTCCCGCTCTCACCTCCTTCACCACCTACCTACCCGTCCATCGTCAGACCGTAGAAAAATACGGCGACCGCTGGACACGCCCCGAAAACTGGGTCGGCAACGGTCCCTACCGTCTCCTTGACTGGAAAATCAACGACCGCGTTTCGCTCGAAAAAAATCCGCTTTATCACACCCCCGATCGCGTTGCCCTAAACCGCATCGATGCTCTCGCCGTCAACCGCGCCAGTACCGCTTTTAATCTCTACTCGGGAGGACAAGCCGACGTCCTCCTCGATAAAGGACTCATTCCCTCTCTAATTCTTCCCGAACTGCGCGGGCGGGCCGATTTCCATCCGGGACCACTCCTCGCCACCTACTTCTACCGATTTCAAGTCACTCGCCCTCCTTTCAACGATGCTCGAATCAGGCGCGCCTTCGCCATCGCCCTTGATAAAGAAGCCATCACCGACAAAATTACCCGCGGAAATGAACCCGTCGCCACCGCACTCTGCCCACGCGGCATGGCCGACTACCAACCCCCCGAAGGTCTCTCCTCCGATCCCGATACCGCCCGTGGCCTCCTCGCCCAAGCAGGCTTTCCCAATGGAAAGGACTTCCCCCGAGTCTCTCTGCTCTACAATAAGTCAGAACTCAACGAACAACTCGCTATCGAGATTCAAGCCCAGTGGAAACGCGAACTCGGCGTCACCGTAGAACTCCGAAATCAAGAATGGGCTACTTACCTTCGCTCCCTCGATGAACTTGATTTCGATATCGCCCGCTCCAGCTGGGTCGGAGATTACGACGACCCTAATACTTTTCTCGACTGCTTTGTCACAGGTCGCGGCAATAATCGTACAGGTTGGTCCGACCCCACCTACGACTCCCTCCTCGCCTCCGCTCTCGCCGAGCCGAACCCCGCACGCCGCCTCCAACTCATGCAGCAAGCTGAAACCATTCTCGTCACCCAAGCCTTCCCTATCATCCCCATTTACCATTTCATCGGTTGTCTTATGTTCGACCCAACGAAGTGGGCCGGTCTCTACCCCAACCTTCTCGATGACCACCCCTTTTCCGAAATTAAGAGGTCCCTAGATCCTAAATCCATTGAATTCAAAAATAATCGATAACTTGCAGAGCCTTTTCTAGAAGGATCAGAAAAGGCCCAACATAGGGTGCCTCCAATCCTTGGCCTTAACCGTCAGGCTAAAACTTACGACGTCTGCCCCGCAATATCCACAGACTGCTCAAACTGAACCCCAAAAGCTGTAACGAAGCAGGTTCAGGCACACTTTCCGCCTCAATCTGTATCAGTGCCCGTTCAGATAACCCCGTCCATCCAGTTCCGGTATTAACCATAAGTCCTCCTAAGGTACCGGCTCCATAAACTGCCGAATCCGAAGTCACCGGCAAAGTAGGGTACATACTAATCCCAGTGTAGCTGTTCGCAGCAGAAAAACGGATGCTTAGCCAGTACGATGAGTTCGACTGCAGAACGAATGACCCATATGAACCATTGTAGCTATCGAATGCAACCCCAGGTTCTGAAATAGTGAAAACAGTGGGACTGATAAGATCAGTGCCAGGGGAATCTCCCACATCAGACAAGAGGCTCCACTCAAAAATAGTGTATTCGGCCCAAGGCCAACCATCGAGAACGGGATCGTACCCTGCTATCGCAGGCTCCAATGCCCAAGAAAATTTATGGTAAACAAGACCATTCAGATCCGCATCGCCTAGGTTAAGATTCCCTGTGGTGAATTTTTGTGCATATTTTGTTGAGGTCCGCATTACGGTATGGGCATTGGCCATGGCGGGATTTCCTATATTTCCCACTAGCAATTCAGCGTGCACCACCCCCGCCAATCCAGAAAATAGCCAACTCAAAACCAGTAGCTTTGACAAGATCCTCATCTAAAGATTATGCTAGTTCCTGTTGTTAATTATTCCACTTTTTTTCTGACTATTGCGTCACGTAACCACTGGAGAGTAATCCACATTTCGTAACTACTTCTCCCTTCTGCACTTCCCTACGAGACCCTTACACTCGTAACCTACCTCCTCCATGATCTCCTTTCTTCTTCGACGCATCCTCTCCTCAATTCCCGTCGCCCTCTCTGTTATAGCCATCTGCTTTCTCCTAGTTCGTCTTGCGCCCGGTTCCCCCTTCTCCTCGGAACGCGCCCTCGATCCCGCCACCCAATCCATACTCGAGACCAAGTACGGTCTCTCCGGGTCGCTACCCAATCAACTCTTCCACTATGCTTCGAACCTTCTCCACGGGGATTTGGGCGATTCTCTAAAATTTCGTGGCCGTTCCGTCAACGAAATTATCGGCCAATCCCTACCGCGCTCTCTTCTTCTCGGCTCCATCGCGTTCACTCTCGCTCTCGCCTTTGGCATTCCCTTAGGAGCCTGGTCCGCCGCCCGCCAAGGAAAACCCTCGGGAACTCTTCTTAATGGCCTAGCCCTGCTCACTCTTTCCATCCCCACCTTTATTTTAGCTCCCGTTACCGTCCTTCTCTTTTCTTTCTACATCCACCTGTGCCCGCCTGCAGGTTGGGGTAGCCCCTCCCAACTCGTGCTCCCCGCTCTCTGCCTCAGCCTGCCCTTCGTCGGTGTCTGTGCTCGACTCACTCGCTCAGGACTCCTCGAAGTTCTTGGCGCAGACTTTATCCGCACCGCTCGAGCCAAAGGGGTCACCGAACCCAACCTCGTCTTCCTCCACGCCCTCCGCCCTGCCATCCTCCCCCTCGTCGCCTACGCTGGACCTCTCGCCGCCAGTATTCTTACTGGTAGCCTCCTCATCGAGGAAACCTTCGCAATCCCAGGAATCGGCCAATTCTTTGTCAGTGGCGTTATCAACCGTGACGTCTTTCTCGTCTCAGGTGTTGTCCTCGTCTACTGCCTGCTCCTCCTTTTCTTTAATCTGGTCGCAGACTGGCTCACCGCCCTTCTCGATCCACGCATCAGTCTCTCTTCATGAAACCGCGCGCTCTCCATCTCTGCTTAGCCGCTCTCGCTTTCCTGACCCTCGCCGCAATTTTTGGCCCCTACTTTAGTCCCTACAGCGTAGACCAGATTTCCCAAACCCGCTTGGCCTCACCCGACGCCACTCACTGGCTCGGCACCGATCTCCATGGACGTGATCTTCTCACTCGCCTGCTCTTCGGCGCCCGCATCTCCCTCCTCGTCGGTCTCGTCGGAGCCACCATCAGCCTTTTCGTCGGTGTTACCTATGGCCTTATCTCAGGCTACCTCGGTGGCCGCATCGATAACGCCATGATGCGCTTCGTCGATATTCTCTACGCTCTTCCCCGCATCGTTCTCGTCATCGTCCTTATCAGCCTCTTCGATTTAAAATTAAAGCATCTTCTCGACGGCACTTTCCTCGCTCCGCTCGCTTCCCATGCCCGACTCCTCCTTCTTTTCGTCGGACTCGGACTCGTCGAATGGCTCACCTTAGCCAGAATCGTTCGTGCCCAAGTCCTCTCCATCAAAGAGCGAGCCTTCGTCCTCTCCGCACGACTTATCGGACAAAACACTCCCACCATTCTCTTTCGCCAAATCCTCCCTCAAGTAATCCCTATCGTCCTTACCTACCTCACCCTCGCCCTACCCGCAGTTATTCTTGAAGAATCATTCCTTAGCTTTCTGGGACTCGGCGTCCAAGCCCCCCTCGCCAGTTGGGGCACCCTTCTTGCCGATGGTGCCGCCCTCCTCAACCCCATCCGAACTCCATGGTGGTTGATCGTCTTTCCCTCCCTACTCCTCGCCTTCACTCTTCTTTTACTAAACTTCCTCGGCGACCAACTCCGCAAACTTCAAAAATAGCCCTCCCAAACCCTTCCCGTGCAACAACGTACGTGGGGCCGTAGGTCTGATATCTTGTTGTCTATAAGCGCTTTATATAAGCCTTTTCTTAAACTGGGGGCGTAGGTCGATACTCTCATCATTTGACACCGATCCAATACAAAGTAAGAACTATCCAATGAAATACATACTACTGACCCTAACCTTGCTAACCCTATCCCTCGCACCCACCTACGCTCACTGCGGTAGCTGCGGTAGCGATTCAACCAACCACACATCCACAAACAAGCCGTCGAAGGCTAAGCCGCCTGCGGAAAAGAACTAACTCTTACGCAACACACTTCCTAGAGAAGTGATCAACCAGCCGGTGCTGACCTTTTATCGTCAGCACCGGCTTTTTGTTTATTCTCAAATCTGTGCCTTCCATTCCCGCAGACCCGAGCAATTCCTTATGCTCCAGTTGTGGAATGTGCTGCGACGGCACTCTCTTTCACTCTGTGGTTCTCCAACCCAACGATTCCGCCACCTCCCTCTCCTCCCTCGGCTTGATTCTTAAACGAAAAAAAGGCGCCCTTAGCTTTCGTCAACCCTGTCCCGCCCACCAAAATAGTCAGTGTGGCATCTATGAAAATCGTCCCCACCGCTGTCGCCTCTTCCAATGCCAACAGCTCCTCCAGGTATCCTCTGGCACACTTTCCCAAACCCAAGCCCTAGAAACAATCCGCTCCACCCGAGAAAAAATTAAGCAAGTCGACCAACTCATCGGCAAAATCACCGAAACCAACCCGAGCCACGGACTATCTCAACGTGTCGCCACCGCACTCGCCACCACCCCCACCACACCACTCCACTCCGACCTCACCCTCGCCATGGACGAGCTTAACCAAACCTTAAACCAACAGTTCCGCGTTCCAGAACAGTCTTCTTAACGCCCACGCCCTCCACCTCCACCACCCCGCGCCCGATCCGCGCCACGATGATTTCCCCTGCTTTCATAACGCCCGTCTGAACTATTGTTCCAATCCCTGCCACGGCCTCCATATCCGCCATACCCATAACCGCCCCCGCCATAGTAGTAGTCGTTGTACCCGTAATAATCTTGGTCATTCGCATCCGCCCACTTAATAAAAGGCCTCTCGGGGGGTGCCGCAGGCGGAGGAGTCACCGCCGCGGTCTGGCTAAACCCATTCGCTGCGAAAAACAGAATCATAAAGAGGCTTCTTTTCATCCCTCCACTCTGTCCGATTTGATCCGACCCCCACAAGAACTAAACACACCCTGCTCCACCCGCTCCTCGAAGATTCCTACGTTGCTACGCCCGCAGAATTGCCTTTGAATCCTTCTCAGCCGAACCGCGGGATTCACCCGCTGTCGTGGACCGATTTGCCGGGTCACTTGGCACAAGAAGGAAGCAAACTGCATGACCCCGATCCCTAGCCCAGCCAACCCTCTGGCCGCTCGCGAAATCGCGAGGCGCCGCACTTTTGCCATTATCTCTCATCCCGACGCAGGAAAGACCACTCTCACCGAGAAGTTCCTCCTTTACGGCGGGGCAGTCCAACTCGCAGGCAGCGTCACCGCTCGTCGCAACCAAAGAGCCACCACCAGCGATTGGATGGAGCTCGAAAAGCAACGCGGAATTTCCGTCTCCTCCACCGTCCTCCAGTTCCCCTACGGCGACCACGTCGTCAACCTCCTGGATACCCCAGGCCACCGAGACTTTTCCGAAGATACCTATCGAGTCCTTACTGCGGTCGATGCCGCGGTTATGGTAATCGATGCTGCCAAAGGAATCGAACCACAGACCCGAAAACTCTTTGAAGTCTGCCGACGCCGCGGAGTCCCCATCTTTACCTTCATGAACAAGCTCGATCGTCCCGCTCGTGACCCGCTCGATCTTCTGGATGAACTTGAAAACGTTCTCGGCATCCATGCCGCCCCCTGCGCCTGGCCCTTAGGCAGTGGTCCTGAATTCCGTGGGGTCTATGACCGCCAAGAAAAAGAGGTCCACCTTTTCGAAAAAGTCCCCGGAGGTGCCTTTCGCGCTCCCGAACAGGTCGGTGGCGTCGACGATCCCAAAGTCCGTGCCTCCCTTTCTCCCGATACCTATCAGAAATTCCGCGATGAACTCGCCCTTCTCGATGGGGCAGGAGCCAACTTCCAACTTGATGACCTGCGTGCAGGAAAACTCACCGCTGTCTTTTTTGGTAGCGCCGCAAATAATTTCGGCGTCCGACTCCTGCTCGAACGCTTCCTTCAGTTCGCCTCGCCCCCTGGCCCTCGCCGCTCTTCCAAGGAAATAATCCTCCCTGAATCTCCATCATTCTCAGGATTCGTTTTCAAGATCCAAGCTAACATGAATCCACGTCATCGAGATCGTGTCGCCTTCGTCCGAGTAGTCTCAGGACACTTCCGCCGAGATATGGTCGCACTCAATCCCCGTACCGGGGAGAATCTACGTCTCTCTAACTCCCAACGCCTCTTTGCTCGGGAACGCGAAACTGTCGACGACGCTTGGCCAGGCGATGTTGTCGGTCTCGTGGGAAATCACGACCTGCAAATCGGCGATACCCTCACGGAAGAGCCAAGCACTCTCTTCGACGAGATTCCACGCTTTCCACCGGAGTGCTTTGCCTTCGTCCACTGCGCCACCAGTGCCATGCAAAAGCGGTTCCGCACGGGCCTCGATCAGCTCCTTAAGGAAGGAGTCGCTCAGAAATATCAGCTCGAAGGAAACACCTCAGCCATTCCCCTCCTGGGCGCGGTCGGTCCCCTCCAGTTCGATGTCCTCCGTCATCGCCTCGAATCCGAATATGGAGCCGAAACCCGGATCGAGCCCGCACGTTGGAAATTCGTCCGCTGGCCCACAGAATCACGATCCAACCCAAAACCCCTCGTTCTGCCCTCTACCGCCATTCAAGCTACCGATGCCCAAAACCGAACGGTTGTCCTCTTTGAAACCGCCTGGTCGATCGACTTCTTCCTCGAAAATAACTCTGGTGTCACCCTATCCGAAAATCCATAAACACAGTGACTCGCAAACCTTTAAAAATCCACCCCATGAAGAAATTCCCTGTCGACCTCACCGAAAACGGCATCCGCACTCTCCTCAACTCCACCGACAGCTATGCCCGCCGCTTTACAGAAACATCCTTACGCCCCCTTCTCGGCTACCGAGAAATCAAGGGCGCCCTTTCTGATAAACAAAACGAGTTCCCTCCCGTCCCTTGGGATATGGAAAAACTGCGGGCCAAGGTGAAAAGCGAGGTTTCGAAACACGTCTTTGGCTGGTACGGCGAAGCCGAATCAGCCGCTGGCGATAGCACCCGCAAAAATGTCGAGGCGTTTTCAAAATACCGCATCACTCCCCGCTATCTCCGATCTGACAAATCCTTCTCCTACTCCCAAACCGTGGTTCTCTCGTCCAAGGAGCTAGGCGTAACCCGACTGACCAGCCCCACCCCGATTTTTGTCGCCCCCTACGGAGCCGCCAACCTTTACGGGAAGAATTCGGACGAGATCTCCTGCGCCCAAGGGGCGACCGATGCCAACGTGGTCTACACCCTCGGCCATCTGACCAAATACAACTTGGAGAAGATCTGCCGTGCCGTCGAAGGCAACGCCTACTACTTCAATCCCCGCCTACGCAGCCCAGGAGGCGCCCCACCATTCTCCATGTTCCAGATCTATCTAACGGATGACGATGACATCAACCGTTCAATCATTGAACGAGTGAAGCGGACCAACCTCTCCGTCCTCATCTTCACCATCGATGCCGGTGCTGGCCATGGCGGGATTCAGATGATGGATGATTATGCCGACTTCACCTACGCCTCAAAAATTGCCGGCAACCTCTTCGAAGATCCGATGTTTAACTATAAATGCTTCCTCAAGAACCGTTGCGTCGGCACCCGCACTCCTTCCGTCCTTGCCTACGCCTCCCGCCGTTTGCGGATTCCAGTTGCCAAACTGGCCCGTACCTTCGATCTGAAAAGTGCCTTCACCTATGCCCGCGAAATCCAGTTCAAAGGTATGGCCAAACAAAATTCGGACAAAAACCCAAAATCAAAAATGTACCCGTGGTCGGTCGCCTATCTCGCTCGGTTGGCTCACACCCGGCAAACCATCTCCCCCGCCTACTCCAAGATAACCCATCGGCGCGGACTCCCCCTTGTGGTGAAAGGGGTGATGAGCGTGGAAGACGCCGTCGCTGTGCAGAAATCAGGGGTGGATGGCGTCTATGTCAGTAACCACGGTGGCCGCTTCGTCTTCAACTCCGTCAGTCCGATCGATGTACTCAGGCAAATCCACCAGAAGGTTAAGAAATCTGACCCCCGTTTCGGTGTCTGGTTCGATAGCGGTGTCCGAAGCGCAACCGATGTCCTCATCGCCGTCTCTCAGGGAGCGGAATTCGTCGGCATTGGCCGGCCAGTTATTTATGCCTGCGTAGATAACGGCCGAGGCGGGGTCCGCCAAGTCCTCCAGTCTATTCTTTATACCCTGCGCGATCAGGCCCGCCTCTGCGGCCTAACCTCCCTGGCCCAGCTACACGAAAAGAACCGCCCCGTAATTGTTCACCCAGAAAAATCCCGAAGCTGACAATAAACAAGAAGTTGCCCGTGCGACTTGGGATTGGCAGGATCTGCGGATGTCTAAAAATCTTACGGTTGTTGAATATGTCATTCGCCGCCTCGCCGATCTCGGCATCGACCGCGCCTTTGGCGTTCC